>CAZDKX010000102.1:0-14683 GCA_964505935.1 uncultured Syntrophobacteraceae bacterium
ACTTGATGGTGGGATCGGGTAGGGTTTCGGCCGGCTGGATCAGCGATTTCTTGGCTTTCATGGTCTCTTGTGCCGCCAGAATGCCTGGGTTGCTCCTGCCGGCTTCCTGGATGAGTTCATCCAACGTTATGGTTTTGTGTGTTTCTACCAGCTCGATCCCGATCACGGATGGTATCGAGGCCTTATCCTGGGCAGCAAACGAAAGGCACACCCAGCATAAGGCTATACCGCAGCATAACGCCGCCAATCGTATAGGTCTGAAACAAACCATTTCCACCAAACCCTCCCGTGCTGGGGAGATCCAAAGCAGATAGTAGCCGTCCCTTCTCTGGTATTCGAGCTCAGGATTGCAGGCCGCATTACCGGGGGAGCTGCTCAACACCCGCAAGTGACGCTTCCATCGCGGCTGGAGAGCCAATCTCACTCGACTACGCTGAATATCAAGGATTTCAGCAACGAGACAAGGCAACCTTCACAAGGCTGATTCACTGGGAAGCTGAGCACATGGTTGACGAGTAGCGGGACAGCTCACCGGCAGCTCTCGATTGAGCAAGATCTACTCTAGCACACATCCTCTGCGAGATCATTCCTTGCTCATTCTTCTGAGACCTTTTCCAGATAATGCGCCCACCCGGCCTTGGTCTCCGAACTGAACGGACGGTTGCCGCAGGCCGCACAACCCCGAGGTACTGGTATGAACTAAGCTTTTTAGCCAAACAGGGCAGCAGGAAAGTCACAGGAAGTCCTTCTCCTGCAGGTTCTCCAGGCCGATTTCCCTCAGTCGCGACGCCAGCGTGCCCGCCGGCGCGACTTGAATGAGAATAGAAAAGATATCCGGCATCTCCGCCTGGATTCGTTCCTTTATCCGGGTGGTAATCGTATGGCTTTCGCCAATGGTCTGGTCGCTGTCCAATTCCATGCTCATGGTAATATGGTAGGCGCCACCGATGGTGCGAACCCTGAGATCATGGACCAAGACAACGTTCGGGTCCTCGTCCGCAATGGTCTCGATCTTCGCCAAGACTTCTCTGGGGGGAGCGTAATCGAAGAGTTCGACAAAAGACCCCCGGGCAATGTCCCACGCGGCCTTGAGGATCATCATGGTCACCGCCGTGACTCCCAGCAAATCCCACAGCGCCTGATTGCCCAAGAAAGAGCTCAGCAAGAGGCAAACCAGCACCGCCGCCGAAGAAAGCACATCAGAGCGATGATGCCAGGCATTCGCGACCAGGGCGGCACTTTTCAGTTTCTTCCCCTGGATGAGGGTAACCCAGAACAAGCTTTCCTTAACGGCGATGGCGAAGAGCGTCAGGATGATCCCGGGGAGCATGGGTGTCCCCAAGGGCGCTTCGCTCAGGTCCGCCATGGCTTCCTTGATCAGGAAAAGGGCCGTGATGACAAGGACCACGGCCATGACCAAGGCCGCAAAGGGTTCCAGCTTTCGCTGACCATAAGGACGCCCTCGGGAAACAGGCTTATGGGAGAGCTTGATGAACACGCAAAGAAAGATGTCGACAACAAGATCGCTGAGGGAGTGGATTCCATCGGCGGTGATGGACTGAATATCGCTGACATACCCAAAGCCAATCTTGAGGATCGCCAGGGCCAAATCGACGATACCGCTGATCACGGTAAGCCACAACGTATGCTTCAACGCTGCTGAAGGATTCTCCATACCAGAAACCGCACCTGCCTGACTGCCTTCACGAAATGCCGGCAAATCCCCCCTGATCCATTGCTGATCGGTCGCCGCTAGTCCTCGACTACAATCGTCCGGAGGTACTGTAGGAGGCCTCACGATAGTAGAGGAGCCGATCGAACGTCTCGCGGGGCAGCCAATCCAGCAATCAAGAACACGCAAAAGAGGATACCCACGCTTGCTCCGACGCTCAGGAAGGGTGGTCCCTGAGATTCATGGCAGCCGGGGTAAAGGCCTGGAAGAGGTCGCCCAGGACTCTGGATCAGGCTGGCAGCGCCGGCCCCTCATTTCTCCCAGAGCTTCTCCAAATAATGGTCCCGGCCTGAACCTGACCGATAGTACTGATAACGCAGGGGACTCTTCTTATAGTATTCCTGGTGATAATCCTCGGCGGGGTAGAAGGGAGTTGCCGGAACAATCTCGGTAACGATCTGCCTCCCATATCTTCCGGACTTCTCAAGTTCGTCGCGCGAGGCTTCAGCCAGCCGCTGCTGCTCTTCGTCGTGGTAGAAGATGACCGTGCGGTATTGGCGCCCGGTGTCCACGAACTGGCCATCCGGCTGAGTGGGGTTGATGTTTCTCCAGAAGACTTCAAGCAGTTGGGAATAGGAAACACGAGAGGCATCATACACCACCTGGATGGCTTCCGCATGGTCGGTAGTTCCCGAGCAGACCTGCTCATAGGTCGCGTTTTGCTCCTGGCCGCCGATGTAGCCAACGGTGGTCGAGATCACGCCTTCCAGCTTGTCGAAGGGCGGCTGCATGCACCAGAAGCAGCCTCCGGCAAAGGTGGCCTTCAGGAGGCCGGCTTGTCCTGCGCCGGGAACACCCGCTGGCTCAGCAGTCCGGGAAATCCCCAGAAAACTGACCAGGGTAAAGACAAAAAGCAGGATCATATATTCCTTCATGGGACCCTCCTCACTCAGCCAAAAAGTTCAAGGCTGCCGAATTGATGCAATAGCGCAGGCCGGTCGGCCTGGGGCCATCTTCGAAGACGTGTCCGAGATGTCCGCCGCATCGGGCACACATTACCTCCGTTCTAGTCATGAAAAAGCTGCCGTCGACGGCGGTTTTGATGCCGGCGTCGGCAATCGGCGCCCAGAAGCTCGGCCAGCCGGTCCCCGAGTCGAACTTGGTCTCCGAGCTGAACAAACGGTTGCCGCAGGCCGCACATACATAGGTCCCTCTGCCCTTGTGGTCATGGTACCTGCCGGTAAAGGCCCGCTCGGTTCCTTTTTCGCGCAGGATGTGCAATTGCTCCGGGGTCAAGGTTTCACGCCATTCTTCCTCGGTCTTGAAAACGGCATCCGCGGGTTTGATTCCCTGGCCGCCCGCAGCGGCACTCTTCTGTTGGGTCATGTCGGCCTCCTCCGTGACAGCCCCGGCTTGCCTCACCCAAAAGCCGTCAAAGGCTGCAACGCTCAGGATCATCAGCACCATTACCATTGCTCCATACTTGTACCTCATAGGCGCTCCATCGTATCGATATGCCGGGGAAACTCCCCAACACGACAGCCCTGAGACTGCGGTTTCCTGCCGCTACCCCAGCCTCGGCACCCGGCCATTCTCTCCAGATGCCCCGATATTCCTCCGCCTTGATGGACGAGGTTGGGCGGGGGTGCAACGGGTGGGTCATTCTCACCCTCCCCGAACCCTCCCATCAAGGGAGAGGAGCTCTGAGGTAGTTCCTCAGCACTGCGTTCCCCCCAAGATAGTGACGAATATGCGAAAGAGTATTGATTAGCGTAAAAAGATTGGATTTAAGTGGATTTTGTCCACCAGCGGCTCACCAGCTGGGCTTCAGCCTGTGTCGCTGCCTTTGATGAGCCCCCGCAGGGCGCTCACCTTCGCGGTAATATCGGGGGCCTGGGTGATGGCGGTCACCATGGCCACGCGCCGCGCCCCCTGTGCCAAGACCTGACCGATATTGACATCATTGATGCCCCCCATGACCGTGAAGGGCAGCCGGATGCCGGCGCCGATGGCGGGGATGGCTGCCGGCCCGAGGACCTGATGGATGCCTTCCTTGGTTTTCGTGGGAAAGATCGGGCCGATATTGACATAGTCGGCACCGTCGGCCTCGGCCTGCAAAGCCTCTTCGAGGGAGTGGGTTGAGGCCCCGATCAACAGTTCCGGAGCGAGCCTCCTGGCTGCCGCTACGGGCAGATCGTCCTGACCCAGGTGCACCCCGTCGGCCTCGACGGCCATGGCGACGTCCAGATAATCGTTGATGAAAAGTAGGACCCCTGCCTTGCGGGTGATTTCCCGAAAGGCAAGGGCCAGCTGATAGAGGGCTTTGCGCGAATAGTCCTTTTCCCTGAGCTGGATGATCCTGGCGCCGCCCCGGATCACATCTTTCAGAACTTCCAGGTTGGATCGGCCCACGGAAAGCCGTTCGCAGGTAACCGGGTAGATATCCACTTCGAGGAACTTCCTCTTCCTGGCCTCACGATTCATCAACCACCCCCGACAAAGCGTATGATTTCGATGGAGTCGCCGTCGGCGACCGGCTCCTGGCCGATTTCGTCGCGCGGCACAATCCGCAGGTTCCGTTCGACGACAACCGGCCGGGGGCTGATTCCCAGGAACGCCAGGAAGTCCGACATCAGGGGTGCCCCGTAATATTCCTTCTTCTCTCCGTTGACGGTAATTTCCATGAAAGGCCTCTATCCTGTTTCGGAGTATTGGAGAAAGGCCGGGTCCCAATCTTTCCAGACCGGCTCGTAGCCCTTGCCGCGAATCACCTGGGCAACGATGTGCGGCGGGCGTTCGTCGGCGATTTCAAACTGCGCCTCGGCCTCACCCGCATGGGTGTAGCCACCGGGATCGGTTCGCGAACCGGCGCTCATCGTGGTCACGCCAAGCGGGATCAGGTGGTCGCGGAAGGTGGGCAGTTCGCGGGTCGAAAGCACCAGGCCGGCATCCGGCAGGAACAGGCGCAGCGCGGTCAGCAGCTGCACGAAGTTGACATCGGAAACCGGGAGAGGCGGCTGATAGGCGCCCGCCGCCGGACAGAGCCGGGGAAAGGAAATGGCCACCTGAGACTGCCAGAAGGTGCGCAGGAGATACCGGGTGTGCAGTCCCAGGAAAAAGCCCTCGGTCCGCCAGTCGCAAAGGCCCAGCAGCGCGCCGAGGCCGATCCGGCGAAAACCGGCTTCACCGCCTCGCTCCGGCGTTCCCAGACGCCATTTGAAATCACGCTTTTTTCCGCCCAGGTGAAAATCCCGGTAGCGCTGTTCATGGTAGGTTTCCTGAAAAACCGTGAGCCCGTCCACCCCATGCCCGATGAGATCGCCATAAGCGTCGGTGTCCAGCGGAAAGATCTCGATGGCGATGGAGGCGAAGAGCGGGCGAAGCCTTTCGAGCACGGCGTGGAGGTAATCCATGGTGACGATATGCGGTGATTCACCGGAAACAAGAAGGATATGCCGATATCCCATGTCGTGGATATGCCGGGCTTCAGCCTCGGCCTGCTCCGGGCTGAGGGTCAGACGGGCGACCGGATTGTGCACGTTGAAGCCGCAATAGACGCAGCTGTTCTTGCACACATTGGAGAGATAAAGCGGGGCAAACATGCTGATCACTCTGCCGAAGCGCTGCTCGGTGAGCCGATGGGCGCGCTGGGCGAGCGTCTCGAGAAAAGGCTCGGCCGCCGGCGACAGGAGGCTCGCAAAATCATCCAGTTTGGGCGACGGTGCCGCCAGGGCCCGTTCGACATCGCCGGCGGTACGGCTTGCGATGCGGTGTTCGATTTCATCCCAGGGATAGTGCTGCAATTCGTCGTAGAAGCTCATGATCGTTACCTCAAAAACCCGGTTAAGGGACTCGATGCTTCAGCCCTTGATTGGGGCCGTCCCAGACCCGCCAGGAACGCTTCCCGCCCGGCTTCGACTCCTTTTCTAAAGGCCTGGGCCATGGCTGCGGGGTCTCCGGCGACGGCAATGGCGGTGTTGACCAGCACGGCGTCAGCGCCAAGCTCCATGGCCTCGGCGGCATGGGATGGCGCCCCCAATCCGGCATCCACGACCACGGGAATGTTGGCTTTTTCGATGATGATCTCGATGGCATCCCGCGTCCGCACCCCCTGTTTGGAGCCAATGGCGGAACCGAGAGGCATCACGGTGGCAGTGCCCATCTCCTCAAGCCGTTTGGCAAGCACCGGGTCCGCATTGATATAAGGAAGGACGACAAAGCCATCCTTAACCAGAATTTCGGCCGCTTTAAGCGTCTCAACCGGATCGGGCAGCAAATGGTGAGGATCGGGCGTAACCTCGAGTTTCACCCAGGGCTCGCAGCCGGCAGCCCGGGCGAGGCGCGCCAGCCTCACCGCTTCGTCGGCGTCCCGCGCGCCCGAGGTGTTGGGCAGCAGCAGGTACTGGTTCGGATCGACTACGCTCAGAATGGAATCCTCAGGATTATCGAGCTCCACGCGGCGCAGCGCCACGGTCACGATCTCTGCTCCCGAGGCCGCCATCGCCCGTGCCAGGAGCTGAGAAGAGGCAAATTTGCCGGTTCCCATCAGGAGGCGGGAGCGAAAGGTGCGCCCTGCAATGATCAGTCGGTCGTTCATGGGATAGTTGCCTCCCTGCAAGAAGTTGAGATGATGTCAGGCCCCTCATGCGATGCCATGCCCATTGACAGGCAAAATAAAAAAGCCGTTTCCAGCATCTTGGAAACGGCCATGGGTAGCGAACCTCGAAGACTTCTCAGCTCGCAACCGTTTCCCTACGCTGGTATTATCCAGATCAGGTTTTTAGGGTGTTTTCTCAGCCCAGAAATCTGAGCACCCCCAACGGCTGCCTAATAACGCTTCTAGAATAGCAGAGATCGACCCAAAGTCAACCAAGATGTTGCGGTGTTTTAATGCAACGACATTGGCGCGGGGGTGACAAGGTGAATGACTTATCAGACACGCTCCAAGAGCAATATTGCCAGAGCGCCAGCCACGTGATAGATATAGGCGCGCTTGAAGCTGGCAGGCGGCACCAGCTCGAGCCGGGTAAGCCAGCGCAACGTTTGCTGGCGCACAACCACACGCTTTGGAGAGGATGTCCATATCCTTGGACAAATCATCGACGAAAGTCAAAGCGGAAGAAGCAACCGCGCAGCTTTCTTTTGACCAGAACCAGCTGGTGCAGCAACTGGCTGGGGCACGCAACAACCATCTCAAAATTATTGAGAAGCAGCTCGAGGTCAGGGTTAACCTGCGTGGGAATCAGTTCAGCATTACCGGGGAGGAACCCGATGTGGAGCTCACCCAGCGACTATTGACCGAACTGGCGGAACTGATTCAGCAGGGCTACCCGGTATATGACACTGATATCGTCTATGCCATCCGCATTCTCAGTGAAAACCTCAGCCGCAGTCTGAAGGATATTTTTCTCGACCACGTCTTCATTGCATCCAATAAGCGGACTATTTCCCCCAAGAGCGTCAGGCAGAAGGAGTATATCGAAGCCATTCGCCACTACGACGTGGTCTTCGGCATCGGCCCGGCAGGAACGGGGAAAACCTATCTGGCCATGGCCATGGCGGTGGCGGCCATGACCAAAGAGCAGGTCCGTCGGATTGTGCTGGTACGGCCGGCGGTGGAAGCCGGAGAAAAACTGGGATTTCTGCCGGGAGACCTCGCCGAAAAAGTCAACCCCTACCTGCGCCCGCTCTATGATGCTCTGCACGATATGATGGACTATGAAAAGGCTGCCGGCCTCCTTCAGCGGGGTGCCATTGAAGTGGCTCCGCTGGCCTTCATGCGTGGCCGCACCTTGAACGATGCCTTTGTCATCCTGGATGAGGCGCAAAACACCACCAGCGAACAGATGAAGATGTTCCTCACGCGCCTGGGACTAGGGTCCAAAGCCGTTATTACCGGAGATATCACCCAGATCGACCTTCCTGAGAACAAGACCTCCGGGCTTGTGGAAGCCATGCAATTGCTCAAGGGCGTACGCGATATCCGCTTTGTGTTTTTCAGCAATATTGACGTGGTGAGGCACCGGCTGGTGCAGGAAATCATCCTGGCCTACGAGCGTGCTGAGCAGCGCAGGCTCCAGTCCGAAACCTCCTTCACAGAGAAATAGCGCCCATGGAAAAGGAGAAGCGAGAGCCCGAAAAGCCCAAAAGTAGAAGCAAAACAGCGCAGGGCAAGACCTTTGTCCCGGAGGTATTGCGCCGGAGTTCGGTGCAAAGGGTCCTCATGCTGGCCGGCTGCACCCTACTGGTCTCCCTCCTGCTCACGCCCTCCTTCGTCTTGGAATCCCCTTTCTATCAACTTGGTGATATTGCATCCCAAAACGTTAAGGCAAAACGGGATTTCCTGGTGGAAGACCGAGAAGCCACCACCAGGAAACGGGAAGAAGCGGCCAGGCAGGCACCTGTGGTCTATGATCTCGACGAATCGGTTTCGCAGCGCACCCTGGCGCGTCTGGATGCGGCCTTTCAGGCAATGCGGGAGGATTTGCCGGGCATTCAATCTGCGGGGGAAGACGTAAAAGGACCTCAAGGTCCCCTGCTAACACCCAGTTCCCAGGACCCACAGAGCCCCGAAGTCAACGACGGGAATGAGCAATTGGCCCCAAGAAAGAAGGATTTTGAGACCATCCTGGGTCTACAAGTTTCTGAGCAGGCGTTTTCCATTCTCGTGGAAAAGCATTTCAGCAAAAAGATTCAGGAACGGATTGCCCAGCTGCTCAGACTCTCCTTTGAACAGGGAATCGTCTCCAGCAAAGCAAAGCTTCCGCAAGTTCCGGGAGAGCGTCTGATCATCCGTAATGCCAATTCACATGAAGAGCGACTTTTGGAGCCACCACTTAGCTTTCAAGATGTGGAAGAAGCGCGCAAAATGATCAAGTTTCAGACTCTGGAAGACCAAACGGACACGCGGGAAATCATCCCCGTGATTTTTCTGGTCAGTCAGTTCTTGCAGCCAAATCTGCTTTTCAATCTCCAGGAGACGGAACAGCGTCGAGAGCAGGCCTACGCTGCGGTCAAGCCGGTCTATCTGCACATCATGAAAAACGAGATGCTGGTTCGTGAAGGGCAGCGGATCGGGCCGGAAGAGCTTCTCAAAGTGAGAGGACAGGACCAGGCGAAGTCCTATAGTCATCGGTTGATGGCTTTCTTCACTTTGGTTTTTTTCAGCGGTCTTTGCATCTGGGTATTCGTTTATGTTGCCTCCCGCCATTTTCCCACGCAGTACCTGGAATGCAAAGACTTGCTGTTCCTGGGAGTGGTCCTCATTTTCATGCTCACCCTCGCCAGCTTTATCATGTGGGTGGCCGACACCGTGGGTGACTCCTCCGTCGCCATGTCGCCCAAGGCCCTCCTTTACGCCATCCCCATCAGCGCCGGAGCAATGGTCGCGGGGATCTTTTTCGGGGTAACGCTGTCGCTGATCTTCTCCCTGCTGCTTTGCCTTTTCGCAGGAATGCTGCTCGGAAGGGATTTCGGCCTGTTCCTCTATTTCCTCATTGGCTCGTTTGTGGCGATCCACGGGGTCTGCCCCTGCCGGAACCGCATCGTCCCGATCAGGGCCGGGCTGCTCGTGGGCTGTACGAATGTCGCCTTGATCGTTCTCGGCACCCTCCTGCAGGACGAATGGTCTTTTTTCCGCGTGGTTACCAACGTCTTCTTTGGGTTTTCCGGCGGCATCCTGGCGGGGATCATGGTTACCGGCTTCACCCCGCTGGCGGAAATCGTCTTTGGATACACGACGGATATCAAACTGCTCGAATGGGTCACCATGGATCAGCCCCTGCTTCAGGAGCTGATGGTGCAGGCCCCCGGCACCTACCACCACAGCATCATCGTGGGGAATATGGTGGAGGCGGCAGCGAAGTCCATCGGCGCTAATTCTCTGCTGGCGAAGGTTGCCGCGTATTATCATGATATCGGCAAAATCAAGAAGCCTGTTTATTTCATTGAAAATCAGTTCGATTCGGAGAATCGCCACGAGAAGCTGGCCCCATCCATGAGCAGTCTGATTCTCATTTCCCACGTGAAAGAAGGGATTGAGGTGGCGAAACAGTATCGTCTGGGAAAACCGATCATCGATATCATCAGCCAGCACCACGGCACGAGTCTCATCTCCTTCTTCTATAACAAAGCGCAGGAGGCACGGCAGAAGGCACGAACTTCCAAGGGCGCCGAACTGCCTCCCATAGACATCGATGATTTCCGCTATCCCGGGCCCAAACCCCAGACGAAGGAGGCCGGCCTGGTAATGCTGGCAGACATCGTGGAAGCGGCCTGCCGTTCCCTCAACGACCCCACCCCCGCAAGGATCCAGGGAATGGTGAACCGGCTGATCAACAACGTCTTCAGCGACGGGCAACTGGGACAGTGTGAACTCACCCTCAAGGACCTCCATCAAATCGCCAAACACTTCCACCAGATCCTGGCCACCGTCCATCACCGACGGATTCAATATCCAGTCGTCACCACCAACGGGAAGGGAAAAGCCGATGCCAACGATTCGACTCAGCGTGAATCAAGGCCAGATCGCGATCGATCGGCGGCGAATCAGGAAAGTGGCCGGCGAGATCTTAAGCGGCTTGGGATTCACTGAGGCCGAGTTGAGCATCGTGATCGTGGATGATGAGGAGATGACGCTCCTCAACGGGCAATATCGGCACATGGCCGCTCCGACCGATGTGCTGGCTTTCCCTATGCTGGAAGGCGAATTCGGGGATGTTTTGCCGGAAGTGCTCGGAGACGTGGTGATCTCAGCGCCAACGGCCAGGGTCATGAGCCGAGATCACGGCTGCCCCCTGTCCGCCATTCTGGATCTGCTGCTGGTGCACGGGACCTTGCACCTGGTCGGCTATGATCACGAACGCGATGCCGGTGAGGCTCTTCGCATGGAACGAAAATCCCTGGAAATCCTGAAATCCCTCGGTCATGATCGGGAGCGTTTTGCGTGGTATATGGGAGGCAGTGAGTGATGAGTGAAAGGAGGGTATGTGGCTAGAGTTGCGATCAATGTTGATCATGTGGCGACCGTCAGGCAGGCCCGGCTGGCAAGCGAGCCGGACCCCGTGATGGCGGCAGCCCTGGCGGAGCTTGCCGGGGCTCAGGGCATTGTTGTCCATCTCCGGGAGGATCGTCGCCATATCCAGGACCGGGATGTGGAGGTCCTGCGCCGCACCGTGAAAACCAAGCTCAACCTGGAAATGGCCGCCACGGAAGAGATGGTGAAGATCGCTCTGCGCATCAGACCGGACGTGGTAACCCTGGTCCCGGAAAAACGCCAGGAACTGACGACCGAAGGCGGCCTCGACGTCTTGCTCCACGAACAGGCTCTCAGCGAAGCCATCAAGAAGCTCCACGACGGCAATATTGCGGTGAGTGTCTTCATCAATGCCGACCCCAACCTGATCAAGATTGCTCACCGCATGGAGTCGGATTATGTGGAGATCCACACGGGAAGCTTCGCGGACGCAACGACCTTTGCGAACCGGCAGGAAGAGTATGAACGGGTGCTGACGGCGGCGAAACTGGCGCGCAAACTCGGCCTGGGGGTCCATGCCGGCCATGGTGTGGACTACCGTAATGTCCTCTGGTTGAGAAAGATCGCCGAAATCGAAGAATTCAGCATCGGCCATGCCGTCATCGCCCGAGCCGTCCTGACCGGGCTCGAACGGGCGGTACAGGAGATGATCGCCCTGGTGAATGGTTAGGGTGGCTGTTTACGGTGTAGGCATCGACCTGATCCAGGTTGACCGTCTGGCGCGATCCCTGGCCCGGTGGGGCGATCACTTTGCCAAACGGGTTTTCACTACAGGCGAGCTGGCCGCCTGCAGGGAGAGAAGGAAGCAGGAGATCTGCCTGGCTACGCGCTTTGCCGCCAAGGAGGCTTTCGTCAAGGCCCTGGGTAGAGGCATGCGCTCTCCGGTGGTCTGGACCGACCTCGAGGTGCGGAACAACGACCTGGGAAAGCCCGAGATTTGCCTTTCCCCTCGGGCCTTGGCATTCTGCAGGGAACTCGGGATTCGCTCCTGGCACCTGAGCCTCACCGATGACGGTGATTACGGCGCCGCCGTGGTGCTCCTGGAATGTTGATGGCATTTCGGATGGCGGATCTCGGATGTGAGATGTGGAGAATGAGGCATGTATCTGCTGACCGCTGCGGAAATGGCTGAACTTGACCGCCGGACCATCGAGGAAATCGGCATCCCGGGTATGGTCTTGATGGAGAACGCGGCGCGGGGGGCTGCGGCGTTCTTTGCGGAAGTGCTGCCGGATCTGCCCAGACGCCGGCTTGCGGTGGTGGCGGGGGCCGGCAACAACGCCGGGGACGGCTTCGTGCTGGCCAGGCTCTTTCATGGCCAGGGCACCCCAGTGCGTGTGATTTGTCTGCGTTCTCCCGATCGCCTTCAGGGCGATGCCCTCGCTAATTTCCGCATCATCGAGAAGCTCGGGGTCCCGATATTCGTGTGGGATGAGAACAAGGATTTCGACACTCAGTGGCAGTGGCTCGCCCAGAGCGAGGTGGTCATTGACGCCATTCTGGGGACAGGGTTGAAGAGCGATGTCAAGGGCCTCTATCGCCAGGTGATTGAAGCCTTGAATCGGCTGTCCGTTCCGCTGCTGGCCGTGGACATCCCCTCGGGACTGGACGCCGGCACCGGACGGCCGCTCGGTGCCGCAGTCCGCGCCCAGGCCACGGCCACCTTCGGGTTCCGCAAGATTGGCCACGTGATCTCCCCCGGTGAGGACTATGTGGGGAAGCTCCATGTGGTCGACATCGGGATTCCGCCCGGCCTTGTCGAGGCAAACGGCATCAAGCGCCTATGGCTGACAGAGAAGCTCGTTTCCCAATGGCTTTCGCCTCGTCCGGCCGAAACCCATAAGGGCACTGCCGGCCATGTGGCAGTCCTTTCAGGCTCCCCCGGCAAGACCGGGGCGGCAACGCTCATCTGCCTGGGTGCCGGACGGGTCGGGGCCGGTCTGGTGACCCTGCTCGTTCCCGCCAGCCTGAACCCGATTCTCGAAGTCAAGCTGACTGAAACCATGACCCTCCCCATTGCCCAAACAGATGAGCAGACTGCTGCCTTGGCGGCGCTCCCGGAGCTCTTGAAATTTGTCAAGGGGAAACAGGTCCTGGCCATGGGACCCGGCCTCTCGCTTCACCCCGAAACCGGGAATCTGGTGAGGACCCTGCTGCTTCAGGCTACCTGCCCGATGGTGCTGGATGCCGACGCGCTTACGGCGCTGACCGATCATCTCGAACTGCTGAGGGAAGCAACGTCACCGGTGATCCTGACGCCCCACCCCGGCGAAATGGCTCGACTCATCCACGGCTCGACCCAACAGGTGCAGGATAATCGCCTGCAGATTGCGACCGAATTCAGCCAGAGGCATGGGATAACCTTAGTCCTCAAAGGGCATCGGACCGTAATTGCCGCGCCGGACGGCAGAGTGGCACTCAATAGTTCCGGCAATCCGGCCATGGCCAGCGGCGGGATGGGGGACGTGCTGACCGGCATGATCGCCGGTTTTCTGGGCCAGGGGTACGAACCGTTTCTCGCGGCTTGTCTGGGAGTTTTCGTGCATGGCGCGGCGGCGGATTCTGCCACGGAAGGGAATACCAGCCGTGGGCTGCTCGCCTCCGATGTGGTGGCACGGGTCCCGGAGGTGATCGGCCGTATCGAACGCTGCCGGGGGCCGGCATGGTCCAGGTGAGACTCACCTCACCCAGTGAAGCCTGCAGCCTGAGGCTGGGCGCCTGCCTTGGGGAACAGGTGGAAGAGGGTGACGTATTCGCTCTCTGGGGCGATCTGGGTTCCGGAAAGACGCTCTTCACCCGCGGGCTTGCCCGAGGCATGGGCGTCCCGCCGCAGGTCCCCATCACCAGCCCAACCTTCACCATCATTAACGAATATGACGGTCGAAGGCACCATCTTTACCATCTGGACCTCTACCGAGTCACGACGATGGAAGAACTGGAAACCCTGCCCTGGCGGGAAACCCTTTTTGGTCAGGGAATCGCCGTTGTCGAATGGCCGGATCGCCTCGGCACCCTGCTGCCTGAAAGACGATGGGATATCAGCTTCGACTTTCTGGATGACGACTCCCGCATCATCACCCTGGCCACCCGCAGTGCCGACCACCAGGCCAGGCTCGAGCGCCTCGCCCCGGAACTGACAGCCATCGCGGAAGCGGAAAAGGCAGATTGCCACTCCAGGCGAGCAGCCAGGTTTTCAACCTCTTCCTAGACCCCCGCCTCGGCGGAGGTGACGATTGAAGAACGATTCAGGCACGCTTTAGCTGAATTGTACCCAGGTCTCCGATTTCTCCATCTCAGGCGGCAAATCGTTGAAAGGAAAAGGCCGAATGTTGTCGTTGAGGGTCGCGTACCGAATCAGCCGGTAGGCATACGCGGCGAGCCTGTTGGAGAAATTCCGCAGGGGATCGCTGTATTTTCCCGTAATCAGCAGATAGATGAACTGCATGAGCACGGTGACTTGCACCAGCATCTTGACCACTTCCAGAGCTACCAGGTAGAGCAGCGTATAGAGAAAGCGAATACCAATCTGTTTGCGGGAGACCTTCACGGTTTCGACTTCGTTCATGGTTATTTCCTCCTCATGGGTTAGCGGAAAGTTTTGAACCTGCGAGATTGGCCTCTCTTCTGATTCGCCACCACTCTTCCCAGCTTGCCGGAATCTGGGGAGACCAGAAGAGCTCCCGGAAATGATAGCCATAGATCGACATGGTGACCAGATCCGTAAAAGCTTGCCGATACTTGTAAAAACCATCCTTCAACAGGCGCCAGTAGTAGCTGCGGTTGAAGTTCTTGTCAGCAACACCCAGGAACCACAAGGAACGCACAAAGGTGAGAAGATCGCTCGACTCGAGGCTGGTTACCACCTTGGGACGGTACTGTTGAAGAAAGGCCTGGATGCGGCGGTAGTACATTTCGGGCGAATAGATGGTGTTCATCACCCACTGGTAGCCGTCGATAATGGTCTTGCGATCCATCTT
>CAZDKX010000103.1:0-14664 GCA_964505935.1 uncultured Syntrophobacteraceae bacterium
GCTGCTTCATTCCTTCATCATTCTGCGGTTTCTTGTTCGTTATTCTGCGGTTCGCTTTTTCCACCCGCTTCACTCCTTCAGCCCGTTTCTTCCTCCTCGAGCGACATGGCATTGCGGGGGCATTCCACCACACACACGCCGCAGCCTTTGCAGTAGTCGTAGTCGATGCTTCGCCCCTGGGGGCTGTCGTCGCGCTTCACCGCCAGATCGGGGCAGAAGAGGCGGCAGTTGTCGCACTGATTGCAGATGCCGCAGTTGAAGCAGCGGGACGCCTCCTGCATGGCCAGATTGGCGGAGATGCGGAGGTCGACTTCGTCGAAGGAGCGAATCCGTTCCTCCTTGAGGAGCCGAGGTTGGGCCACCCGCGGGGTAAACTGAAAGTAATCGATATTGATTTCCTCAAACGCCACTACATGAGCGCTCCGCTGAGACCGCTCCCCGCCCAGGTAGAGCTCCATGGAAAGGGACGACCCGTTGCCGATGCGGCAGGCGGCGAGGCGCGAGGCGAGAGGGGCGGGCCCGTCTTGAAAGAGGATATCGAGGGCCAGGGCGGCTTCTTTTCCGGAAGCCACGGCGTGGGAGACGCTCTTCACCGGCGTCACCAGGTCGCCTCCATAGATCACGGGAGCCCCCTGCTCCGTCGCCAGCAACCGCGCATGAGGCAGGATCAGGAGCCCTTCTCCACTGGCCGGCGGGTTCATCCAGGCCTCGGTCGCTTCCCGGTCGGCCGCTCTGAAGATGGCGCTCACCCGGAGGGTTTCCGTCTTTCCCGGCGCAGCCGCGGAAGGGGCTTCCCCGGGGGGCTTGTCGTCGGGCAGTTCGAGACGCTGGAGGGTGAGCAGCAGTTCGTCGTCTTCCGTGTCAATGCGCACGGGAGAGACCCTCTCGAGGAGCTCCACCTCTTCTTCGAGGGCCATGCGGATTTCACGTTCGAAGGCCGGCATCTCGTGGCGGGAGCCCTGGGAGACGATGACCGCTTTGGCGCCAAGCCGCACGGCACAGCGGGCCACGTCGACGGCCGTATTGCCGGCGCCGATGACGGCCACCGTCCCTTCGAGGACCGGCGCCTTCCCTTCCCGGACCTGCTGGAGAAAAACCAGGCCGTCCCTGACGGTCTCCGGACCCGCTCCCGGCACCTTCAAGCGCCCCGCCTGCCCACGGCCGCACATGAGCAGCACCGCATCATGAGAAGTCTTGAGCTGGGCCAGGGGACCTTCGGAAAGCATGGCCCCACAGTGAAGGCGCACTCCCAACTCCGTAATGCGGGCTATTTCCTCCTTCAGGGCCGCCGCCGCCAGGCGGTAGGGAGGAATCCCCCATCCGGGGGCGCCTCCGGGTTCGGGCATGGCTTCGTAGACATCGCAGGGATAGCCCAACCGGGCAAGGAAATACGCCGCCGCAAGCCCGCCGGGGCCGGCCCCCAGGATGGCAATCTGTTCTTTCCGAGGTGGACGCTTTTCGAAAGAAGGCCGCCAGCCGTTGCGAATCGCATTGTCCGCCAGGAACCGCTCGACGGTATGCACGGCAATGGCATCGTCGAACTCGCGACGGTTGCAGGCTTTTTCGCAGGGATGATGACAGACGCGTCCGCAGACCGAGGGAAAGGGGTTCTCGTAAAGGATCGTATCCCAGGCTTCCCGGAATTGCCCCCGGCTCATCAGGAGCTCGATGCGGCTGATGTCTTCACCCGCCGGGCATGCTACACTGCAGGGTGCGGTCTTCTCGTGGTAACGAGGCCTCAAAAAACGCCAACTGCCGGTCTTGTTGCTTTCGGTGGTGAGGCTGGATTTCGAGATGAAAAGCGACACCGGTTTCCGCTCTTCCTGAGTCATGGCTGATGTCCCCATCTTTCGGCTCTCAAAAGCTGAAGGTCAGGCCGTCTCCGAAGAGATCAGTCCCACCAGTTCAACTTCGTTATAAGCGTCGCCGGCAGCTTCGATATTCTCACGACGACGCACGGGGATTTCTCCCTCGATGGCCTTGGCGATCGAAGCAAGGGGCGGCATGCCCAAAACGCGCGCCAGCGCCCCCATGACCGACGTGTTGACAATGGGATGGGTGCGCGTTCCAAGTTGGTGTCTCAGCGCAATGCGGGTGGCATCGACCAGGGCCAGCCGGTAGCCGGCGTACGGCTCGAGGCTGGCGGGCCTGACCGGAGCGTTGAGCAGGACCCAGCCCTCCGCTTTGAGGCCCCGGGTCACCTTGATGCTGTGCAGGAGGGTATGATCGAGAACCACGACATGGTCGGGGGTATAGACATTGGTGCGCAGGAGGATTTCCTCCGAGGCAATCCGCAGATAGGCTTCCACCGGTGCCCCGCGCCGCTCCACCCCGAACACCGGAAAGCTCTGGACCCAATAGCCCGCATCGAAGAAGGCTTTTGCCAGCAGAATGGTGGCGACCACCGTACCCTGCCCCCCCCGCCCATGAAAGCGAATTTCCATCATGGCTCAGTTCCCTCTCCCCTCGTAAGCTGATCCCCCAGCACCCGCAACCCGCAACTCGCAACCCGCAACGCGCAACCCGCAACGCGCAACGCGCAACCCGCAACCCGCAACTACTTCTTGTTCCAAACCACCACAAGGGCTTTCGCCGTTTTTTCCCCCAGGCAGCGCAGGCTGTGGCTGATATCCGATTCGAAATAGATGCTGTCGCCCGGATTGAGCACCTCGACACGGTCGACGGTGCGAAATTCAATCCGGCCTTCGAGCAGGTGCAGGAATTCTTCTCCCGGATGGCTCATGAAAACCATTTCGCTGGTATTTTGCACCGGAAATTCCACCAGGAACGGATCCATGTGCCGGTCCGCCTTTCTGATTTCGAGGGATTCATAGATGTAGTTGACCTCTCCTTCATGATGGTGAGGCCGGCGCGTCACCCGGATGTGTTCGTCCGCCCGGGTAACGGCAATCTTCTGACTCCCCTCATCATCTTTGAAGAAGTAGGCCAGGCCGACACCACAGGCGTTGGCCAATTTCATCAACGTGGCGATGGGAGGAACAAACTCACCTCTTTCGATCTGGGTCAAGAGGTCTTTGGGAAGGCCGGTTTTGGCGGTCATATCATGCAGCGTGTAGCGCTTCTTTTCCCGCAATTCCCTGACCTTGTTGCCAATTTTCAGCGACTCCAGGGCCGTCCTGTCTTCCTGGTTTTCTGCCATTGTTTTCTCCTCATTCAATCGAGGTTCATGTGGTATGTTTGAACATTATAATCTGTTAGCCTCGGGTGAGGATGAAGTTTTTTGAAGAGGAGAATTGCATGCCCGAAGTGCCCTTGACCATTCCCTGCGGCAATCTGCTGCTGGAGGCGCGCCTCGACCAGGGAGGAGGAGGCGCCGTGGCGGTGATCTGCCATCCCCACCCCCTCTACGGGGGCAGCATGGACAACAATGTGGTGGACGCCCTGCAAAAATCCCTGCGCGATGGGGGTCTGGCAACGCTGCGCTTCAACTTCCGGGGAGTGGGCGGCAGCACAGGTCAGCATCGGGGCGCTCAAGCCGACGTGGACGACCTGCTCGCCGTCTTTCAATACCTCCGTCAGCAAGGCTTCCAGGTAATCCATCTTGCCGGCTATTCCTATGGAGCCTGGATTGGCTTGCGCGCCATGAAGGATGGCCTCGACCCGCGTATTAGCATTCTGGCCTCGCCGCCCCTCGATTTCCTGGATTTCAGAGGCCTCGCGCCGCCCTCCCACCCCTGTCTCATTACCCTGGGAGACCAGGACGAATTCTGCACGGTCGCTTCCCTCAGAGGCTGGATCGCGTCCGCGCTCGAGGCTGGGACTGGAGCGCGGCTGGAACTCATTCCAGGCTGCGATCACTTCCATTGGGGCTTCGAGAAACACTTGGCGGAAAAAGTCACAACGTTCCTCCAAAATGTCCTGCCGCCGGTGCACAGCCACTCCTCGGCGTGAGCGAAGGGATGAGAACGCAGGAGGGCGGAATGTAAAGCTGGTTCCCAAGCTGGAGCTTGGGAACCAGCAGAATGCGTGGTACGCTACGTTTATGACTTCTTCGTGCTCTTCGTGTCCTTCGCGCTCTTCGTGGTGGAAAACCTTCAGTTGACACCCATGCGGGCGGGCACCCGGAAAGAAAGCCCGGATGTCCCCAGCTCGGGAATGGCGGGAGGCACAACGGTTCAGTCTTTTTGGACACCCTCCTGGACCCACTCTTCGCTTCAAGGTTCGAAGTACTTTTGGAAGAAACCGTCAGCCAGGTGGTTCAAGCGCTCACGGCACTCGGCGTGGAGGGCGTGGCCCGCGCCGGGGATCACCACCAGTTCGGCATGGGGAAGGAGTTCCGCCAGGGACCTCGCATTGACCGGGGGAATGAGGACATCCTCACTGCCGGTTACGATCATCGCGGGGACCTCGAGGCGGCTGATCCGGGCGCTGACATCGTAGGTCCGGATGGCCGCCAGCTGAGCGCGGAAGGCCTCTTCCGGTTGCAAGGGGGCCGTGAGCTGGACCCGGTTATAGGCGGCAATGACCTCGGGCCGCTGCTCCCGGCAAGTCTCGCTGAAGAAGATGGGCACATTCTTTTCGAGGACCTGCTGCTGGGTGAGCCCGGCATGGTCGACGAGAATATCCATGACCGCCCGCGTGGGCGGGGTCATGGCCGCGCCCCCAGCATGGGTACAACCCAGAAACATGGCCTGGATGCGCTGGGGGATCATGAGCGCCAGCTCCTGAATGATCATGCCCCCCATGGAAAGCCCCAGGACAAAGGTCTTCTCGATTTCGAGATGGTCCAGGAGGCAGCGGGCATCGTCGGCCAGCTGCTCCATCCGGTAAGGCCCCTCGGGCAGGGATGAGCGTCCTGCGCCCCGGTTGTCGAAGCTGATGGTCCGGTACCGCTGCTTGAAGTAAGGGACCTGACCATACCAGGACCAGGAGCCGCCGCCCAGCCCCGCCACGAGCAGGAGGGGGAAACCGTCACCGTGGACTTCATAATAGAGGCTAACCTCATCACACTGGCAAAATGGCATCAAACCTCCTTGGGAATTTCGGATTTCGGATTTCGAATGTCGGATTTCGAATGTCGGATTAAGTTAGATGTTGCACGGTCCATCGGCCATTTTCACTGCCTGCAATCCGTCTCGCCGGTCTTCAGCCGCCAGTTTCCAGTTTCGCGTTTTCACGATCGCTGCTACACTATACCAGGTTGATGGCCGTTTGCGTATTCCCATCGTGCATGCAGCGAGAAGTCTTTAAGGAAAGGCCGGGGAGTGAGGAAGACTATGCCGGGTCACACCACCAGGCAATTGCGGGCCGGGGCGGCTGAGGAAGACGTTTTCATGGCGGGAAAGGATGCTGCCGGGGCCGTTGTCCGAGAGTCCAAGCCTCTTCTGCAGGTGGTTCTCTATCATCCGGAGATTCCTCAAAATACCGGGAACATTGCGAGGACCTGCGCAGCCACGCACATCCCCCTGCATTTGGTCGAGCCTCTTGGCTTTCGCCTGTCGGACCGCTATTTGAAGCGGGCGGGCCTCGACTACTGGCCCCGCGTTTCGCTGACGGTTCACGCCCGCTTCGAGGATCTGCTCCAGGCATTGGGGCCTGTTCGCATGGTGTATCTATCGACCCATGCTCCCCGCCCCCACTTTGCTTTTGACTTTCTGCCGGGCGACTGCCTGGTCTTTGGTTCGGAAACCGGCGGACTGCCCGGCGAGCTGCTCGCCGCCGAACCTGACAGAATTCTGAAAATCCCCATTGACAGATCGCGGGTGCGCAGTCTAAACTTGGCGACGAGCGTAGGGGTCGTCGTGTTCGAAGCCCTGCGCCAGTTAGGCATCACTCAGCAGGAACCTGTTTTTTCATGTTCGTCCGAACTTGGAGGCAGTTCCGAACCCGAAGCAGCCCTCCAAGTCCGTGTTTCAGTTGATACCTGATCAGCACCTGTAACTTGCATTGTCGAACCTGCAGATCGAGATCTCATGTGAATTGGCGTCCACTCTCACGAGACTGCTGAACATCCTATGCAAACCTTGAGTAGCGAAGTGATTCTGTCCAGGCTCCACGAACTCTGCCCCGAAATCAAGCAATTGGAAATCCGACCCGTCGTCCTGAATAAAGGCAGCCGTTATTGAGTGGTTCTCTACGAGAGCCGGGACGGCTCGCAGAACAGACCTCCCCTGAGCTCATTCCGAATCTGCCACAAGGAAACCGACAGAGGTATGCCCTCGGCGGCACCGGTCTGGGAGCTTGATTTACGCCATGCGGTACAAGAGGCCAAGAAGAACCTCATGTTTAATCTCCAGTTGAAGCCGGCAGCGCGTAAATCTTCTTTGCAGAAACGAGGAGACTCCCCACGTGGCCGAGATCGAGTGGAAGGGCGCATTTTGGAAAGCCGCCTATGGTGACCTGTCGGTAAGGGATTTATTGACGACCCTCAAGGGCTTCGGCCCGATGGAAATTCTGGAATTCAACAAGCCTGGGGCCTGTCGGGGTCAGATCAGCCTGTGCCTCTCAGAGGAAGACCTGAAGGAAGTTACCATCCATGACCTGGAGGTCTTTCCGGACAAGCGAAAGGGGCGGGGGCGCGAGATCCTGCAGTGGCTGAAGCGGACCTTCAAGGGGAAGGTTTATGCGGAATATCCCGAAGAGGCCTCGAAGGAGGAGTCTCTGCAGGGGTCCTTGCCCTTCTGGGTCAAGATGCTGCGAGAAGGCTTGCTTGATGGTCTCGAGTGCGGGATGTTCTGCCTCTACCCGGAAATGGGGGAAGACAACCTGCAGCGGTACGAAGACCAGATCGGGAAGTTGCTGAGCGCTGAGCGGGAAATGTCTGTCAGCGATGCAAGCCAGCGATAGGATCCGCTCCCTTGAAGAGCTCGCGCAAGTCTGCCGTGAGGCCCGCGAACGGCGGCAGTGCGTAGTTTTCACCAATGGCTGTTTTGACCTGCTGCACATCGGTCATGTCCGATACCTGGAAGCGGCGCGCAGCTTGGGAGATCTGCTGATTGTCGCCGTCAACAGCGACCGTTCGGTCAATCGTATCAAGGGGCCGTTGCGGCCCGTGGTAAGCGAGAGGGAACGTTGCGAGGTGGTGGCCGCCCTCCGCTGTGTCGACTACGTGTGTCTGTTTGATACCCCTGACCCACTCCCCGTGATCAAACTCCTGATGCCCAACATCCTGGTAAAAGGCGCGGACTGGGCGCTGGACCAGACAGTTGGGGCGGAAGAAGTGATGCAGGCTGGGGGAGAGGTCGTCCACATCCCGCTGGTCTCCGGCGCCTCGACCACAAAAATAATCGAAAGAATCCTTGACAGGTTTCGAGAAAAGGGCGAAACGACGATGCACGTCCAAGTTTCGGACGCGAATCCATGAGGCATTGGGAGAAGAGGTTTTGGGTGCAAAGAAGATCAAGATTTCGAAGAAGGAAATACTGAAGGCTCGCAAGGCGGAAGAGGAGGCGCAGGTCCCCGTCCTTTCCAGGGAATGGATCGAGGAACGCTCGACCAGGATTTTGACCGGTCTGGGAATTCTGCTGCTCCTGCTGGGAGCCATTTGGGGATTCAACGCTTATAGTGCTTCCAAGGAACAGCGAGCTCGGCTGGAATATGCGAAGGTCCTGCAGGGGTGGCCGGTGGATGAGAATGCCACCCTTCAGGCCTGGCAGCAGATCATTCCCGCTCTGGAAGCATACCTGAATGAATATTCGGATACGGCCCCGGCGAGCAGCGCCCAACTTGACCTGGCGCGGGCCTATTTCCAGGCGCAGCAGCATGAGAATGCCCTGAAAACTGCTAAAAAAGTCCTCGAACAGCGATCCCTCGAAAAGACTCTCAAATCCCTGGCCCAGTACCAGCTCGCCTTCATTTATGAAGCCCTGGACAGGACGGATGAAGCACTGGCCCAGTGGCAGGTCCTTTCCGGCGGCGAGGCATCGGGGCTCACTAAGGAGGCTTTCTGGAACATGGCCCGGTTATTTGCCAGGCAAGGCAACTTCGCCAAGGCAGCCGAATCCTGCGAACTGGCACTCAAAGCTCCCGGCACCTACCCCAGCCCCGTCCTCCTTCAAACCGAACTGGCTTCGCTAAAGCTTAAGGGCAATCAACCCGCCAGCCAATCGGCCAGTGGGCAGTGAGCAGCGGGCAGGGTGCAAGGTTAAGCGTTGGCGGGAGTGGGCGGCCACGGGCGGCCTCCTTCTCTTTTCTATTGACAGCGATCGTGAAAGCCGATATCCACCAGAAGCGATACAGGTCCGTTCAGGTTCATGAGGGCAAGATGACTTTCCGGTTTCATTACTTTTGCTGTTTTTATTTTGAGGGCGGCTTATTCTTCAGCAAGCCTGCCTGTGGGGCGAAGTAGGCGAACCGGAACGGACACCGACTGAAACCATGGGTAGGCAGAACGCGGGACCCATGGTTTCTCTTTTATGAGGGCCGTGGATTCCAGGAATTCACGGCCTTTTTTTCAGTAATCCACGAAGTCACACGAAGCAACACGAAGAAAGCCCTGCGAGGTTCCCTCTTGCTCATCGGCAACGACAGAGGGCGCAGGGGTGATGGATTTCTTGAGGAGCTTTTGCCTATCCCTGATGGCAACTTCGTGTCACTTCGTGTGACTTCGTGGATAAGGATTATAGTGACCCCACCAATCCTGACCCCATGTTGTCTTCGCGGATGACAGAAAGGAGGAACAACCGGCATGATCTACAACATCGAATTCGAAACTCTGCCCCGGGAGGCACTCGAAGCCATCCAACTGCGTCGTCTGCAGGCCACTGCCCAGAGGGTCTACGCCACGGTACCGTTCTACCGCAAGAAATTTGATGAAGTGGGGATGCGTCCCGGCGACATCAAGCGTCTCAAGGACCTCGAGCGCCTGCCCTTCACCACCAAAAAGGATTTGCGCGACAACTATCCCTTCGGCATGTTTGCCGTGCCCATGGACAATGTCGTGCGCATTCACGCCTCTTCCGGGACGACGGGCAAACCCACGGTGGTGGGCTACACCGCCCGCGACATCGAAATCTGGGCGGAAGTCATGGCCCGCGCGCTCGCGGCGGCGGGCGCCTCCCGCGGGGACATTGTCCACAATGCCTACGGCTACGGCTTGTTCACCGGCGGTTTGGGCATCCACTACGGGGCGGAGCGGCTGGGCGCGTCGGTGATTCCCATCTCGGGCGGGAACACCAAGCGGCAGGTGCTGATCATGAAGGACTTTGGTCCGACCATCCTCACCTGCACCCCTTCCTATGCCCTCCACCTGGCGGAAGCCGCGGCGGAGCTCGGCGTCGGGTTTGCCGATCTGAAATTCAAGTCCGGCGTCTTCGGCGCCGAACCCTGGTCCCAGAACATGCGCGACGAAATCGAGCGCAAACTCCACCTCAATGCCCTCGACATTTACGGGCTGAGTGAGATCATCGGCCCGGGGGTTTCCATCGAGTGCCTCGAGGGGCGAAACGGGCTCCACGTTTTCGAAGATCATTTCATCCCCGAGGTGATCAACCCGGAGACGGGAGCAGTCCTGCCGTTTGGAGAAACGGGAGAGCTGGTCTTCACGTCCATCACCAAGGAAGCGTTCCCGGTCATCCGCTACCGCACCCGCGACGTCACTTCGCTCAACGTCGAACCCTGCGTCTGCGGACGCACCCATGTCCGCATGAACCGCGTCACGGGAAGAACCGACGACATGCTCATCATCCGTGGCGTCAATGTGTTTCCCTCACAGATCGAGAGTGTCCTCATGGAAATGCGCTGGGTGGAGCCGCATTACCAGCTGGTGGTAGACCGGGAGGATAATCTGGATGTGCTGACCGTGATGGTGGAGGTCGGGGAACAGACTTTTTCGGATGAGGTCCGGAAGCTGCAAGAGATGGAGAAGAAGGTGGCCAAGAACATCAAGGAATATTTGGGAGTTTCGGCCAGAGTGAAGCTGGTGGAACCGAAGAGTATTCCCCGAAGCGAAGGCAAGGCTCAGCGCGTCATCGACCATCGCAAGATTTAGGTAACCTTCGGGTGACTTCGCCGCTTTTCGTGTGACTTCGTAGATGGCAGGTTTTGGGACGATGACGCCGTATTGAGCAACGACATTGGCACAAAGGGAGGAAGAACCATGCGCGTAGAACAGATTTCGGTCTTTTTGGAGAACAAGGCAGGTCGCCTTTCGGAGGTTACGGGCATCCTGAGCGAGGCAGGAATCAATATCCGAGCCCTGTCTCTTGCCGACACCTCCGATTTTGGCATCCTGCGACTGATCGTCAATGACAACGGCAAGGCCCTGCTGGCGTTGAAGGAACGCGGGTTCACCGTGGGTAAGACCGATGTCGTGGCGGTCGAGGTGGACGATCGTCCGGGAGGACTGCATCGCATTCTGCTCACCCTTTTCAAGGCCAACGTCAATGTGGAATACATGTATGCCTTCGTGCAGCAGAGCGGCGACAACGCGGTCATCATCTTTCGCTTCGACAACCTGGACGAAGCGGTGAAGGTGTTGCAGGAAAATGGCGTGAAAGTGATCGAGGGAGAACGACTTTATGCCATGTAACATGGCGCCGAGGAGAACGCGATGAAGCCTTATGGAACGACTTGGAGGAGTGGTTTGGCGTTATTGCTGCTGGCCCTGGCCGTCGCCTGGGGACCTTCGGCAGGCTGGGCAAAAGAGGCGTACAAGATTGGAGGCATATTTGCCGTCACCGGCCCCAGTTCGTTCCTGGGGGACCCCGAGAAGAAGAGCATGGAGATGGTAGTCGATGAAATCAACGCCAAGGGCGGCATCGACGGCCATCCCCTCGAGGCGGTGATCTACGACACCGAGGGTGACCCCACCAAGACCGTCCTCGCCACCAACAAGCTCATCAGCAACGACAAGGTGCTCGCCATCGTCGGCCCCAGCCTGACCCCCACGACCCTGGCCATTGTGCCGCTGGTCGAAAAGGAGAAGATCCCGCTCATCAGCTGCGCCGCCGGCATCAAAATCACGGACCCGATCAAACCCTGGGTTTTCAAGACGGCCCAGAGCGATGTGCTGGCGGTCGCCGCCATCTACCAGCACATGCAGAAACAGAATATCAAGAAGGTGGGGATCCTGACGGTCGAGACTGCTTATGGTGAGAGCGGCAAGGAACAACTCGTCGCCCAGGCGGCCTCGTTCGGCATCGAGATTGTGCAGGCGGAAACCTTCGGTGCTAAAGATACGGACATGACCGCCCAACTGACCAAAATCCGTTCCGCCCAGCCTCAGGCGATCGTCTGTTGGGGCACCAACCCCGGCCCGGCGGTGATTGCCAAAAACGTGCAGCAGATGAACATCAAAATCCCTCTCTACCAGAGCCACGGTGTCGCTTCTCCCAAATTCATCGAACTGGCCGGGGATGCGGCGGAAGGCATCTTCCTGCCCACCGGGAAGATCGCCGTCGCGAAGCAGCTGCCGGATAGCGACCCCCAGAAGGCGGTGCTCCTCAAGTACATCGAGCAGTTCGAAAAGCGTTTCCAGATGCCCGTATCGGGCTTTGGCGGCTATGCCTATGACGCCATGCACATCCTGGCCGCCACGCTGCCCGGCACCGACGGCAACAAGGAGAAGCTCCGTGACAACCTGGAAAAACTCACAGGGCTGGTAGGCGTTTCCGGCACCTTCAACTTCTCGCCCAAAGAGCACAACGGTCTGGGGCCGGATGCCTTCGTCATGGTGCAGATCGAAAAAGGGGCGTGGAAGCTGCTTGGGCAGTAGCTGTTGGCTCTTGGCTCTTGGCTCTTGGCTCTTGGCTCTTGGCTCTTGGCTCCGCCCGTTCCCAAGCTCCAGCTTGGGAACGTAGTCTCGGAAGCTCCAGCTTCCAGTAACTGCGAGCTACACCAAGCTGGAGCTTGGGAACCGGTAAACCAGCAAGCCGGCGACGTGTGGGGACTGTTCAGGCTGCCCTATGCTATTTGCTGATAAGCCCTTACCCAACTATTCGCTTTGGGCTTCCCTCTTCTTTGCGTGGGTTGTTTGATGCAGGAGTTTCTTCAATATCTGTTCTCGGGCGTGACCAGCGGCGCTATTTACGCTGTCATTGCGCTGGGCTTTGCCATGCTCTACAACTCGACCGCCCTGATCAATTTCGCTCAGGGCGAGTTCGTGATGCTGGGCGCCCTGAGTCTGATTACCCTGTGGAAAGGGTCCCGGCTGCCCCTCCCGGCCGCCTTTCTGCTGTCGGTGGTCGGCGTGTCGGCGATCGGCCTGCTGCTGGAGCGTCTGGCCATTCGCACGGTCCGCAAGCCGCACCCCATTGTGCTGGTCATCATCACCATCGGCGCCTCGATTTTCCTGCGGGGCCTGGCCATGCTGGGCTGGGGGAAGGACGCTTACAGCGCTCCCGCCTTCTCCCCTCGCGCCCCGTTTGAAATCGCGGGGGCCACCCTGCTGCCTCAGAGCCTCTGGATCCTGGCCGTGCTCCTGATCATCGTCGGAGGCTTGCAGTTGTTTTATCGCAGGACCCTGACGGGCAAGGCTATGGAAGCCTGCGCCATCAACAAGAAGGCGGCTTCCCTCCTCGGGGTCCCCGGGGAGCGCATGGTGTTGCTGGCCTTTGCGCTGAGCGCCGGGATGGGAAGCATCGGCGGCATTTTGATCGCGCCGATCACCATGAGCAGCTACGATATGGGGATGATGCTCGGACTGAAGGGCTTCTGCGCCGCCATGCTGGGGGGGCTTGGGAGCTACTGGGGGGCCCTGCTGGGGGGTATGCTGCTGGGAATCCTCGAAGCCATGGGGGTCGGCTTCTTTTCTTCCGGCCTCAAGGATGGCATCGCCTTCTTCCTCCTGCTGCTCATTCTGTATGCCCGTCCCAGCGGCTTGCTGGGCGTCAAGGCCGTGCAGAGGTTTTAGCGGTGAGTCATATGAAAAATGTCCGGCACCTGATCTTCCTGGCGGCGATTGTGCTCACCGGTTTGCTGACCGGCAACTCCTATCACCTGCAGCTGCTGACCTTCATTGGGATCAACACCCTGCTGGCCCTGGGTCTCAATATGCTCATGGGCTATGCCGGACAGATTTCCCTCGGGCATGCCGCCTTCTACGGGATCGGCGCCTATACTACGGCAATTCTCACCGCTCATTTTAACTGGTCTCCGTGGCTGGCACTGCCGGCGGCGGTGCTGCTGACCGCGCTCGTGGCCTTCCTGGTCGCCCTGCCCATGCTCAAGCTCTCGGGCTACTATCTCGGCATGGGGACCCTGGGGTTTGGCATGATCACCTCCATTCTCATCCGCCAGTGGAGCACAGTGACCGGCGGAGATTCGGGGCTGGTCGGCATCCCCCTGCTGGCGGTGGGGTCCTTTTCCCTGGCCTCCGGGCAGGCCTATTTCTACCTGGTCTGGGCGGTGGTGTTCATCTCGTTCCTCGTCTGTGAACGGCTGGTGGATTCCCGCGTGGGAAGAGCGTTGCGCGCCATTCATGACGGTGAGCATGTGGCCGCGGCGATGGGGATCGACACCAGCCGCCTGAAGACCGGGGTTTTTGTCCTGAGCGCCGTCTTTGCGGCCTTGGCCGGCTTCCTGTACGCTCATCTGGTCAGTTTTATCAGCCCCAACTCCTTTGATTTTTTGGTTTCGATCAGGCTCGTGACCATGGTGGTCATCGGGGGCATGGCCAGCATCTGGGGGTCGCTTCTCGGCGCCTCACTGCTGACGATCCTCCCCGAATGGCTCCATGTATTCTCGGACTTCGAGATGGTGGTCTACGGCCTGATCCTGATGATCATCATGATCTTCCTTCCGCAGGGGCTGACCCGGGGGCTGCTGGATCTCTATGAACAATCGTCAAGGCTGAAGCCAAGCAGGAGTAAGGAGTGAGGGGTGAGGGGTGAGGAGTTGACAGGATCGTAGGGGGGGCTGTGCCCACGTTCTGCGCCTACAAAGGCTCAGCGCACTCTACAAAGCCACATGGTTGTTTTTGGACAGTCCCTAAGAAACAGGGAGTGACTCAATGAACCCTTCCCGGGGAACCACTTGAAACGCCAAGAGCCCACTGCATGAACGGAATTCACTCTCCCGCCAACCTGACCGAGTACATTTTGAGGGTCGATTCCCTTTCCAAGTCTTTTGGGGGGATTCAGGCGCTTTACAATGTCACGTTTGCCGTGGCAGCCGGCAGCATTCACGCGGTGATCGGCCCCAACGGCGCCGGCAAGACAACGCTTTTCAACGTGATCACCGGTGCCTACGCCCCCGACGAAGGGCGCGTCATCTACGAAGATACCGAGATCCAAGGCAAGAAGGTTCACGAAGTGGTGGCTCAGGGCATTGCGCGCACCTTCCAGAACGTCGAGCTGTTTGGGAGCATGACGGTCCTGGAAAATGTCCTGGTTGGCCGCCACGTCCGCATGGGCTGCGGCTTCTGGGGAGCCATCGGGCGCTGGCCCGGAGTGCGCCGCGAAGAACGGGAAGCACGCGAGCGGGCGCAGGAACTGCTGCAATGGGTTGGTCTGGACCGCGTCGCCAATCATCGCAGCACCGATCTGCCTTTCGGCTGGCAGCGGTTTCTCGAGATCGCCCGCGCCCTGGCGACCCAGCCGCGCCTGCTGCTCCTCGATGAACCCGCCTCCGGCCTCAATGCCGTCGAAACGCAGCAGCTCGGCGAATTGCTTCAGAAGATCCGCGCCCAGGGGATTACCCTGCTGCTGGTCGAACATGATATGGACTTGACCATGACGATTTCCGATACCATCGTCGTCCTGCACC
>CAZDKX010000104.1:0-14286 GCA_964505935.1 uncultured Syntrophobacteraceae bacterium
TCCTGGGCGAGATCCATCATGCCCTGTAGCATGCGCATCTCCGGTGCGTACCAGAAGCCGTTGTAGATCATGCGGGCATATTGGGGGATCAGGGAATCCCGCAAGTAAAGAACTTCCCGGTCCATGGTGATTGACTCGACCGCCTGATGGGCAATGCGCATGATCGTTCCCCCGGGAGTCTCATAAACGCCTCGCGATTTCATGCCCACAAAGCGGTTTTCCACGAGATCGACCCGCCCGATGCCGTGCCTGCCGCCCAGCTCGTTCAGCGTGTGCAGCAGGCTGGCCGGGCTGAGAGGCCGGCCGTTGACGGCCACCGGATCGCCCCGCTCGAAGTCGATTTCGATGATCTCGGGCGTATCGGGTGCGTCTTCAGGATTAGCTGTGAGCACAAACATCCGGGGATCGGGTTCCGCCCAGGGGTCTTCCAGCACCCCTCCCTCAAAGCTGATGTGCAAGAGGTTGCGGTCACTGCTGTAGGGCTTTTCCTGAGTCACCGGCACCGGTATGCCGTGCTTCCGGGCATATTCAACGAGCGAGGTGCGCGATTTCAAATTCCATTCGCGCCACGGAGCAATCACCTTCAGAGCAGGGTTCAAGGCCGTGTAGGTCAGCTCGAACCGCACCTGATCATTGCCTTTGCCGGTAGCGCCGTGACTTACGGCATCGGCGCCTTCCTCCTCCGCCACCTTTACCTGCTGTTTGGCGATGAGCGGCCGCGCGATGGAGGTCCCCAGCAGGTAATGCCCTTCGTAGATGGCGTTCGCCCGAAAGGCCGGAAAGACGAAATCCCTTACAAACTCCTCCCGTACGTCTTCCACCCGCGCCTTGACGGCACCCGTGGTCAGCGCCTTGGCACGAGCTTCCTCTAATTCCTCGCCTTGGCCCAAATCAGCGACGAAGGCGATGACCTCGCAATGATAGGTTTCGAGCAACCACTTCAAAATGATCGAGGTGTCCAATCCCCCCGAATAGGCCAGAACTACTTTCTTAACGTCCATGCTTTTCCTCGTTTTAGTGAACAGTGATCACTCCGCCAGGAGCCACTCCAGCAATGCCATCTGAAGCCACATGCGATTCTCCGCCTGGTCGAAAACGGCCGATTGAGGGCCTTCCAGGACCGCTGCGGTGATTTCCTCGCCGCGGTGAGCGGGCAGGCAATGGAGGACCATGGCGTGGTTGGGGGCGGCGGCCAGCAGTTCCTCGTTGACCTGAAAGGGCTCAAAAACCTTCTTCCGGGCTTCCGCCTCGGCTTCCTGCCCCATGCTTGCCCACACGTCGGTGTAGATTACGTCGGCCGAGGCGACTGCCGCTTTCGGGTCATGAACCACCTGAATGCTTCCTCGTCCTTCACGTTTTGCCCACTCAAGCACTTCCTCTTCCGGTAGATATTCTCGCGGGCAGGCGAGGACCAGGCTGAAGTCCAGCCGGACCGCGGCGTTGATCCAGGAGTGAGCCACATTATTGCCGTCGCCGATCCAGGCCACAGCAAGGTTATCCAGGCTCCCCCGCTTTTCCTCAATGGTCAGCAGGTCGGCCAGCACTTGGCAGGGATGAAAACGGTCGGTGAGGCCGTTGATGACGGGAATGGTCGCATACCGCGCCAATTCTTCCACATCGGCATGGGCGAAGGTGCGGATGACCAGACCATCCAGGTAACGCGCCAGGACCCGGGCGGTGTCGGCCAGCGGTTCGTGCCGGGCAAGCTGAAGATCACTGGCGGTCATGAAGAGGCATTGACCGCCCAATCGGATCATGGCGGTCTCAAAGGAAACGCGGGTACGCGTCGAGGGTTTCATGAAGATGAGGCCGAGGACCTTGCCGGAAAGGACCTGGTGGTGCTTCCCGGCCTGTCGTTCCTGCTTAAGGGCGCGCGCGCGCGCGATGAGTCGTTGGATCTCTGCCGCGGAAAGATCGCGGAGCGAAAGAAGATCGCGTTTCATGCCGTTTCCTCTCCTAAAACCTCATCCAAAACCTGGATCAGCTGGTCAATTTCGTTCTTCTCGACGATGAGCGGCGGCGCGAAGCGAAGCACCGTATCATGCGTGCAATTGATGACGAAGCCCCTTGCCAGACACTTCTCGACGATTTTCGCCCCCGGGACGGTGAGTTCCACCCCGATCAACAGGCCCCTCCCGCGTACCTCTCTCACCAGACCATGCCGTTCCTTCAGCTGATTGAGCCTTTCGGTGAAATATCCACCAACTTCTCTAACCTTTGCCAGAAAGGCAGGCGCTGAAATCAGTTCGAGGACTCTTGCGGCCACCGCCGTTACGAGGGGAGTCCCGCCAAAAGTGGTGGCATGAGTTCCCGGCACAAAAGCCTGCGCCACCTGATTGGTGGCGAGCATGGCGCCGATTGGCAGGCCGTTCCCCAGGGCTTTGGCCAGAGTCATGATATCGGGTGTGACCCCTTCCTGTTCATGGGCAAAGAGGGTGCCGGTTCGCCCCATGCCCACCTGCACCTCATCGAAGATGAGCAGGAGATCGTATCGCTCGCAAAGCGCTTTCAGCTCACGCAGATAGCCCGGAGCCGGGAAATTGATTCCCCCTTCACCCTGAATCGGTTCCACCAGGACCGCGCAGGTGCGGTCCGTGATGGCCTTCTCCACCGCTTCCAGGGAATTGAAGTCCACAAACGCAAAACCGCCGACAAGCGGCTCGAACCCCTTATGGACCTTCTCCTGCCCAGTGGCCGAAAGCGTGGCCAGGGTGCGCCCATGAAATGAATCCTTCATGGAGATGACATGAAAGCGTCCCGCACCGTGGCGGTCTTTGCTGTATTTTCGAGCCAGCTTGAGCGCGGCTTCATTGGCTTCAGCGCCGCTGTTCGAGAAGAAGACCTTATCCGCAAAGGAAAGCCGTGTCAATTCGCCGGCCAGTTGCACCTGGGGGCGGGTGTAGAAGAGATTGGAAACGTGAACCAGCGTATCCGCCTGTTGGGACAAGACCCTGGTCACTTCAGGATGGCAATGCCCGAGACCGCAGACGGCGATGCCGGCCAGAAAATCCAGGTACTCCTTGCCGGATTCGTCCCAGAGCCTGACGCCCCGACCTCTCACAAACACCACGGGCAGCCTGGCGTAAGTACTGAAGATGTGCTCTTGACACGCTTGCTGGATATTTTCCATCGTGAAGACTTTCCTCTAGAGTAGCCAATTATCGCTCTTTCACAATCTCCGTTCCAATTCCCGCATCGGTGAAGATCTCGAGGAGGATCGCATGGGGGACACGCCCGTCGACAATGTGCACTTTTTCGGTGCCCTCCTGAAGGGCGTCAACGGCACACTGCACCTTGGGAATCATGCCGCCGCGCAGTGTCCCCTGCTGCATGGCCTCCGCCGCCTCGGCAATGGTCATGCCGGGGATGAGCTGCCCGTCAGCGTCGAGCACGCCGGCAACATCGGTCATGAGCAACAGTTTCTTGGCGCGGAGCGCCCCGGCAATGCGGCCTGCCACCAGATCGGCGTTGATGTTGTAAGTCTCGCCGTCTCGCCCCACCCCCACCGGGGCGATCACGGGAATCATGTTGCTCCGCTCGAGAGTGAGGAGCACCTCCTCATTGATGCGCTCCACCTCTCCCACCAGCCCGATATCGATGATCTCCGGCGGTTGATCATCCCCCTGGTCGCGATAGATCTGAAGTTTTCGCGCCTCGATGAGCTGGCCGTCTTTGCCGCTCAAACCGATGGCCTGGCCGCCGTGGCGGTTGATGAAGGAAACGATTTCCTTGTTGATTTTCCCCACCAGGACCATCTCGACAATGTCCATGGTGTCCCGGTCGGTCACGCGCATGCCCTGGAGGAACTGACTCTGGATTCCCAGACGTCCCAGCATTTCGCTGATCTGCGGGCCACCCCCATGGACCACCACGGGATTGATCCCGATGTATTTCATCAGTACAATGTCCTGAGCAAAGCTTTCCTTCAGCTCATCCGCCACCATGGCGTGCCCGCCGTACTTGATGACCACCGTGGTCTGATAAAACCGCCGAATATAGGGCAATGCCTCGATCAGAATCCTGGCCTTCTCCACCTCACTCCCTTTCACCCGTTACCCATGACCAATTACGCCTCACTCCTCACGCCTCACCCCTCACTAAAGAATATACCGGCTCAAATCCTCATCCTTCACGATGTCCTCAAGCTTCTCCTGAACATAGTTCCTGGTGATCGGGATGGTCTGTCCCTTGAGGTCCGGAGCATTGAAGGAAACATCCGAGAGGAGTTTTTCCATGATGGTGTGAAGCCTTCTCGCGCCGATATTTTCCATGCGCGAATTGACCTCATAGGCAATTCCGGCAATCTCTTCGATCGCCTCATCGGCGAAAACCAGCTCCACCTCTTCGGTCTTCAACAGGGATTCATACTGGACGATCAGGGCATTCTCGGGCTCCTTGAGGATGCGGATGAAATCTTCCTTGCTGAGCGAGGTCAGTTCGACCCGGATGGGAAAGCGGCCCTGGAGCTCGGGAATGAGGTCGGAAGGCTTGGAGATGTGAAACGCCCCCGAGGCGATGAACAGAATGTGATCGGTCTTGACCATCCCGTATTTGGTCGTCACGGTTGAGCCTTCCACAATGGGGAGAAGGTCTCGTTGTACGCCTTCCCGCGAGACGTCCGGACCGCGGCCGGCTTCACGGCCGGCGATTTTATCGATTTCATCGAGAAAGATGATCCCGGAGTGTTCCACCCGTTCGATGGCCAGTTTGATCACCTTATCCATATCGATGAGTCGCTGCGATTCCTGCTGGACGAGGATTTCCCGTGCTTCGGGGATCTTGACCTTGCGGCGCTTGGTCCGCTGCGGCAGCATGGAGCCGAGCATGTCGCGCAGGTTGAAGTCCATGTCCTCCATCCCGGTCCCGGCAAAGATCTCGATCATGGGAAAGTTGCGGTCGGGAACGTCGAGCTCCACGTAGCGGTCATCGAGCGAACCCTGTTTGAGGAGTTTGCGAAGCTTTTCGCGGGTGGAATCGGCCTGCTCGGATTCTTCCTGAGCCGCCTTGACCTCGGCGGGGGCTTCGAGCAGCTGATCCTTGGTCTCCTGCTGGCGCTTGGGCGGCAGCAGAATATCCAGAAGCTTTTCCTCGGCCAGTTCTTCCGCCTTGACCTTGACGGTTTCCAGTTCTTCTGAACGAACCATGCTGACCGCGAGTTCCATGAGATCTCGGACCATGGATTCCACGTCCCGGCCCACGTAGCCGACTTCGGTGAACTTGCTGGCCTCGATTTTGAGAAACGGTGACTGGGCCAGCCGCGCTAGGCGACGCGCGATCTCGGTCTTGCCCACGCCGGTCGGCCCGATCATGATGATATTCTTGGGAGCAATCTCATCGCGCAGATGTTCAGGGACCTGCTGACGGCGCCAGCGGTTCCGCAGAGCGATGGCGACCATCCGTTTGGCATCGTGCTGACCGATGATGAATTTATCCAGCTCCCGAACAATCTCGGCCGGCGTAAGCGGCTGTTGCATGGGCTCAAAGCTCCTCGAAGGTGAATTCCTGGTTGGTATAGATGCAGATCGAGGCGGCAATCTTCATGGCTTCCTCGGCAATCTCGCGGATGGAAAGCTGGGTGTGGGCCAGGAGGGCGCGGGCTGCCGCCAGGGCAAAGGGGGCGCCGGAGCCGACGGCGGCTATGCCGTCATCCGGTTCGATGATGTCGCCGGTGCCACTCAGGATGAAGCAGTCGGTACGGTCGGCGGCGACCAGGAGGGCTTCCAGGCGGCGCAGCGCCCGATCCATCCGCCAGTCTTTGGCGAGCTCCACCGCCGCCCGCTTGAGGTTGCCGTTGTATTGTTCCAGTTTGCCTTCGAGCCGTTCGAAGAGTGTGAAGGCGTCCGCCGTAGATCCCGCGAAGCCGGCGAGGACCTTGTCGTGATACATTTTGCGGACTTTCCTGGCCTGATGTTTGATCACGGTTTCGCCCAGGGTCACTTGACCGTCCCCAGCCATGACCACCTGCCCGCCTTTATGGATGGCAAAAACCGTGGTGCTGTGGATGTGCTGTTCGTTCATCTCAGGGTCTTCTCCAGAATAGGGATAGCGGCTATTTCGCCATCCTGCTGCGGGGGTGGGCGGCGTCGTAAGTCTTGAGCAGTTGATCCAGGTGCACATGGGTGTACCGTTGCGTGGTGGAAAGCGCCGCATGGCCAAGCATTTCCTGGATGGCGCGCAAATCCGCGCCGGAGCTCAGCAGATGAGTGGCAAAAGTATGGCGCAAACCATGGGGGCTCAAATGTTGCCAGAGCCCACAACGGCGCAGTTCGGCCCGCAAAATCCGATGCACCGACCGGGCTGTTAAACGACGACCGGCAGCGTTCAGGAACAGGGGTGATCGCTCGGAGCGGCCCTGGCGAGGCCGGGGGCGCAGGGCAGCAAGATAAGCCCGCAGAGCTTCTCGTGCTTTTTGGCCGACGGGAACCACCCGTTCCTTTTTGCCCTTGCCGCGAATGCGGACCAGGCCGCCTTCGAAATCGACGTCCGCCACATCCAGTCCCACCAGCTCGCTGACGCGTGCGCCGATAGAATAGAGGCATTCGAAGATCGCCCAGTTCCGAAACCGCCTCCACGAGCTGTCTGGAAGAGCGGCGCTGCGTTGCAGGGAATCCAGAAAATGGAAGACCTCGTCCACATCAAGGAAAGCGGGGATTTTCACTCTCACTTTGGGCGACGCTACCCGTTCGGCCGGGTTGCCCTCACACCAGCCGCGATCGCTCAGGTAGTTGAAAAAAGACCGCAGGGTCGACAGCTTGCGCGCACGACTGGTGGTTTTGAGATCCTGGTGTATGGCGACCAAAAAACTTCGCACCAGATCGGGCGTAACCTCTGTCACCAGAGGGTGCTTTGCTCGCGTCTTCTGTTCGAGATGCCGGCGAAACTGCTTGAGGTCGCCGGCATAGGCCCGTGATGTCTCCTCACTCACACTGCGCTCATGCCGCAGGTAATCCAGAAAAAGTCTTTCAGCTTGTTCCAGCGTGAGCAACGTATCCATCAGTCTCTTATCCACGATCACAGGCCAAGGCCAGCAACGGCCCCCTGCACCATGATACCGCCGAGTCCCGCAACGGCTTCGCCAACGGGGAGCAAAGCCTCGACCACAGCAGGGGGAAATTTCAAAAAAGAAACAACTAACACAGGGGCCGAAAAAATCAATGAAAAACTCATTACAGCCCTTGGGCACCTTCCTCAAAAAAGGCGGTAAATCATCTTCCCGGTCTGTTCCGACACAATGTCCCAACAAGGATCGCCCATCATCTTCATAGCCCGCACCTCGCACCTCGCAACCCGCAACTCGAAATCCGACATCCGACATCCGACATCCGAAATCCGAAATCCGAAATTATCTTGACTCAGGTTTCCTTCTTGACTTAGTTTTATAGCTTGCATTCTTTTCCGGGAATTCAAGATTTCGCGCCCTTTTCCGGCACATGATTCTAGAAAGGACAAAATATGAAAGAAGACGTCTCCAAGGTTCGAACATTCGCCCTGATTTCTCACGGTGGAGCAGGCAAAACCTCTCTGGCTGAAGCCATGCTGTTCAATGCGGGCGTGACGACGCGTCTGGGCAAGGTGGATGAAGGTACCTCGGTGATGGACTATGAGCCGGAAGAAGCCAAACGCAAGATCACCATCAGCACGGCTTTCAACACCCTTCCCTGGAAAAAGCATCAACTCACGGTGATTGACACCCCCGGGGATTTCAACTTCATTGCGGAGACCAAGACCTCCATGCAGGGGGCGGACGCCGTGCTGGTCCTGGTGGACGCCATTGACGGGGTGCGCGTGCAGACGGAGAAAGTGTGGGAGTTTGCGGAAGAATTCGGACAGCCGAGGATGATCTTTGTCAGCAAGATGGACCGCGAACGCTCTGATTTTTTTAAGGTTGTGGAAGATATTCAGAATAATTTCGGCAAGTCGTGCATCGCGCTCCAAATCCCCATCGGCACGGCGGAGAACTTCAAGGGGGTGGTCGATGTCCTGAGCGAGAAGGCCTACCTCTATACCAAGGGTGACAGCGGCCAGTTTGATCTTCACGAGGTGCCTGAAGATCTGAAAAGTCGCCTGGCACAATATAAAGAGGAACTCACTGAGCGGGTAGCGGAATCCAATGACGACCTCCTTGAAAAATACCTCGAGGAAGGCAGCCTCTCTCCTGAAGAAGTGAGGGCAGGCTTGCGGCATGCCGTGGTCTCGGGAAAAATTTTTCCCATAACCTGCGGTTCCGGCCCGCTCAACGTGGCCATCCAGCCTCTGTTGGACCTCATTGTGGACACTCTGCCTTCCCCTCTCGACCGCGGGGCGCGGCAGGGAAACCTTCCCGGCAAGGAGCAGGCGGTCGAGAGGCAACCGGACCCGGACAGCCCCTTCAGCGCTCTCGTCATCAAAACCATCAGCGACCCGTACGCGGGGCGCCTTTCGGTGATCCGGATCTTCTCCGGGTCGTTGACGGCTGACTCATCGGTCTATAACTGCACGAAGCAGGCGCGGGAGCGCTTCGGTCAACTCCTGCGGCTGAAGGGAAAGAATCAGGAGCAGATCCAGGAGGCGGGCCCCGGCGATATCGTGGCCATTGCCAAATTAAAGGAAACCACGACCCAGGACTCCCTCTCTTCTGAAAAGGAACCCATCCTCTTTCCCCTCGTGGAACTGCCTCCGGCCATCTACTCGCTGTCGGTGGAACCAAAGAGCAAAGGTGATGAAGAAAAGATCTTCTCCTCGCTCACCCGGTTGATGGAGGAAGACCTGACCCTGCGTCTTGACCGCAACGAAGAAACCCGTGAGATGATCCTGTCAGGCATGGGTGAAATCCACATTGAAGCCACGGTGGAGAAGCTGAAGCGCAAGTTTGGCGTTGAAGTCAATCTGCGGCTGCCGAAAGTCTCGTACAAGGAAACGATCAAGGGTAAAACGCGGGTTCAGGGCAAATACAAAAAGCAGTCGGGTGGTCGAGGCCAGTTTGGGGATTGTCATATCGAGATGGAACCGCTGGCCAGAGGGGAAGGTTTTCACTTCTTCGACAAGATTGTGGGCGGCGTCATTCCCAAGCAGTACATCCCCGCCGTGGAGAAGGGGATTGCGGAGGCATCCCTGGAAGGGGCGCTGGCGGGATACCCGGTGGTTGACTTCAAGGTGGATCTGGTGGACGGCTCCTACCATACCGTGGATTCCTCGGAAATGGCCTTCAAGATAGCCGGTTCCATGGCGTTCAAAAAAGCCGTACTGGAAGCCAAACCGACCCTCCTGGAACCGATCATGTTCATGGAAATTACCGTCCCGGATGACTGCATGGGGGATGTGATCGGGGATTTGAACTCCCGACGCGGCCGGGTCCTGGGGATGGACAGCAAAGGCAAGAAGCAGATCATCCGAGCCAATGTGCCGCTGGCGGAAGTGCTCAAATATGCTCCCGATCTGCGTTCCATCACGGCAGGGCGGGGCATGTTCACCATGAAGATTTCCCACTACGAAGAAGTCCCCGGCCAGCTTCAGGAAAAGATCATCGCAGCAGCTAAGGAGGAGAAATAAGGAGCGGAAACGGAAGAGAAGGCCACGGATTCCAATGTTTCTAAGCCTTCTGCCAGCTCGGCAGGAGGGACCGCCGGGCGTCCCGCCGGCGAGGAAGTGGCGGATGCGGTCGAGACCCTGTGCATGACTTCACGGGAAGGCATCCTTGAAGTCCACTCGCAATGGGGCGATGGGAAAATTGCGGTCCGGTCCGGTCGGGTCCTTCACGCCCAGGTTGCCGATCTCGAGGGCGAAGCCGCCTTCGTCAAACTGATGGGGGCCGCGCCGACGGCCTTTTGCTCGCTGCCGCTGGGACCCGAATTGACCGCCAGCATTGCCCGGCCATGGGAAGAACTGGTCATCGAAGCTGTTCGGGGCGAGCACCCGGAGCGGGCGGTAGAGGCTGCGGGCGAAGAGCGGGATGCGGACGCCGCCACGTTGTTCCAGATGGTTCGCGTGATGAAACTGGTTGAACGGGTGCGCTTCGCCATGAGGTGTGGCAAGGAAGGTCGAACGCTGCTCATCCGTGACGGCAGCCGGGCGGTGCAGTTGGCCGTGATCACCAACCCCCGGATCACCGAAGGTGAGATTGCTCGCATCGCCTGCACGAAGACGCTCGATGAGGAAATCCTGCGGCGCATTGCTGAGAATCGTGAATGGATCAAATATTATCCGGTTCGACTGGGCCTGGCCAACAACCCCAAAACCCCTTTCGCGGTCGCCGTTAAGCTGCTCCCGACGCTCATGCCGCAGGATGTGGCCCAAATTGCCAAGAGCAAGGACGTCTCGACGCTCATTGCGATTGCCGCGCGCCGCTTGATGTTGCAGAAGGGGTTATAGGTGAGGGGTGATGGGTTATAGGTGAGGGGTGATGGGTTATGGGTGAGGGATGGTGAGGGAACGATGATGGCGGGTGAGGGGTTCAACCGAACGGTGGCGATTGTGACTATGAGTGATAAGGGAGCGCGCGGAGAAAGGGAGGATCGTTCCGGGCAGGTCCTGCGCGAATGTTTGCTCCGCGAAGGTTACGAAGTAGTCCACCAGAAGGTGATTCCGGATGACGGGGAGGCGATTTCGGCAGAGCTCATCCAGTGTGTCGAATCGCTGAGGGTTGCCTTGGTTGTTACCACGGGAGGAACCGGCGTCTCGCCCCGCGACGTAACTCCAGAAGCAACGCTGGCGGTCATTGATCGCACCGTTCCCGGCATGGCGGAAGCGATGCGCGCGGCAAGTCTGGCGAAGACCCCCCATGCCATGATTTCGAGGGCCGTCGTGGGCATCCGGGACCAAACCCTCATCATCAACCTCCCCGGAAATCCCAAAGGTGCCCTCGAAAACCTGGAAGTGCTCCTGCCTGCTCTGCCTCATGCGCTGGACAAAATCCAGGGTGACCCTTCGGATTGTGGCTTGCCCCGGTAGGCGGGCACCGGGTTTGGCTTCACTCAACCCGACCTTGTGCCGTGCTCACACTCCGCGATCCTCTCCCCATGATTCCATTGGTTCCCACCCCAGTGCCCGCTCCAGGCGCTGCATCATGCGGGCGGGATGACTCCCGGGCCAATAGATTCGCCGGCATTGGGGACATTGGCGGAAGACGGTGTGGGTCTGAAAAATGTAATCCGGGACCTTGCCGAATACTTCGTGTTGCCCTGTCTGCTGGAGCTGTTGGTTGCACAGGACGCAGCGCTGCAGCGGACGGACCTGTCGGGGCGTGATGGACGCTTGAGCGACGACATCACGGAGTTGTTCGAGAGGATCGTCCGCTTTCAGGCAGTACACCCGTGGCTGGGTGCGCAGCTTTTCCCTGCGTGTGATGAGGATATACCCCTGGGAGCGATAAGCTTCGATCTGCTCCTGGCTCTTCAATCGCGCGTATTGCGTATCGAATCCCAGGATACGCAGCCATTTCGCCAGCTTCCCCAGCATGATGTCCACCACGAAACGCTCTGCCACCCCTCCCGTCTCCCCACGACGCCCTCACCCCCTCTCCTGCAGACGCCTCACACCTCACGCCTGACCCCTCACTTCTCGCTCCTCACCTTCACCCGCCGCACTTCGGCGCCCACCTCACTCCGAAAAGCCTCATCCACCACCATCCCCACCCCCACAGGTTTCAGCTCCTGGACGGTGGCCTCAACCTGCCATTGTGCCGACGTGAACGTGATTTTTTGAGGAATCTCCTCGACAGCGAGCCCCACCGGCGGGTCGTAGCGGACGGTGTAGTCCCAGTCGCCCCGCTGGATCTTCACCGTGGTGACGGCTTGAGGCTCGGAGCTGAATTGCCACTCGGAGGACCAGCTCTCGGGGCCGGGCCTGGTGACTCCCAGCCAATCCCGTTGCCGTGGTGCCACCTCGAAGCCTTCGAGCAGAGCCGGAGCCAGAGTCGCACAAAGGGTGTAACCGAAGCCGTCGAGGGGCAGACCGATGCCCAGCAAATGGTTGGTCAGATCTTCTGAATGGGCGGCGCTCATAAGCAGCTTCTCCGAAGGCACAAAGAGGCTGGACTGGTCATGGTTGAAAATCAGCACCCCAACCGTTTGCCCCAGGCGGAAGGCCTCCAGCCGCAGCTGATCAGGCAGATTGGCGAGGATAGCAGCATCCAAAGTGAAGCGCTTCTCGGCGCTTTCAGCCTTGATGCGGACTCTTGCCTGATAGCGCTGCCAGTACTCGGCACGTTCCCGCAGCGCTGGCAGCCATTCGCGAAAAGCACGCGGGGTTGAGGGGGCGGGTCGCGGCGTGCAGCTTCCCAGCATGAGACCCAGCAGCAGGAGAGCAATGATTAGCGGTGAACGTTGCCATAACCAGATGGATTTCATTGGAGTTGTCTGAGCTTTTCCTGGATTTTTTCCGGTTCCGTATGCTCGAGTTCGAGGGCCCGCTGATAGGCTTCAACTGCCTGGGCCTTTTTGCCGAGGCTCAGAGAGATGTCACCGAGATGTTCCTGAATCACCGGGTCCCGGGGAGCCCGCTTCACCGCCTCCAAAATCACCTCGAGCGCCTTCTTATAGTGTCCCATGCGGTAATAGACCCAGGCGAGGCTGTCCATGATGTAGCCGTCTTCTGGTTCAATTTCCAGGGCAGCCTTGATCATCTGTTTGGCTTCTTCCAGCTTGATACCCATTTCCGCGTAGGTATAGCCGATGAAGTTCAAAGCGTTGGCGTTCCTGGGATCAGCCTCGAGAATCTTGCGCATGACGTCGATGGCGGCATGCTTGTCGCCCGTCTTTTCCAGGATCACCCCCTTGCGAAACAGCAGTTCGGCATCCTTGGGGGCCTTCTCGATGCCGCGGTCGAGGACCTTCACGGCTTCATCGTAGTTCTTTTCTTCTTCATAGAGCAGCCCGGAGTAAAGATAGAGGTCGGGAAAGTCGGGCTGTTTGGCAATGGCTTCCCGGAGCACTTCCTGACCGGCACGGTAATCCTTCATTTTAGAGAAAATCAAGGCGAGGCGGATCTGGGCGGCCGTCCAAACCGGGCTGTTGCGGGAGATAAGCCGCAGGTTCACAATAGCCTGCTCGCTCTCACCTTTTTCCTCGTACGTGGTGCCGAGGTAGTAGAGGGCCTGGTCGTATTGCGGTTCGTCCTTAAGCAGGAAGGTGAAGTCCTGAATTGCGTCTTCATAGTTCTTCTGCTGCAAGTGGATGATGCCGACCTTGAGCCGACTTTCCACATCCGTGCGATTGCGGCGGAGCAGTTGGTCGAAGTGCTGCAGGGCCTGATCGTATTTCCCCTGGCGCATTTGCAGGTTGCCCAGGCGAGTATGGGCTTGAACGTTGCCGCTGTCGAAGGAAAGGATGCGCAGATAGGTGTCCTCGGCTGCCTTGAGTCGGTCGGTTACTTCATAAAGATAGCCCAGATCAAGCAGGGCATTTTCGAACGACGGTTCTGAGGCCAGGACTGCCTGGTAGGCCGCTTCTGCTTGAGGGTACATCTTCATGTCGAGGAGGACGCGGGCCTTGTAATAAACAGCCATGGGGTGATCGGGGAGAAGCCGCTGAAGCCTGTCAAAGACCTCCATGGCTTCGGTAAAACGTCCCTCCTGGGCGTAAAGCGTCCCGAGCAGCAGATGCACCTCCGCGTTCCTGGGGTTCATCTGGAGCACTCGCTGGTAGGCTGATGCGGCCTTGCTGTTCTGGCCGGAGCTCGCATAGAGCTGGCCAAGGAGCATGTAAGCCTGTTCATGGCCGGGATCATTGGCGATGGCTTCCTCGCTCAGCTTGAGGGCGTCGTCGATCTTTCCCTGGCGAACATAGAGGGCGGCGAGCTCAGTGAGCAATACCGCGGCGTGGGGATCCTTCTTCAAAGCATTCTGATAAGCTTCAACGGCCTTTTCCACCTGATTGTTGCGTACGTGATACTGAGCCAGAAGGTAGTCATAATAAGGGTCTGCCTGTGCCAGCGATTCCCCTGATGGTGTCTGCGGGGCTTTTCGAGCCAACGGGTCGGCGGGAACGGCGAGCTGCGCACACCCGTTCACGGTCAGCAGCACACCCAGGATAAAACACGTGAATTTCATGGGAATTACGCTCATCCTTCCTCAAGAAGAACCAAAAATATTATTAAAAACGATAGAATAGAGCTCGCCACCATTAACATATCAGGAACAGTGAGTCAATGTTTTCGCATGGCGAGAGAGAGGGAAAACGGTATGCCAAAAAGCGAATATCCAATATCGAACAAGAAATGTCCAATGACGAAGGGGTGAAGAGCGAACCGCAGAATAACGAACAAGAAATGTCCAATGACGAAGGGGTGAAGAGCGAACCGCAGAATAACGAA
>CAZDKX010000104.1:14386-14596 GCA_964505935.1 uncultured Syntrophobacteraceae bacterium
CAAGAAATGTCCAATGACGAAGTGAAAATCGTGGAGCTGGGTTAATCGATGTTGGTTTACCCAATGTTCAGATTCATTTTCGAACTCTTCTCTAAGATTCTATCCTTCGATATTCTGCGGTTTCTTGTTGGATATTCTGCGGTTCGCTTTCCAGGGATTCTATCCTTCGATATTCTGCGGTTTCTTGTTGGATATTCTGCGGTTCGCTTT
>CAZDKX010000105.1:0-14552 GCA_964505935.1 uncultured Syntrophobacteraceae bacterium
TGGGTTATGGGTTATGGGTTATGGGTTATGGGTTATGGGTTATGGGTTATGGGTTGTGGGTTATGGGTTTCCATTAATCCGTAGGTTGGGTTGAGTGGCAGCGAAACCCAACAAACAGGCCACGAGCCAAATGCAATCCCGACTGTATCCAGTTTGGCTCCTCAGCTCTTATAAGGCACGGCGACCAGGACCGGTAGCCCCAGGCGTCTTTCGGCTTCGGCGGGGGTGGTCACCCCGCGCTTGAAAAATTCCAGCAGGAACCCCAGCCCCAGCGCCCCGCCCAGGCCGGCAGCCAGAACGATGCCGACGAAAAGGATGATCGGTTTCTGTGGGTTGGCAGGCAGCATGGGGACCGCCGCGGGCTCGATGACACTGACGCTCGTCATCTTCTGTCGCTCCAGCTCGTCATAAATCCTCGATTCATCCAACCGGTGCCGGTAACTGCGGTACCGCTCTTCGTTGTTGGTGACGTCGCGCTGCAGTTCGCGATACTTGCTTTCGTGCGTGACCAGGTTGTCCAGCTGCTTGTTCAGATCAACCAGCTCCTGATCCAGGGCCGTCTTCCTGACCTTGAGCGCGCTCAATTCAGCCCTGCCTTGAAAGGCCTGCTTCTGAAGGTCCTGGTAGACCGGGTCCGCCGAGGAAATACGACTGGCGGCGTCACGGCCGGTCTGGGTTTCCATGTACTGCTTGACCAGCTGCATCTGCTCCCGGACGTTGACCACGAGCCGGTTGTCTTCCTTGAATTTGGAGAGCAGCTCCTTTTCCTGGAGCTGCAGATTGAGCAGCCGGGATTCCGCTTCCGCTCTTCTTTCGGTGCCCGGGCCGCCCAACTGGGTCTTGGGGGTGGCCTGCATCTGCTTTTCCAGCTCGGCCATCCGCTCCTGGACTTCCTGGATCTGGTTGGCAGTGGTGTTGATCGTGCCCATCAAGGTTGCCCGCTGGGTGAGCAGCGCGGTACGCTGGTCGTCGAAGGAAACGATCTCAAGCTGGTCCTTGAAAGTCTTCAGCTTGTTTTCGCTGTCTGCCAGCTTCTGACGGTATTCCTCGGTCTTCTTGTCCAGGAACATGATCGACTTGGGGTCCCGATAGACTTCGGTGCGCTTGTCGATGTACTGGTTTACCAGATTGTTCACCGCGTTGGCCGCGGAGGCCGGGTTCTTGTTCTTGAGGGCCACTTCGATGACGCTGCTGTTCTTGGCCAGGTTTATGATGAGGTCTTTCTCAAGAAACAGCACCGCTGCTTCGTTCGGCGTGATCCCGGGGAGCGGATTCTTGAGAAGGTCCGGGTAGAGGTTTTCCACCTTGACGGCATTGACCATCCGCTCCTTCAAGTCGCGGCTCTGCAGAATGCGTACCTCGGAGCTCACGATGTCCGGTTCCCTGAAACCGGCCCCCCGCTCAGGGTCCAGGGAAAGGTCAGGCCGGCGATTCTCCCATCCGGACTTGACCAGCAACAGCGACCGGGCCTCGAAAAGCGGGCTGTAGAGGACCTTGAGGTAAAGAACCACGCCGGCACTCGCCAGCAGGGTCAATACGAAAAAGGCGATGAGAATCTTGCCCTTGTGTTTGAAAATGGTGGTCAGGTAATCCCTCATTCCCGGGGTATTGGAATACCGTCCCAGCATCAGGCTGCTCACCTCCTGCGACAGGAGAGCGGGGGCAGCCGCCGGCTGGGAGGGCGAGGGGTATTGCGGTTGAGGTGGTTGCGTGGGCGACATGGGTTCGCTCTTTTCAGGGTGGTCGGTGATCAGTGAGACCCTATCTCAACATCAGGTACCAGGACCAGAAGGGGTTGAACGGCGCCAGGGTGTTGCCGATGTACTGCTGGGTCCAGGTATTCACGTCGGCGATGTCGGTTCTGGGGACGAGCACGGTATCGTAGGGAACCAGATAGATGTCCTGGCTGAGATCGGTGCCGTCCAGCGCCTTCTCGAGGTTGAGAGCAATGAAAAAGGGTTTGTTTTCCGGCCCGCGGCGCAGCACGGCGACCTCGTTCTTGCGCCCCGTGTCCCTGAATCCGCCGCTGGCGATAATGGCCTGGAGCGCCGTAATCGGGCCACCGAGTTCACGCAGTCCCGGGGTCCCGACTTCACCCCCAACATAGATCAACCGACCGCCGAAGGCGTTCACAATAACCGTGATTTCAGGCTGTTCGAGGTGTTTGGAATAGCCGGTCAACAGCTCCTGGGTGAGTTCGGCCGGAGTCAGCCCCGCTGCCATGACTTCCTGCACCAGCTGCAGGGAGATGCGCCCATCGGGGCGAACCACCACCTCCTGGTTGAGATCGGCGTTGTAGAAGAACTTCACCGCCAGGCGGTCGCCGGCGTTGATGCGGTACTCGGCGGGCAGGGGAGGGGCCTGCGTGCCGGGGGCCCCCACCAGGGTGGGGTCCTTGATGGCAGGGCCGCAGGAACAGAGCAGCACCAACAAGAACGGCAGCAATCGAAGCATGGTCCTGCTTTCCGGCCTGCGCCCGACAGTGCTCATGAACCGCTGCCACCTCCCTCTCTGGGCAACTGTGCAAAAACCAATATCGCATCCATCACCTTTGATAATACTCCAATTTTTTCAAATTCATACCAATAATCGAAGATGGCGTGCAAAATTTTGAGGGTCCGAAAGCCCATACGCGGAAGCGGTCTCGACAGAAAGCTCCGCCAACTCGGTTACATCTCTGCGAGCTGGGGTTAAAAATCGGTTAAAATGTTGCTCAAGAATTCCGTTACTGGATCAACTTCTCCAGCGGCGCGCGATAGCCTTTGAACCCTTCCGTCAAAACCGCCCGTTCCCCAAGGGAGTTGAAGGCTTCCTACGCCAATCCATCCAGTTCATCTTGCTTTTCTCGGTTACCGGTTAACTATTTCTCGCTCTGCGCAGAAGACAAGGACGATTTTAGGGGGTAGGAATGCGGTATCGGACCATCCCCTATAATGCACTTAATCCATGTATGATCAACTAGTTCCATCATACCCATGAACCCTGTCCCCGGCCACCCAAACGCCAAATTGCCCGAGGCGGGCGAACCACCCCTGGGCCAATCTTGTTTTCACTTTATCAATCGGCTGGTTCTCGACACTTCATTAAAGAAAAAGAAAGAAATGCTCACCCTCTCCAGGCAACCCGGCGGTCTCCAACCAAAGCAAGATCCGTGGCTTTCCGTCCCTGTCTCACGGCAGGTTTGGCTTTTCATGGATGTGAGGCTATTTCGTCTAAATGGAACCGGACGACAAGGGGGATTTTAGGGGGTAGTAATTGGGTAGAAAACTCATCAATAATGCATTATTTGATGTAAATACCATTTATTAAAAGAGGGTCAGGTCATGTTATATTGGATGTACATCCCATCATTTTTTTCCGAAATTAGAAGTTATCGTCGTTGAGGCTGGCTGGGAGTGCGTTTCTGGATGGCCGCAGGCTCCGCGCCTGACCGGCAAAGTCATTGACACCTGCGTGGGCTCGGGTTAGAAGCTCTAAACACGACACTAGGAGCTATTAATATGCAATTCATCGACTTGGCTTTCCAGCAGTACCGGATTCGGGATCAAATTGAAAAAAATATCCGAGCTGTCCTCGGTCATTGCCAGTACATCATGGGTCCTGAGGTGAAGAGACTCGAAGAGTGCCTCGCTGCCTACGTCGGGGTGAACCATGCAATTGCCTGCAGCTCCGGCACCGACGCCCTGCTTATGGCGTTGATGGCCCACAAGGTGGGACCGGGAGATGCCGTTTTCACCACGCCCTTCAGCTTCGTCGCCACGGCGGAGGTGATCAGGCTGATCGGGGCTGTGCCGATTTTTGTGGACATCGATCCGCTGACCTATAACATCGCCCCGGAAGCACTCAGCCTGGCGATTTCCGCGCTCGCGGAGAATGATCCCGCCATGTACCCCCTGCCGGTTGGGGATTCGGCCGTGCGTGGAGCTGCTCCTTCGCTCACGGCCAGAGGCGTTATCGCAGTGGACCTCTTCGGCCTGCCAGCCGACTACGACGCGATCAAGGCTATCGCCCGAGAACATGGACTCTTTGTCATCGAGGATGGCGCGCAATCCTTTGGCGCCCACGCTCTTGGGAAAAGGGCCGGTTCCCTTGCAGACGTCGGATGCACTTCATTCTTCCCGTCAAAACCATTGGGATGCTACGGCGATGGCGGGATGTGTTTTACCGATGATGACGCTCTTGCGGATCGCATGAGGTCTATCCGCCTGCATGGCCAGGGCCGTGACCGCTACGAGAATATACGCATTGGCATCAATGGGAGATTGGATACGTTGCAGGCGGCCGTGCTACTGGCCAAGTTCGAGATTTTTCCGGATGAGATTGAAAGGCGGCAGGCGGTTGCTGCGGCCTATACAGATTTGCTTATCTGCGATTCCTCCCTGAGGCTCCAGTATGTTCCCCAAGGGTACGCCTCCGTGTGGGCTCAGTACACGGTCAGAGCCAGGGATGAAATCCACCGGTCGCACCTGCGTGACCAACTGAAAGCGGCAGGTGTTCCAACGGGAGTGTATTATCCGAAGCCTTTACACTTACAGACTGCCTTTGCAGAGCTGGCCTATGAGGTGGGTGACTTTCCGGTGAGCGAAGAATTCTCGCAACGCGTTTTCAGCCTGCCAATGCATCCATATCTGAAGCGGGAGGAGCTGCAAATAATCGCGCACTGTATCGCTAATCCAAGTGCGTGAGAACCTTCAGTGAACCTGGGATGAGGTTTTGTAGATGTCCTGCCAGCCGTTGTCCTTCAAATCAGTCTGACCTATCCCGTCTGCATATTCTGGATGGAGTGATGTGCATTGCATTCATTCTGACTTTGAAAAAGAGTTGGCGTTGAGCTTGTGGTACCTGAGCACTCGGAAGGCGCGTTGTTATACTCGATAAGGATGAGAATCTTCATTTTGCTCGGGCTATATTTGTTGGGTTTCGTTGCCACTCAACCCAACCTACAGTTCAGCTCGCTTTACTGGGAATTAAGGATTCAAACCTTAGGAAGTATAGCAGGAAGGCAGCTGAGATTAGGGGTTATTTCGACGATTTCCATGGCTTTCCTGATGGTTCTTTCAAGGTAAGGGTTGCGTTTTCTCTCGCCCTGATGATTTTCCCGGCAAGTTCTCTCCGCGAGGAGGCGATTTCTTATCTCCAGGTCGGGGTATCCTCTTCGGAGCAGGGCAAGGGATCAGGCAATGTCGGTCTGAGATTCGTTGGGACGCAGGCAGCCACGTCTGGCAATGGCTTTGATGCGGGTTTCCCGCTGGGGATCCTGCTCGATGAGGGTGAGGGTGAGGGCCAGACGACGAAGGATGGCGAGGTTTTCCTGCCCGTGTCCTGATCTTACGCGGCTGTCATCCTCTCGGAAAGCGATGTCCAGACACCAGTGCTGGCTGTTCTCCACTGCCCAGTGGCCACGTGCCACCTCGGCGAATCGCTTTGCGTCACTGGAAAGGCTCGCAATGAAGTACCGAGTCTTTCTTTTGACATGGCCATCCACCTTACGTTCTGACTCGATCATGCCAAAGCTGCTCAACTTGGCCCATTTGCCCTTCTCTTCGAACCAGTCCGCATCCAAGAGCGTTGTGTAACGACGGGTTTCGATCCGCCCATGGTCACCATTCACACTTCGATCAGAATTTCCGGCACTTATTGGATGCAATCGCGCTGTTCACCGTGGATTTGTCAGTTGACCCCAGTTCGTTTTGCCGCCATAATTGTCGGCTGAGTTTAGAATTGATCGTTGGTGATAGTGCTTGAGATCGCCTCTATCGCGGGGTGCTCTAGCTGGTGTCCATCCGAAAAGCGGCTGCTCATTTTGTGGGAGGGGCTTTCAGCCCCGATCGCGGCAGCATGCCGCTCCCACAGAATGGCGGTTTCCGGATGGGTACCAGCTTGGGGGCCTGCGGATTTTGTAGGGCTGATGCAGGGTAGTTATAAGGTTCGGTGAAGCTGTGTATTTTTCGTCCTCGGATATATTGCCGGGCACTGCATCAACACAAACAGCAACCCGGGTGTGCTGGAGTTGCCCACGACCTGTAAGAGGCCAAGGAATGTTTACGCACCCAAAGCCTTGATTCCATGGTCGGAGGTCTGGCCAATCAAGAATCATCGTGAGATGGCCGTCGACAAGGAGATGTTTCTGAAAAATCGAACTCCTCTGGACTATGATTCTGATCGTCATCGAATTCCGATGCTGAATGAATTCCGGGAGATAATGCGCTGTCGCGAGTTGTTGCGGCAGCTTGTCTCGCGCAATATTAAGATCCGCTACAAGCGCTCCGTTTTGGGAATCGCCTGGACCATGCTCAACCCCCTGATGATGATGATCATTATGGTTCTTGTCTTTGCCAATCTATTCCGAACCAATATCGAACATTATTCGGTCTATGTGCTCAGCGGCATCACCTTCTGGACGTTTTTCTCGCAGAGTACCTTGTCTGCAATGAACGAGCTGATATGGGGCGGGAACTTGTTGACGCGCATCTATATTCCTCCGTCGATCTTTGCCCTCACCGCGGTCGGAACCGGACTGGTCAATATTTTCCTCTCGCTCATCCCGCTCTTCCTGATCATGCTGGTCACCGGTGCACCATTGAAATCAAGTTTGCTCTTTTTACCCATCGCTATTTTTGTTACCGCCATTTTTGCTCTGGGAGTAGGATTATTGCTCTCCACGCTTGCAATATATTTCGTTGATGTCCTCGAGATGTATCAGATTATTCTTATGGCCTGGATGTATCTCACACCGATTATATATCCTCTCAATATAGTCCCAGAAGCATATCACTGGGCCTTTAAGCTGAATCCGGCGTATTATCTTTTGGAGTTCTTCAGAAGTCCAATATATCCTGGTCAATTACCGCGTCTCGATGTAACAGCTATCGCTCTCGCTATTTCTTCCCTCACATTGTTGATCGGCTGGTGGACTTTTACAAGGAAAGCTGATGAATTTGCCTATCGGGTCTGAAGAAGCAACGACCCCTCGAGCGGATTCCGACGATCACGAAATCGTGATAGGATTGGAGCAAGTGTCAGTCCGCTATCGTCTACCCCGGGAGCGAATTTCATCGTTTAAGGAATACGCGATTCGCTCGCTGCAGAGGAAAGTCAAGTATGATGACTTCTGGGCATTGTCAGAGGTCAGCCTGGCCATAGAAAAGGGAGAAATATTTGGCATCATCGGCCGCAACGGAGCTGGGAAAAGTACGTTGCTCAAGGTCGTTTCGCGTGTTCTCAAACCAACGCGTGGCCGAGTGTGGCTGCGCGGTATGGTTGCCCCACTCCTGGAACTGGGTGCAGGTTTTCATCCCGAGCTTACCGGCCGCGAAAATATATTTTTGAACGGATTGCTCTTGGGTCATTTGCACTCGGACATAGAGAATATGTTCGAAGAGATCCTTGATTTTGCTGAAATATCGGGATTTATTGATGCCCCGCTACGAACCTACTCGACAGGCATGGTAGGGCGCCTGGGGTTTGCCGTGGCAACGATGTCACAACCCGATATCCTGATTGTCGATGAAGTCCTTTCGGTGGGCGACCAACACTTTCAGCGCAAGTGCCAGAAGCGTATCCAGGAATTTCAGGACAATCGGACGACGATTCTGCTGGTCAGCCACAGCAAAGAAATGATCACCAGTTTGTGTAAGCGGGTCGCGTGGTTGGAGCGTGGGCGGGTGCACATGGTCGGGCCGGTGGAAGAGGTAATGGAAAATTACAGCACCAGTGAGTTTTGACAGGGTAGCCGGATGGAAGCTCGTTTGGATTTGGACACTGCCTATGACGGGATTGAGGCGGCGATCCATATGTGCCGTTATGGTTTCGTCAGGGGACTGTGCGAGGGCAGGCGGATTCTTGATGTAGCCTGCGGCGTGGGTTATGGATCCGCCCTCATGTCCCGCTGGGGGGCCGACCACGTAACCGGTCTGGACCTTTCGGCCTCGGCCATAGCTGACGCCGAAAGGCTCTTCGCCTCGGAACGGACCCGCTTCGTGTGTGCCGAAGGGGAACGCCTGAGCAGGTTTTTCGAAGCGGGAGAGTTCGACTTGGTGGTCTCGTTTGAGACGATCGAGCATGTTGCTGACCCGCAGTCGTTTCTGGGCGAAGTTCGAAAAGTGCTCAAGCCCGGCGGTGTGATCGTAATGAGCTGCCCGAACGACTGGTGGCATTATCCCGGTGAACAGGAATATAATCCTTTTCATCAGGCGAAATACCGTTTTGAAGAATTCCGGTCACTTGCGGAAGAGGGGCTCGGTCCGGCGGGTCACTGGTTTCTAGGGACCGCCACCGCCGGTTTCTGCAATGTCCCTGCCGATCGGATCCCTCAATGCGGCGAAGCGGAGGCGCAACAGAAGATGCTTGAAGGTCGTGCGATCCCCTCTTTGCTTCTGCCCGCGGAGTCGGGTAAGGCGCCGCGACCGGAGAACGCCAGCTACTTCATCGGGGTTTGGGGCGAGGCGGCACCGCCGCCCAGTGCCGCACTCCTGCCGTACGGCATGGACGCTTTCAACCAGGGTTTTTTTCGCACGGTGTCACTCGCCGAGGTGTCGCGGCTAAAGACGCAGTTGGTGCGCGTGGGAGCCGCACTGGTTGGGCCGCGCCGTGGCGATGAAAGCGTGAAAGGTACGCCGCCTGGGGATACCGAGCGCAAAGGAGGCGGTCACCGGTACGCCGACCTCGTGATTGATGCCCTGCGGTGCGAGAACGATTTGTTGCGTGAGCGCATAGAAGGTCTGCAGGCCGATCAAGCGGGTTTCCAGTCCCAGATTGAACGGCAGAATGGAGCGCTCCGGGATGCCGAGGCGGAGATGGAGGTGCTCCTACGGCAGAATGCCGAGCTTGAGATGGTCCGACGGCAGAATGCCGAACTGGAATCCTTGCGCCTTCCGGCGGAGCGTTACCTTCGTCTGCGGGGGTTCGTTCCACGGCCCCTGCTTGCCCTCCTGCGATACCTGCGTGCTTGCGTAAAGGCTATCCGGAGGTCCCCCTCGTGAGTGAGTGGGTCAATGGCGAGATGAGGCGGCGGGTGGCGCTGGTCATGGACGTCGATTATTGGGCGTTTTCAAACATCGCCACCCAAATCGAACGCTGGCTGTCTGACCGCTTCGAGTTTCTGCTGGTGCCGGTGAACCTGGTTGGCTCTTTGCACCGTGCCCTGCTGGCGGCAGCGCAGTGCGACCTCATCCATTTTTTCTGGCGGCAGCATCTGTCAAGGCTCGGCTGGCCTGAGTCGGTGCGGGAAGCGACGTTGCTCTGCGGCAGTGCGACGGCCTTTGAGCAGCTGACGTTGGGGGGACGGCGTCTCACCACCGGCATTTACGATCACCTGTTCCTGTCACCGGAAGAACGACTGCTTTACAGCGCTCTCTTTCGGCGGTTGCTGGCCGGCTACACGGTGTGTTCACGTCGGCTGGAAGCCCTCTATCGCAGTTTTCCCGAGTATCCGCCGCCGGATGCAGTGGTTCAGGATGGCGTCGATTTGACCCTGTTTTTTCCTGAAAACCTGGATCGACTGGAACGGCTGGAGGGGCGACAGCTGACTGTGGGGTGGGTAGGCAACAGTGCGTGGTCGGCGGACATTGAGGATTTCAAGGGCGTTCAGACCATTCTCAAACCGGCGATCGAACAGTTGTGCGCCGAAGGACTGCCGATCCGGTTGGAGGCGGTGGATGCCAGTGAGCGTCCCGTACCTCATTCCCACATGCCTGCGATCTACAATCGCTTCGACCTCTACGTCTGCGTCTCGAAGATCGAAGGCACGCCCAATCCAGTCCTCGAAGCCATGGCCTGCGGGGTGCCGGTGATCAGCACGGATGTGGGGATTGTGCCGGAAGCGTTCGGCCCTCAACAGAGACGCTTCATCCTTTCGGAACGCAGCATCGAGGCGTTGGCGGCAGCTCTGCGCACGATCATCCGGGAACCTGCGCTGCTTGGAGCGCTGAGCCGGGAAAACCTGCGCATGATCCAAGCCTGGGACTGGCGAGAACGCGTGCAGGGATTCGCGGAATTTTTCGAAAGGATGTTCCGGAGGCAGGCCTATGGTGCATGACGAGAGTATCCCACGGATGCAACAGGAGCGTGATCAATTAGCCGTCTGCCTTTTGTTCTACAACAAGGTCGACCAGACGATGGAGTGCGTGTCCAGCTTTCTGGGAGCAGGCGTGAAGATCTACGTGCTCGATAACGGCTCCGAGGCCAATGCCCTTGGGACTCTGAAGGAGCGTTTTGTCGACAGGCCGGAGGTTGAAATCATCTCCGCCGGGCAGAATCTCGGTGTTGCCGGGGGCCGGAACCGGCTGATCCGACTTTCAAGGGAACCATGGCTGTTCTTCATTGACAATGACATTACCGTCGCGACTTCAGACTGGCTCCCACGAATCGCCGTGTGGATCAACCGCGTGCCCGGTGCTGATGTCCTGATACCGCGCCTGTTCAACAAACATGAAGGGTTATGGGGGGAACTCGCGGATTTCATTGTTGACGAAAAGGGGCGGTGTGCCTTTCTGAGTACGCCGAGTGAATTTGCCAATTCGTTTCCCGGCGGAGCCTCGGTGGTCCGGCGGGGCGTCTTTGACGAGATTGGGCTCTACGATGAAGAGCTGTTTGTCGGGTTCGAGGATTTTGAATTGGCCATTCGCGCCTGGAAGATGGGCCGACCGCTGCTGGCGCGCCGCGTGCCCGATGTTGAATTGATCCACGACCATCGCGTCTCGCACCGGGACGCGGATCTGCAGTCAACGCTGATTCGTTACGATGTCGGCCACATCACGCGGTCTCATGCCGTAGTCAGGCGCAAGCACGGCGTCTTGCTCGATCCGAATTTCAAGCAGTGGCTCGAGGAGCAAGTTCGCCAGATTACCGGGGAACGAGAACAAGAGGCGGCTGCGGGTATGGAACCATCTGTTCACTTTTCACTTGATGGCCCGGTCCTGACTCCGATTCGAACAGGCGGAGGCACCGTGGCGCTACTCATAGCCACAGAAGGCGAAGCAGCCGACCTCTGGCAGACTCTGCGTGCCGTTCGGAGCGCCCGGCGAACGGCAGCGGCCAATGGCGTGCGCTGCCAGATCCACATTTGGCATGGTGAATTGCTTGCCGAAGGTCGCCGCCTGGTGGCTCGAGCCGTGATGCAAGGACTCGCCGACGAGGCGGTTTTTGCGGGTGGCGGGGGTGAAGGGTGGCGACTCCCGGAACTTGAGGCGTTTGAGTTTGTTGGGATTGTCACCGGCGGCCTGCTGGGCAGCGAGTTTCTGGCGCGAGGAGTGCAGTGCTTCAACTTCGAACCGAAGGCCGTCGAATGGGTGCTGCACCCGGAAGTCCTGGTGCTGGTTCGAGGCGGTGGTCAGGGGGTACGCCTCGAACGGCGACTCATTGACCCTCTTCAGGGTGAGCTGTCGCCATTCTTCTACCCGGCGACCCTGATGGCGACAAGATTGGCGAAGAGTTTCGCGGCATCCCGGGCGGCGAATGGTTGTAACGGCATCACTGAGGTCGTGATGACCTGGCTCTGTGAGCTTGCGGCGAGCGGGATCGAGCAACACGGGCTCCGCCGGTCGGCGGTGCTATATCCTCTATGAATCAGGGCAAAATCGCTGTGACGGCACTTTCCTTTATGCACGGAGTGAAAGCCCGAGTGTTCCGCCTGGTGGGCAGTCTGTTTTCCCATATGGAGCGACACCGGGACAGTGGTTGGTTTCAGACTTGCCAAATGATCTGGCGCCGCTCGTTGAAGGTGCTGTGCCGGATTCTCCCAAGGCAGAGAGCAACGCTGGAAAAGCTTGCCTGGGCTTTACTGCATGGGCGGCAGGCTGGAGGAATGACGCCTGACGCAGGTTCATCCCGTGCCTGGAACATGGGGACAACCTCGATCAGCGGGCGCTGGTGGCCGGACCCGCTCGAAGCGCTTGCGGCGCGTGCCGTACCCGAGTTTGGGCCATCGTGGCTGCATGTTGAGCGCTCGAGTCTGGTCGAAGTGTCGCGTCACCTCGGGGTTGGCTGGGTGGATTGGCAGTCGTTGCCGGTCGTGCGTGATGAGGCCCCAGGTGCCGTAACCCCTCAGCTTGATGCCCTTCTGGCCCGATTTGCAGCCCTCGAGATTTCCCACATCCTGATCCTGCCATGGTTGCAGCAGGGCGGCGCCGACAAGGCGGCACTGGCATACCTCGATGTCCTCGGCCGATACAATCAGTGCAGAGCATTGGTCATAACCACGGAAAACGTTGACTCGCCCTGGCTTGAGCTTGTGCCGCCGGGAACACAGGTTATGGAATGGGCTAAACTGGAGCAGTGGTCGGATAAGGAGAGCTCGCTCAACGGGTTGCTGCGACTAGTCGCTACCGTGCGCCCCCATGTCCTGCATGTCATCAACTCCTTTCTCGGTTGGCAGCTGCTCAGTCGACATGGTTTGCGGTTGCGGGCACTGTCCCGGTTGTATGTCTCATTGTTCTGGTACGGGCCATCGGAACCGGGATTGCTGCGCGGTTACGCCTCTGAGTTCCTGCCGGTCACCTATCGTTATCTCGACGGCATCCTGACCGACAATGTGACCTTCGGCGAACGGCTTTGCAGCGACTACGGATACGAGCCGGAGCGCTGCCATGCGGTATACCACCCGACCGAGACGATCCTGGATGAGGTGGCGCCTACCCCGTCCGTGAAGGGCGTGGCAAAGGTGCTCTGGGCGGGCCGGTTCGCTCCGGAAAAAAGACTCGACGTCCTGGGGATAATCGCTGCCGGAATGCCGCACCTTGAGTTCCATCTCTTTGGCGATGCTTCCAATTTACCGGTTGAACTCACACCGACCTTCACCAGCCTCAGAGGGCTCGGCAATGTGGTTTTCCAGGGAGCTTACGACGGCTTCGACGCAATTCCGTCCGAGGCTTTCGACGTTTTTCTCTATACCTCCAGTTCCGACGGTATGCCAAATGTGGTGATTGAGGCCCTTGCCCATGGATTGCCGGTCGTTGCCCCGGCCGTCGGTGGGATTGGGGAGTTGATCGATGCCGAGACCGGTTGGATGATCGATCGGTACGACGATGGTGATGCCTATATTGCCGCTATTGAGGAAGTCCTTGGGAATCGAGAGGAGGCAGTGCGGCGGTCTCGAAATGGGTTGAAGCAAGTCCGGGAGCGGCATACCCGGCAAGCCTTCCTCGAACAATTGAAGCGAGTGCCGGGCTACCTTACCCAATAAGGGCGGCGGATTTACCGGGGTCGCCCGCTATTCATGTTCAAAGGCCGCCGGGCGATGCACGAAAGCCGAGATGGATGCAGGTTGCGGATGAGGTCCTGCGGCTTCATCGTGGTCACTTCGCACAGCCCTGAACGCTTGAGGATCGCACCTTTCAAACGCATGTGGGCGGAAACCATCACTCATGCCCGGAAAAGGCGTGGGGTGGGGGGCTGCCGGCGACGCTGCAGGACGCGGGCAAGGAGAATAACAAGGTTTCACAATGAGAATTTCCGTCTTACTTCCGGTTTACAATCCGGGCGCACCCCTCAGGCAGGCGATAGTGTCCATCCTGAGGCAGGATTTTGATGAATTTGAATTCCTGATCATTGACGATGCATCTACCGACGGTTCTCCGGGAATCATCCGCGATTTCGCCCGTCGTGATCCGCGGGTTCGGGCCGTATTTCATAAGTCCAACCAGGGTCTTGCCAAAACCCTCAATGAAGGATTGGAGACTGCAGGGGGGGAGTTGGTCGCGCGGATGGACGCGGATGACGAGGCCCTTCCGCACCGGCTGAGGTTTCAGCATCTCTTTATGGAGGCCCACCCGGAGGTGGCGGTTGCCGGCGGCTATGTCTTTCACATGGGGGTCACCAGGGAAAGAGATCGCCTGGTGGAACTCCCGGTTTCCCATTCCGAAATAGTCGAAATCCTCAAAACCCAGAATTGTCTGTATCACTCTTCCGTTGTTCTGAGGCGCCGGGAGATCCTCAACCTCGGGGGGTATCGCGCTGAATTCACGAATGCCGAGGACTACGATCTGTGGTTGCGGGTGTCGAGGGCTTATCAGTTGGCCAACCTGCCGATACCGCTCATCCGATATCGCTTTTCCGTGTCGGGAATGAGCCTTGGCCGAAAATGGGAGCAGCTGTACTATGTCCTTCTCGCGCAGGCGGCCCGGGAGGATTCGGGAGGGAATTTCTCCGCCTGGGAAAAGGAGGCGAGGGAGCGGCTCGCACGAGTAGACCGACCAACTTTTATGATACGCGTGGCTAAAGGTACTGCCGAAAAATTGATCAGGTTGGGTTACGTCACGGAAAGCCTTGATTTTCTCAGGTTCTTTTACAGGGAGATTGGGGGGATGAGAACGATGATCGTTGCCCTCATGCCGCTTCTCAAGGGGCGAAAACCTGATGGGGGAGCAATGCCCGCCGGATGGAGAGAACGCTGGAAGGCGGTTTAGATCACGGGGCTCAAACCTCATCGGCCCAGCTGCCCTGAAAAGTTGCGGGTTGCGGTTTACGGGTTCCGAGTTACCAGTGGCAGTTGCCTGTCAACCGCAGTCCTTTTCATGTGTCTTCGGGTGTCCCACGGAGACATGAGCAACTGCCCT
>CAZDKX010000106.1:0-14248 GCA_964505935.1 uncultured Syntrophobacteraceae bacterium
GTTACCACTGGCAGTTGCCTGTCAACCGCGGTCCTTTTCATGGGTCTTCGGGTGTCCCGGCGGGACATGAGCAACTGCCCGGACGAGTCCATGTTGCAGTCAGGTTGTTCATCAGAGGTTAAATCGGTGGCCGGGGTGGGCAGGAACGAACAGGAACGAACGGAGGAACTGGATTGGAGAGTCAGGGTCTTCGATTCACTTTCCCTGCCCGCGCTCATCCTGAAGCCGGATAAGACGATAGTCAGTGCCAATCGGAAGTTCCTCGAGAAATTCCGAACTTCTGCTGACGAGATCGTCGGCAAGAAATGTCACCATTTCTTCTATCATTCGCATGAGCCGTGTCCCCTCGGAGATTGTCCCCTTCCCTGCGTGCTTTCAGACCGGGAGGGGCACTCAATTCTCAGACAGGTGGTCACGCAAGACGGAGAAGGAAGGTGGGAAGATCGTGTCTTTTCGCCCATCCTCAATAATGAGGGCGAAGTTGAGTACATTATCGAAAATGTTCGAGATGTTACCCATGTCAAGGCCCTTGAAAAGGAACTGACCGGGACCAAGGAATTCCTGCAGAAGATTATTGAGAGTTCAGTCAGCGGCATCGTGGCCGTCGACATGGAGGGTAAGATCCTGATGATGAATCAGGCCGCCAAAGAGCTTTTCGGGTATCCTTCCGAGGAAACCTTCAAACACATCACGGTGCGAGACCTTTATTCTCCCGGTGGGGCCAGGGAGATCATGAAGCGGCTCAGAAACGTGGACATTGGCGGCAAAGGGAAATTGCGTCGCGAACTCGCCTACATTCGCAACGCTGAAGGTGCGGAAATCCCCGTGGAGGTGACGGCCGCCATTATTTATGAGGGAGATCGGGAGGTGGCGACCATGGGGATTTTTGATGATCTCAGGGAAAAGCTGGAGGCCGAAAAGAGGTACCAGCAAGTGTATGTGCGCATCGCCCAAGCTGAAAAAATGGCTTCCGTAGGGCGATTGGCGGCAGGGGTTGCCCATGAAATCAACAATCCCCTGACGGGTATCTTGCTCTACGTCAATCTCATGCTGGAGCGCGTTGCCGAGGATGATCCCATGAGAGAAGAACTGCAATGTGTGCTCGAAGATGCCAACCGATGCAAGGATATTGTCAAAGACCTTCTCGTTTACAGCCGCAGGACCAGCCGGAGCTCGGAGATTTTCCACCTTAACGATCTCGTTGAACAGAGCCTGCATTTGATCCGTGATCAGAGGCTCTTCATGAACGTCAAGGTCGTCAAAACAATGTCCGACGGACCGATGCCCATCAAGGCCGACAAGAACCAGCTCTCTCAAGTGGTGATCAACCTCGTGATGAATGCCCTTGACGCCATGGAGAGTGGAGGAGTTCTTGCTCTCCGCACCTATCGGGACAAAACCCCCCTGTTCGTTTGCCTCGATATTTCCGACACGGGCTGTGGCATTCCCATCGAAAATCGCTCCCGAGTATTTGATCCGTTTTTCACCACGAAGGAACCGGGGAAGGGTACCGGCCTTGGTTTGAGCACCGTCTACGGGATCGTGAAGGAAAACGGCGGCAGTATTTGGCTTAAGGAAACGAGCCCTAAAGGAACGACCTTCACCATTCGACTCCCTCTCCATGAACCGGTGGACGATGTCGAAAGCTCTTAGCGGTTTTGTTTTTTGAGAATGAGAAGCGATCAAGGATCATGACGGAAAATACCGCGTCGGAAATATTGCTGAAATCCAGCATTCTGGTGATCGATGATGAAAAGCGCATTCGGGACGCCTGCCATAAGATATTGACTCAGGCGGGTTTTGAGGTGGCCGTCGCCGAAAACGGCATCATCGGTCTGGAAATGATTGAGCGCGAGCATTTCGACGTCATTCTCCTGGACCTGATGATGCCCAGCCTGTCGGGCTTTGACGTGCTCGCCCGCGTCCGGGCCCTTCATCCCGATACCAGTATCATTGTGATCTCGGGCTACGCCACCGTCGAGCATTCCATCGAGGCCATGAAGAAAGGCGCCTTTGATTTTATTCCCAAGCCCTTTTCACCCGATCAGCTCAGAGTCGTTGTTGCCAAAGCCATTGAATATACCCGCGCGCTGCAAGACATCGCCGAGGGAAGGTCCCGCATGCGGGTCTTTATCAATCATCTTACCGATGGCGTGATGGCAACCGACAACCAGAAGAGGGTGGTATTGGCCAATCCGGCCTTTCTGAGGCTGATTGGTTATCAGGGGACGGATGCCATTGGCAAACAGGCCGAAGAGCTTGTCGACAACGAACTGCTGTCGGAAATGATTGACCAGGCCCTGTCCATGCCGATGGATACTTTCATGGAAATATCTGGAGAGCTGCAAGTCGGAGGAGGAAAAGAGGGCCGAGAAGAAATCATCCTCGGTGCTCGGAGTATCCCTTTCAGAGGAAGGATGGAACGGAACCTCGGCACGATCACCGTGCTTCACGACATCACCGCCTTAAAAAAGATGGACCAGATCAAATCCGACTTTGTGTCCATGGTGGCTCATGAGGTCAGGAATCCTCTGAATACCATCATGGCGCAGATCAAGATAATTCGAGACGGGCTCGCCGGTGAGGTAACTCCGAAACACCAGGAAATACTGGGCAGGACTTCCGAGAAAATCAAAGGGCTGACCGACCTGTGTTCCGAACTGCTTGATCTTGCCCGGATGGAATCCGGATTGATCACCCTTGAGAAAGAAAGCCTGAACGTGGGTGACATCCTGAAAGACCAGGTTTCCTTTCATGCCGCACGGGCGAAGGCCAAGGGCCTTACGTTGGAGCTGAGCCCCATGGACGAAGGCCTGCCCCTCTTGCTCGCCAATAGAAAGGGTTTGGAGGAGGTCCTTGCCAACCTCATCGCCAACGCCGTCAATTACACGCCCGAGGGAGGAACGGTAACGGTTTCGGCTGCCGTTGCCGGCGATTATCTCTGCATAAGTGTGAGGGATAATGGCATTGGCATCCCCCAAGCCGATCTTGAGAGGATCTTCAACCGGTTTTACCGGGTAAAGGACGAACGCACCAAGTATGTGGTCGGTACGGGACTGGGTCTGGCCCTCATCAAGAGTATCGTGGAAGCTCACCAGGGTATGATTCAGGTCGAAAGCGAGCCGGATCGCGGGAGCGCCTTTCATGTCTACCTGCCATTGATCACATCCTGAAAAGGATCGAATGTCCCAAAAGCTTTTGTCTGAAGAAAAGGAGACCAGTATGCAAACCACTGCCATGCCGAAGCAGTTGCCCGATCCGATTCGGGATTATCTGTCAAAATTCGACCTGAATCTTTGCATGATCTGTGGAACCTGCACCAATGGCTGTCCCCTTACCGGAGCCCCAGGCCTGGACGTGCGAAAGGTTCTGCGCATGCTGCACCTGGGACTTGTCGATGAGGTGGTAGAGTCCAAATTCCCCTGGCTTTGCACAGGTTGCGGCCGTTGTGCCCATGCGTGCCCCATGAATGTTGACATCCCATATATCATGTTGCACATGAAGCACCTTCGGGCACGGGACAAAGTCCCCGGCGTTCTGCACAAGGGTGCACTGAATTGCTTCAACACAGGAAACAACATGGCGGTCCCCCAGGAGGACTATTTCTTCCTCATGTCCGATTTGGGGGTGGAACTGGCTGACGGGGAGTGCCCCGGGTTTTATGTTCCCATCGACAAAGACGATGCGGATATCCTGTTTTTTCCCAATTCCAAGGAAGTATTTGCCGACAACGAAGATATGAAATGGTGGTGGAAGATCTTTTATGCCGCAAGGGAAAACTGGACCATCCCCTCCGAAAACTGGGAATCGGTGGATTGGGGGCTCTTTACCGGAAATTACGAATATATCACGGCTTTCGCCCAACGTAAGATCGACTTCATGCGGGAACACCGGATCAAACGGATGATCATGCCGGACTGTGGAGGCGGGTCCTATGGGTGTCGCCTGGGCATGAAGAGCTGCGTAATTGAAAATCCCGAAAACGAAATCAACTATGTCTACCTCTACGAGTATTTGGTTGAACTCATTCAATCAGGGCGCATTAAGCTCGATAAGACGATCAATGCGGGCAAGGTCTTTACCTGGCATGACTCCTGTAAGCACGGCAGGGAACTGGAGCGGCACTTCGGCAAAGCCTATTATGAAGAGCCTCGCTGGATTGTTCAACAGTGTGTTGACGATTTCGTCGAAATGGAGCCCAACCGCAGCAACGGGCATTGCTGCGGAGCCGGGGGCGGCATGTGGCCGGGACCCTATGAGAAGGAGGCAGCCTACCACGGGCGGGTTAAGTTTGAATCCATCAGAAACAGTGGCGCCAATGTTCTGGTAGTGGGATGCTCCAACTGCCACGATCAGCTCATGAAGCGCGTCCCCAAGTACTACCCCGACTACAAGTATGAAGTGAAGTATATTTGGGAATTGGTGGCTGATTCTCTGGTCATTGAACCCTGGTCCGATGAGGAAATCGCCAAGGCGCAGGCCGCAGCTCAAGAACAATGGGAACGGCTGGGAGTTGGTGAAGAATCGTAGCCCGGCTCCAAGGCCTTCCTTCAAGCTTGCCGAGGCTGAAACGTCGAAGGGGAGAAATCTTCAGGGTTCCGCAGATTTCTCACTTCGACAGGCTCCATCCCAGAATGACGGTCAGGAGGTTCTTGAAAAACACCTTATTTCCTGTCACGAAACCATGCATCAAAATAGTCTTGACGCAGCGACTCCATGAGTTTAGAGTAGCGCCGATTTTGGGGGACTAGTCTTCAAACCGCTGAATGGCCAATCTCTTGATAGTTCAGCGGACAACGATCATATCCTGTTTGCCCCTGTGGCGGTTGATTCTGTTTTCGTATAGATACTCTGCTTGCCCCTGCCCGAGCGAGTCGCTGCTCCACCCGATTGATCCCCTGTAGAACGAGGCAATGCTTTTGGTTGTCGCTGAGTGTCCTTGGCGGCAGCCTGCTGCCTGTCGCTTTACTGCCCATTGTCTCCTGCTTCAGGCAATGGTGCATCCGAGCGGCAATAATGGTGGTTACAAGTTTCGCCAAGTACAGTGCGTTTTGGTATTGACGCTGTTGGCCCCCCTGAGTCAGGGGGGTGACCCTCGTAGATTGTCTAGGGAGAAAGGTACATGAATCAGGGAAACGCGATAAATCGAGCAACGGGTGCGGTCCTGGTGGTTGGGGGTGGTGTGGCCGGGGTTCAGGCAGCCCTCGACCTGGCCGAATCCGGCTATCAAGTCTATCTGATGGAGAAAGGCCCCGCCCTGGGGGGCGTCATGATGCAGTTGGACAAGACGTTTCCGACCAACTGCCTGGGCTGCTGGGGGTGCCGCGCCCAGCATACCGGCATGGCGCAATTGGATGAAACGCTTCCGGTCAACGACTGCTCCTTGTGCATTCCTTCCCCCAAACTCATTGAGAGCGGGCGTGATGCCAATATTCGCGTGCTTACCATGGCAGAGCTTGACTCCGTCGAGGGGGAGGCGGGTAACTTCCGGGTCAAAGTCCGCAAGAAGGCGCGTAACCTCGATTGGACCACCGTGCCTTCAACCGCCATTCACGGTGCCGAGGAGACCCTGGCGCTGAATGTGGGCGCGATCATTCTTGCCCCGGGCTTCAAGGTTTTTGATCCCAGCCATTTCGACACCTTCGGTTACGGCGTCTTTCCCAATGTCATAACGAGTCTCGAATTTGAAACGATTATCAACCCCTATGGACCGAATCGCGGCCTTCCTCTGCGCCCGTCGGACCAGAAGCCGGCCCGAAAAATCGCCTGGCTGCAGTGTGTCGGCTCGCGCGACCTGCATGAAGGGGCTCATGGCTATTGCTCGGGGGTGTGCTGCATGTACGCCATCAAGGAGGCCCTGGCCGCCAAGCAATACGACAGCGCTCTGGATACGGCGATCTTCTTTATGGACATGCGCACCTTTGGCAAGGGTTACGAGGAGTTCTACAATCACGCCCGCAATGAAGCCGGCGTCCGCTTCATCCGTTCACGGGTCCACACCGTTGAGCCTGCCGGCGCCGGGTCCGACGACCTCCGGTTGCGATACGTCGATGAAAATGGCGGGCAGCAGGACGAGGACTTCGACTTGGTAGTGCTTTCGGTGGGTTTGGAGTCCCCTTCCGAAGTGCAGCAACTCGCGGGCAAACTCAATATCAAGCTGGAAGAGAGCGGGTTTGCTGCCGTCGGGGATTTTGCGCCGATCGCCACCTCCCGCCCCGGCATCTTCGCCTGTGGCACCTTCACCGGCCCGAAAGACGTTCCCTTTTCGATCATGGAAGCTTCAGCGGCTTCGGCGGCCTCGGCCGGCCTGCTGCCAACCTCGCGTCAGGCGGACGCCGCGGGAAAAGTCTATCCTCCTGAGGACCCCATCGTTTTTGAGCGGCCTCGGGTGGGCGTCTTTTTCTGTCAATGCGGCCCCGAAGACAGCAGCGGAGTGGATATGGCCGCTGTCCGGGAGTCTGCCAAAGGCTTGCCCAATGTGGTCTATGTGGCTGAGGACATGGCGGGCTCAACCCCCCTTTCGCAAAAGGCCATGGTGGATGCCATCAAAGCCCACCGGCTCAACCGGGTCGTGGCTGCGGGATGCAGTCCCCGCACGCATGAGCGGTTTTTTCAGGATACAATCCGGCAGGCCGGTCTGAACAAATACCTCCTGGAATTTGCCAACCTCTGGTACCAGGATGCCTGGGCGCATGATGAAGATCAGGATTCGGTGACTGAAAAAGCCAAGGACCTTGTGCGCATGGCCGCGGCCAAGGCCGTCTTGCTGGAACCGGCTCAGGAACTGGAGCAGGGCGTCACCCAGCAGGCGCTGGTCGTCGGCGGCGGTGTTGCGGGCATGGTTGCGGCCAAGGCGCTCGCAGATCAGGGTTTTCCCGTGTGCCTGGTGGAAAAATCCGATCACCTCGGCGGTTATGCCCGGAATCTCCATAAAACATGGCGGGGCAACGAAATTGCGCCCTATCTCGATGACCTGACCAGGAGTGTGAGCAGTCATCCCCAGATTACCGTTCACCTTGGGAGTACGGTCACGCAGGTGACGGGCTATGTGGGTAAGTACAGCTCCACGATTCAGAACGGCGCCCAATCGGAAGTATTCGAACACGGCGTTGCGATCCTGGCAACCGGCGGGAAGGAATACCAGCCGCAAGAATACCGCTACGGGCAGGACGCGCGGGTTTTGACCCATCAGGAGCTCGACAAACGTTTTAAGGCCAAGGACCCCAGCCTTCAGAACGTGCAGGCGGCGGTTTTCATCCAATGCGTGGGGTCGCGCGAGCCGGATCGCCCTTACTGCAGCCGGGTATGTTGTACGCATTCCGTCGAGAGCGCCCTCGAGCTGAAGCGGATCAACCCGAATTGCAGCGTGTACGTCCTCTACCGCGATATGAGGACCTACGGCAGCAGGGAAAACCTCTATCTCGAGGCCAGGAAAGCCGGAGTGCTTTTCCTTCGTTTCTCCCTTGAGGCCAAGCCCAGGGTGGAAGTGGCAGACGGAAAGCTAACCGTCACGGTATTTGACGGCATCCTCCAAAGAGAGGTGGCGATACCGGCGGACCTCTTGACCCTTGCACCGGCTATTCTGCCAAACGATACCGGATCGCTGTCGCAGTTCTTCAAGGTTCCCCTGGACCGCGAAGGCTTCCTGTGCGAAGCCCACCGCAAGATGCGACCGGTGGACTGCGCCGTGGACGGCGTATTCCTCTGTGGCCTGTCACACCATCCCAAATCCCTGGACGAAAGCATCGTCCAGGCCATGGCGGCAGCCTCCCGTGCGGCAACGCTCCTCGCCAAGGATGTGGTCCGCTTCAACGGCGCCATTGCCGCCACCGATCAATTGATGTGCAGCAGTTGCGGCACTTGTGTGAGCATCTGCCCGTATTCGGCTGCCAGCTTCAATGACAAGGGGAAGGCCGAAATTACCCCGGCTCTTTGCCGTTCCTGCGGCCTTTGTGTGGCCTCTTGCCGGTCAGGCGCCATTCGCCTCAGAGGCTACGATGATGCCCAGATTTATGCCGTCATCGAAAGCTTATAGCAAGAATACAGGGCTGGTTGGAGGGAGGCGCGGACACTGTTTGGCAGAAGTTGCTGACAGCAGTCAACCGAGGATGGCGACGCCCTCTGCAGCTTTCGCCAAAAATGACAGGAGATAGAGCAATGTCTCAATGGAAACCGAAGGTCGTCGCCTTCTTGTGCAATTGGAGTTCCTACCCGGGGGCGGATCTCGCCGGTATGAACCGGTTGACCTATCCTGCGAACATCAGAATCGTGAGGGTGCCCTGTGCCGGACGGATCAACCCCAAATTCATTCTCTCCGCTTTGCGGCACGGGGTGGACGGGGTATGGATTTCCGTCTGTCATCCGGGCGATTGTCATTACGTCGAGGGAAACCTTTATGCCAGACGCAAATTCGCCCTCTTGAAAAGCTTCCTTGAGTACACGGGGATCGAACCCGCGCGGATCCATTTCTCGTGTATTTCCGCCACAGAAGCCCACAAGTTCGCGGAGACGGCGCGGGAAGTCATCAGTTCGGTGAAGGCCCTGGGACCTGCCAAGCACATGATCAAACAAGAAGCTGAGGTAGCATAGATGCAAGGCTATACAAAACGGATCCGAGAGGCGGCGAAACGTCTGCTTGCCGAAAACAAAGTGGATGTGGTGATCGGGTTCCGCAAAGGGACGATCCCTTTTATGAACGAACCCTTTCTTGCCAGGAACCTGGACCAGGCCGACCAGCTCTACTGGGACAGCAACTGTGGGATCAATCTAGCCAATTACCTCGCGAAGAGGACGGACCGGATCGGCATTGTGGCCAAGGGGTGTGATTCGCGAAACATTGCGGTGCACCTGTCCGAGTTTCAGATCAAGCGCGAGCAGCTCTACATTCTGGGGGCGCCCTGCCACGGCATGATTGACCGGCGGCGCATCACCGCCGAATTGGGAGCACGGGAACCCTTGTTTGCTGAGGAAAGCGACGGGCAGATCCGCGTCAGCGGCAAGGGTTTCGAGGTGAACCTCGCCCGTAAGGACTATCTGCAGGAAAACTGCGCTATTTGCCTCCACCACAATCCGGTCATCTACGATGAATTGCTTGGGGACTTGGTCCAGGAGCAGCAGGTAGAGCGCTATGCGGACGTGCAGCAGATCGAGGCCCTGCCTTTTGAGGAAAAATGGCGTCATTTTGAAGACCTGATCGCCCCGTGCATTCGCTGCTATGCCTGCCGCAACGCCTGTCCCGTCTGCTACTGCCCCACCTGCTTTGTGGACGAATCGCGGCCCCAATGGGTGGGTAAGACCACCGATCCAACGGATACGCACACCTTTCACTTCCTGCGGGCCTACCATGTGGCCGGGCGGTGCACGGACTGCGGGGCTTGCGAAAGGGCCTGCCCCGTCGGGATCAAGATGCGCCAGTTCACCAAGAAGTTGGAGAAGGACATCAAGGCGATGTACGGGTATGAGGTCGGCCTTGACCCTGAAGTGAGGCCGCCGCTGGACACCTATCGCCCGGACGACCCTCAGGAATTCATCAAATAGGCATGGAAAAGGGTTTGGATAACCCGATGTGACCGCGGGGAACCCGTGCCGGAAAAGGAATGACTACCGAAAAGGGACAGATCATGTCGCAAATCTACATTGCCAAGGATAAATTTCCCGAAGTTTTGGGTCGTGCCATGGAAAAGTACCGGGTGTTCGGCCCGGTTTACCAGGGTCAGTACCACGAATTTGCCGAGTTGAGCAAGCCGGAGCAGGTTGATCTCGGTTACCGGAACACCCGCCTCTCACCCAAAGGCCTACTCCACCCCCAGGCAGAGAAAATGTTTCAGTTTTCCCTTGCCAAGAAGGACCCGGACGCGGGCATTGTCAAGGAAGCGCAAAAGGACTATTCGCCTCGAGTCATTCTAGGGATTCGTCCCTGTGACGCCCGGGCGTTTCAACTGGACGACCGCAACTTCGATACCACCTCCTTCAAAGACCCCTATTGGGTTAAGCGCCGGGATGCCGCAACCCTGGTCGGACTGGCCTGCAACCAGCCTTGCAGTACCTGTTTTTGTACGTCGGTGGGAACGGGACCGTTCGATCAGACCGGGCTGGATGCCCTTTTGGTGGATCTGGGAGAAGGTTTCCTGCTTCAGGCGGTGACGGCCAAGGGCGAAACCCTGCTCGGCGCTATTCCCGATGGCGGAGCGGTTTCCTCGGCAATGGCCGAACAGGTCGAGTCTTTGAAGAAGACTGCAGAAAGCGAAATAGCCGTCCAATTCAACGTGGAATCCATTGCCGCTAATGCGACCCTCGACCTCTTCAACGCTTCCTTCTGGGATGAAGTTCAATTCCCCTGCATCAACTGCGGCACGTGCACCTTTCTGTGTCCTACCTGCTGGTGCTTCGACATTCAGGACGAGGTGAATCAAGAGAGCGGATGCCGCCTGCGGCTTTGGGACTCCTGCATGTTCCCTCTCTTCACGCTGCACGGGTCCGGCCACAACCCCCGCAGTCAAAAATTGCAGCGGGTGCGGCAACGGTTCATGCACAAGCTGAAGTACTATCCCGAAAAGTATGGGAGCGGGGTAGCGTGCGTAGGTTGTGGGCGGTGTGTCCAATATTGCCCGGTAAATATCGATATTCGCCAGGTGGCTCGCCAGATGTCGGCCGCCTGCGTATGCCCGGCATAATGGTTTAAGCGAAGGAGACAGAGGCCGGGAGGCAGACTCCGCAATGACCAACGAAGCGTTGATTCTGGCTCCCGACCTCTGAATGCTGTCTTCTTTTCTGGTTTTCAGTTGGAGGAACGAAGGTGAACAACCCTTATCTGCCTTACCCTGTCCGTATCGAGTCCCTGGTGACCGAAACCCAAGATCGTAACCTCAAGACGCTCAAGCTGGTTTTTCTGAATCCCGACGATGAACGGAAGTTCCACTATACTCCGGGGCAATTTGCGGAACTATCGGTTGCCGGTGTGGGCGAGATCCCCATCGGTATTGCGTCATCCCCCACCGAAAAAGGATTTGTGAAATTCACGGTGAATAAGGTGGGAAAGGTATCCAGCCATATCCACAATATGGAAGCCGGAGAGATCATGGGGGTGAGAGGGCCTCTCGGGAATTGGTACCCGTGGGACCTCCTGGAGGGCAAGAACGTGGTGATCATCGGCGGCGGCTTCGCCTTCACGACCCTCCGCTCTTCCATCGTGTACATGCTCCATCCCGATAACCGGCCGCGCTTCGGCGACATCACCGTCGTCTACGGGGCCAGGTTTCCCGGACTGTTGTTGTACAAGGATGAACTGGCGGCATGGGAACAACGGGACGACATCAAGATGCACATCACCGTGGATGGCACGGACGACCCGAACTGGAAATACAATATCGGGTTTGTTCCCGCGGTGACCAAGCAGAAGGCCCCCGATTCCGAGAATTCATACGCTATCATTTGCGGTCCGCCGATCATGATCAAATTCACCCTGCCGGTCTTGACGGAACTGGGCTTTCCTCCCGAGAGGATCATTTCCAGCCTCGAAATGCGGATGAAATGCGGGATCGGGATCTGTGGCCGCTGCAATATCGGCACGGAATATGTGTGCAAGGATGGGCCGGTATTCACGCTTGAGCAACTGTCCCGTTTGCCCAACGAGTATTAACGATTTTTTGCAGGAACAACACCAAGCGATGCGGGGGAAATCATGAAAGAAGCAATCTTAGTTGACAGAAAGGTGACCCGCCTGCGGGATATGTTCAATTCCGAGGAAGTCACTACCAGTCCCGGGGCGATCGATCTGTGCCTCACCTGCGGCACCTGCGCCGGCGGATGCCCGGTGACGGGAGTGGACGGCTGGGATGTCAGGAAGGTGGTGCGAGCTGCCTTGTTGGGACTTGACGAAGAGGTGATCAATTCCAGGTTCCCTTGGGTATGCACCCTCTGCGGCCGCTGTGAGCATGCCTGCCCGATGGGGATCGACCTGGTGCGGCTGATCAGGGCTGCCCGAACCCTTCGTCCTCGTGACCAGGTGCCCGGCGTGCTGCATAAAGGCGTCGCCATGTGTCTGAAGAGCGGCAACAATGTGGGAATCCCCACGGAAGATTTCATCGGCCTGCTCGAGGACTTGGGCATGGAACTGGCGGAGGAGCTCCCCGGGTTTGAAGTGCCGATCGACAAGAAGGGCGCCAAGTACCTCTTTACCGTCAATTCCAAGGAACCCTTTGCAGAACCCGAGGATATGTTCTTCTGGTGGAAGATCCTCTACGCCGCGAAGGAGTCGTGGACGGTTGTTTCGGAAAACTGGGAGGGGGTCAACTGGGGCCTTTTTACCGGTGACGACGCGGCAATGAAAGAAATTGTCGGAAGGATTGTCCATAATTACAAGGAGATGGAGGCGGAATACCTCGTCTTGCCCGAATGAGGGCACGCCTATTTCGCGACCCGTGCTGGTCTCGAACTTTGGTATAAAGACGCTGGCGTTAAGTACCTCAGCATCCATGATCTCCTGAAGAAATATATAGAAGAGGGAACCATCAAGCTCGATAAGTCGATCCATCATGAATTGACGACTTATCATGACCCCTGCAACTATGCACGCAAGTCGGAAATCGTCTTCGGGCATGGCTATTACGAAGAACCCCGCTGGGTCCTGCAGCAGTGTTGCGAGAACTTCGTCGAAATGTATCCCAACCGAGCCAACAACCACTGCTGTGGCGCGGGTGGAGGGGCCTGGGCTTCACCTTATGTCGAGGAACGCACCTTCTACGGCCGGGCCAAGGCGAAGCAGATCAAAGACACCGGCGCCAAGATGGTAGTCGCCCCGTGCCACAACTGCCGGGACATGATCATGAAGAACCTCCGCAAGGAGTACGACATGATGGATCTCGAGGTGAAATACCTCTGGGAGCTGGTAGCGGATTCGCTGGTGCTTGAACCGCAGGAGGGGGAAGAAGAAGAGTAGATCATTTGCTGTAAATGTGATAAAGCCCCACCATCGCGGTCAAGTGCGCGATGGTGGGGCTTTTGTTTATGCTTTCCAAGTGGATATGGTTGTGGCACAGGCGAAAATGGGCAGAAAACTGGATCCAAAGAAGAACAGGAAGCCGGAGCTGAGCCTGAGTGGCGACCAGTGCGGCGAGCTTGAGATGATGGTGGACCGACTCTCGGTGCAAGACCCCGATGGCTCCAGTCTCGAAAACTATCTCAAATCCCTGATGAGAGCGCTGGAAGGACAGGAAGCCCTTGCGGCGGCCCTGCTTGACCAACTCAGCCGGAAACCCTCGCCGGTGGGCCATAAGACCTTTCTAGCTCTTCGGGACATCATTCGGGACAAGAAGCTGGTCAAAGTCGTCAAGCAGGTCGGCTACCGCTTTGCCCAACGCGGCTTTGCCACTGAGCCCGAAGCGCTGCCGGTGCAGAACGTGGTCCTTGTGCAACGGGAAGAGGCCAGGAAACCGGTTGCTCATGTTTTGCCCGTGGATGGGACCTTCTGGCTCTTTGCCGCCCTCATTCCCGAATCCGGCTACCCCGCGCCGACCCTGATGACCGCCTTCATGGAGCGGGATTTCCAGGAAGTCTACGTGAAAATGGCGGAGGGTTCCCAGAAAACCTACCGGGGATATCTGCAGAAGCTGGGCGAACGCCATACCGACCGGAAACCGTGTGAGGTCCCCCTTTATCATGTCGCCAGGCTTTTCTTCGAGCTTCTTGATTTCTGCCCCAACAAAGAGGCTTCTGCGGAGCGGGACCAGGCCGCGAGACTCCTCAACCCCTTCCATGATCCGGCAAAGCCACCCTATGCCTATGACCTGATGCCGCCTATGGATGACATCAAAGCAGAACTCGAAAAGGTGGACCCCACCAGCCTGCTGAATGCCGTTGACTGGTCATGGCTGGTTTTCCCGAAGACGGAGCTCACGCCCTATTGGCAAAAGGTGCAGGACCTGGAAAATCCCGTCCTCGTGATTCCTAAGGAAATCCAGGAAGAGCGGACGGTTGATGCTCTGAAGAGCGCTGCCGACGACCTTTGCGTGGGCAAGACCCGCCTCCTTTACCAGCGGTTTTTCGAGGAGCAGGCTTTATGGCTGAAACTCTGTTCTCGGGATGAGTTGGCGCAGTCGGCCTGGATTATCGCTCAACATCTCCAGACTGAGGCGTCCGCGAGTGACAATCCGGCCGTCAGGGAATTAGTCAAACTCTCCATGCACTATCATTGGCCGAAGGAATTTGAAGCGGCCGAAACCAGGACTGAACCCTTTCAGCGCACGGAATC
>CAZDKX010000107.1:0-14222 GCA_964505935.1 uncultured Syntrophobacteraceae bacterium
ACCGGGAAGAGGTAGAGCACGTCCACATCAAAAGCGAGAAAGATGAGGGCGTAGATGTAGTAGGCCACGGTAAACTGAATCCAGGCGCTCCCAATGGTCTCCATACCGCTTTCGTAGGTCGCCTCGCGCTGTATCCCGCCGCTCCGCTTGACGATCAGGGAGGAGAGGATCAGCGGCACCACCGCGAAGATCACTCCCACCAGGAGATACAAGGCGACAGCGAGAAAATCCGTGAGCAGTTCTTTTGGCAGCATGACTCTCCCTCAGCTACTGCACAGTAATGGCGCCGAATTTACAGTTTTCGAGACAGATGCCGCAGCGCACGCAGACATCCTCGTCGATCACATGGCATTCCTTCTTGGCGCCCAGGATGGCGCCTTCGGGGCATTTCCTGCGGCAGCGACCGCACCCGGTGCATTTGTCGAGGTCAATCTCGTAGGTGATCAAGGGTTTGCAGACTTTGGCCGGGCACTTCTTGTCAATAATGTGCGCTTCGTATTCGTGCCGAAAATAGCGGATAGTGCTCAACACTGGATTCGGGGCGCTTTTGCCCAGACCGCACAGCGCCGACTCCTTGATACTGTTGCCGAGTTCTTCGAGCAGGGCAAGGTCCTCTGGTTCTCCCTTCCCCTGGCAGATGCCGGCAACGATCTCGTGCATGCGTTTGACGCCCATCCGGCAGGGGACGCACTTGCCGCAGGATTCCTCGGTGAGAAAGTTCAGGAAATAGCGTGCCACATCCACCATGCAGGTTTCGTTGTCCATGACGATCATGCCGCCCGAACCCATCATGGCCCCGGCCTGTTTGAGCTTTTCGAAATCGACGGGCAGATCGATCAGCTCTTCGGGGATGCAACCGCCGGAGGGGCCTCCGGTCTGGACGGCTTTGAAGCATTTGCCCTGGGGAATGCCGCCGCCAATATCATAGACAATCTTGCGCAGCGGGGTCCCCATGGCGACTTCGACCAGGCCGGTGTTGTTGATCTTGCCCACCAGCGAAAAGATCTTGGTGCCCTTGCTGCGCTCGGTGCCGATGCTGGCGTACCACTTGCCGCCGTTGGTGATGATCATGGGCACGTTGGCGTAGGTTTCCACGTTGTTGAGGTTGCTCGGGCGATTCCAGAGACCTTTTTCGACGGTGTGGATGTGCTTGCCTCGGGGTTCGCCGATTTTGCCTTCGAGGGAAGCCATGAGGGCGGTGGATTCGCCGCAGATGAACGCGCCGGCCCCCCGGTTGATGTGAAGCTCCAGACTCAGGGGGGAGCCGAGGATATTTTGCCCGAGGAGGCCGTAGGCTCGCGCCTGCTCGATGGCCCAACCGGCGTTTTTCACCGCCAGCGGGTATTCGAAGCGGCAGTAGATGTAACCTTCGGTGGCCCCGATGGCGTAGGCGGCAATGATCATGCCTTCGATCACCTGATGGGGATTCCCTTCCATGACGGAACGGTCCATATAGGCGCCGGGATCCCCTTCATCGGCATTGCAGATGACGTATCGGGTTTCTCCCCGAGCCCTCCGGCAGGATTCCCACTTCACGCCCGCCGGGAAGCCGCCCCCGCCGCGGCCGCGTAGCCCGGATACCTTCACTTCGGCGATCACCTGCTCCGGTGTCATCTCCGACAGCACCTTGGCCAGGGCGGCGTAGCCCCCGCGGCTGATGTAGTCCTCGATGTCGGTGACGTAGTTGATCCCGGTGGAGTGAAAAACGAGCCGCTCCTGCCCGGCAAAGAACGGGATCTCGCGCTCGTAAACGATCTTTTCCCCCGTTTGCGGGTTGATGTAGAGGAGATCGTCCAGGACCTCTCCGCCGAAAACGGTCCGCTCCATGATCTCCGCCACCCGCTCGCTTCCCACGCGCGCGTAGAAAACGTTTTCCGGTTCCACCACGACGATGGGGCCCTGGGCGCAGAAGCCGTTGCAGCCGGTGGGTTTGACCATGTAGTCGGAGGTAAGCTTCCGGTCTTCCAGATACTGCTGGAAGGTGCGGACCAGTTCCTCACCGCCTTGCGAATGGCACGCCGTCCCCGAACACACGCGGATCCATTTCTTGAGCCGCTGGCGTCGGGCGGCGGCTTCCCGGCGAAGGTTTTCCAGTTCCTGGATGCTCTTCAGGCGGTTCATGGCTTTGCCCTAGACCTCTTCCTTCGTGCGAATCGCTTTGGCAAGCTTGCTGACCTTATTGGGGGTGACCTCGGCATGGGTCACCCCGTCAACCACCACGACCGGCGCCGAAGCACAGGCGCCCACGCAGTTGACGGTTTCCAACGTCATGGCCAGGTCGGCGGTGGTGTCTCCCGGCTTCAGCTGCAGGTCCTGTGCAAGCCGGTCGAGGAGGCGGGGCGTGCCCTTGACGTGGCAGGCCGTCCCCGTGCACACATGCATGATCGTGCGTCCCCGCGGCTTGAGGCTGAAGACTTTGAAAAAGGTGGCCACGCTGTAGACCTGGCTGATGGGCATCACCAGCCGTTCGGCCACGCGACCGAGGCTCTCCCTGGGCAGGTAGTGATAGCGATGGTTGATGTCGAGCATGATCTGGAGCAGAGAAGCGGGGTTTGGTCCCCAGCGATCAATGATGACGTCGACATCTTGAAGATTGCATTCCATGCCCTGCCTCCCTCACTGAAGGGTGAAAGGTGAAAGGTGAAGGGTGAAAGGTGAAGGGTGAAGGGTGAAAGGTGAAGGGTGAAGGGTGAAGGGTGAAGGGTGAAGGGTGAAGGGTGAAATGACCCTTCGGCAAGGACTTGAGGCCGGCCGCCACAGCTCGGCCGCCCGACATCCTCCCTCCACTCTTCGCTCTTCACTTTTCACTCTTCACTGCCTTATCGATATAGACGGTAAACGTCGTACCTTCTCCCAGGCGGCTCTGGACCTCGATTTTACCACCATGCGCATGAACAATCTTCTGGGCGATGGTCAGCCCCAGCCCCGTTCCCTGCTGCCGACGGACCTCCTTCGCCTTGCTCCGATAGAACTGCTCGAAAATGAAAGGAATTTCTTTTTCCTCCAGGCCCACTCCGGTGTCTTCGATGGCCACGACCACCCAGCCGTTCTGGGATGCGGCCCTGATCGAGACTTTCCCCTCCGGTTGGTTGTACTTGATGGCGTTGGCGATGAGATTGCTCAGCGCTTCGCCGAGGGTCTCCGGGTCGATCAGGACTTCCGGGAGATCATCGGGCAGGTTCACATCGAGGCTCACCCCTTTCTCCTGGGCAGCCATTTCGAGGGCCGACAGGGCGGCATCCACACAGGGCCGGAGGGAGCAAGGGCGGAGACGATGGTGGATCTCGCCGGCTTGGAGGCGACTCATATCCAACCAGTCGTTGATGAGGTGCAGCAGTCCTTCCAGCCTTACCTGAGCGCGTTCGAGCATGTCCCGCTGAGTTTCGGTCAGGGCCCCGCCGTGATCGCCGAGCAGGACTTCGAAGTACTGAGCAATGGCGCCAAGAGGGGAACGAAGCTGGTGGGTGACCATGGTGACGAAGTTGCGCTCCATGGTTTCCTTCTCTTCACGCAGGGCACGGGATTCCCGATCCAGTCTTCGCTTCTCGAGGCCACGCTGGACCACAATCGTCAGTTCATCAGCGGTGAACGGCTTGGGAAGGTAGTCATAAGCACCTTGCTTGATGGCGCTCACCGCCGTTTCAATGGTGGCGTAGCCGGTGATGATGATGGTTACGATGCTCGGATCGTACTCGCGAATGCGACGCGCCACTTCCATGCCGTCCATCTCGGGCATCTTCAGGTCCACCAGCACCACCTCGGGGTTTTCACGCACCAGCAGGTCGAGGCCCTCTCTCCCGCCGGCCGCTTTCACCGTCTCGATGTCGATGCGTTTCAGGACCCGGGCACAGGAGATGCGGCTGATTTCCTCGTCGTCTATGACAAGCACCTTGGGCTGGACCACTTTCGTCCTCGTCCAGTTCTTCTAGGTGTCCAAAAAGGCTTCACAGCCGGCAACCCCGCCAAGGGAAGCGGCGCCGATGCTTGACGAATGGTTCATCTGGCGATGATTAAGCTGATGGCATCGCCTCTTCATTAAACAGCCCAGTTCTGGCTGGACAGTGTCTCGGGTTTGGATCTTGGCGCAGCGAATTACCATGGGGCGATGAAAAGGAGGCTAGCAGTACAGCGTGCGGGATTGCCGTTCAAAATGGGAAAAAGAGCGCCAAAATACGGGGACCGACTCATTTTCGAATGAGGGACGCGACCTTTTTCAACAGTTGTTTTGGCTTAATCGGTTTGTCCAGGTAATTGTCGGGCTGAGGCGCGTCTCCCATTTCCTCATCGTCTCCCAACATGAACCGCGAACCGGTATCGGTTTTGACACTCGATACCATGATGACGGGAGTAGCCTTAACGGTTTCGAACTCCGGCGCCGTCCGCAGGACACTCAACAGACTGAAACCTTCAAACATGCTCTCCATCATGATGTCGAGGAGGATCAACTGGGGCTGACTGCCTTTGATCTTCTCAAGACCCTCCCGGCCGTCCTCGGCGACCACCACCTCATAACCGTCGGCGAGGAGAATCATCTTGGTGGTCTTCACAAAGTCGGGGTCGTCATCCACGATGAGAATCCTCCCCTTCGTTGCCATGGCAATACCTCCAAACATCTAAAGAGGGAATTTACTCAAAGCTGAGATGGGTTGAAGGAGATGCCTCGATGAGCGATGGTGCCGGACGTGAGACTCAACGTTGATATGAGGTTCGGTAGTATTTAGCCGGAATGAGCCATGAGGTCAAGCCAAAAACCGAATGCCGGACGGCAAAGGCTTGCTGGAGCGGTTGAAAAGTGTGCAGGTTGCCCTCAAAAGTCTTCCAAAGGAGCGGCTGTCGAATTCCTCCTTGCGAGTCCCGGCTGAATTGGTTAGTGTCGCCTCGAGAATCCCGTTTTGCGGGAGCGGCGTTGCTACTCTCCGATGGGCCGGATCTGGCTTGATGGCTTCTCCAACATTGTTTTCAGCCGCTTTTCCGGATCTTCGCCGGTTGCTCGCTTTCCCCAGCTCCAATCCGGAATCCAAGCCGTCCCCAAGGACCCGAGGCGACACCCGTATGTGGTTGAAGAGACTATCCTGGTATCAGCGTATCGGCACGAAGATGAGTGTCCTGACCAGCCTGCTGGTGGTCATGCTGATCAGCGGCTACACCTATTTTGCGATCCAGAACCAGCGAACCCAGCTCATTCAGGAGGTCATCCGCAGTGCCAGCCTGCTCAGCGATACCGTCAAGCTCAGTACCCGTAAGGACATGTTGCTCTATGCCCCCGACCGCCTGCACCAGCTGGTGGACACTCTCGGCACCCAGCCTGCCCTTGACAAGATGAGGATCTTCAACTTCCTGGGCGAGATCATCTATTCGTCCGACAAATCCGAAATGAATCTGCTGGTGGATAAGCGGGCCGAGCAGTGCTACGCCTGTCACGCCGCCGAACAACCCCTGGAGCGGTTGGACACCCCTGATCGCACCAGGATTTTCCGCTCACCCAAAGGATACCGGGTACTGGGGATCATCAATCCCATCTACAATGAGCCGGACTGCTACAATGCGGCGTGTCACGTTCACCCTCCCGAACAGAAGGTACTGGGGGTGCTCGATATCGACGTTTCCCTGGCGCCCATGGATGAACGCATTGGCACGGCGGAACTGAACCTCGTCCTGATTGGTCTGGCGACGCTCGTTTCCCTTGCCTGCCTCGTCAAATTCCTGATGAACCGGTTCCTCAATCAGCCGGTGAAGGAGCTCATCGAGGGAACCCATCGGGTGGCCCAGGGGGATTTGGACTTTCAGATCCCCATTCACTCAGAGGATGAACTGGGAATGTTCGGGCGTTCCTTCAACCAGATGACACAGGACCTCAAGCGGGCAAAAGATACGCTCACGGATTGGGGAAATCGCCTGGAACACTTGGTGGACGAACGCACCCGCGACCTGCAGGAAGCGCAGGCAAGGCTGGTGAGGAGCGAAAAGCTGGCCTCACTGGGCAAGCTTGCCGCCGGTGTTGCCCACGAAATCAACAACCCGCTCACCGGCGTCCTGACCTTCAGCCAGCTGCTGATGGAGCAATTCCCCCCGGAGAGCAGCGAATATCAAGATCTCAAGGTGATCCATCAAGAAACCCTGCGCTGCCGCAAAATTGTGCGCGGCCTGCTGGAATTTTCCCGTCAGACGGCCCCCGAGAAGCGCCCGGTGGATATTCGGTTACTCCTCGAAGAGGTCCTCAATATCCTCAGCAACCAGGAGTCGTTCCAGAACATCCACCTGGTCAAGGAGTTCGACGGGGAGATGCCGCCGCTCATGGCGGACCGGGACCAGCTCAAGCAGGTCTTTTTCAATATCGTGGTCAATGCTGCGGAAGCCATGGTCAACGGGGGCACCCTCACCATTCGCACGGATTGGATGAGAGAGCGCTCTCGGGTGGCCATCTATTTCGAAGACAACGGCCCCGGCATCAGCCGCGAAGACCTTGACAGACTGTTCGATCCCTTTTTCACCACCAAGCAGATGGGCACCGGTTTGGGGCTGGCCGTCTCCTACGGCATCATCAAAGTCCATCGGGGCAATATCGAAATCAAGAGCAAACTGGGAGAGGGCTGCCAGGTCACCCTCACCCTCCCCCTGGAAACCACGTGACGCTCTCAGTCCAGCTTGACTTTACGCTCTTCGCCAAGCTGGAAGCTCTTGTAGTCTTCATAGCCCTGGTCGAGGGCGACGGTGATGGGGAGCTGCCGGCTGGTGGGTCCCCAGTGCTGGATTGGCCCGGGGCTGCTGAAAAGGTCCTCCCGCGCCCATTGGCCGCGATTTTCCTCGAAGGTTTTGAAGGCGGGCGAGGTGAGCTCGACCAGCGACTTTTCGATGACCTCTTCAGGCTTTCCCTTTCTCATTTCACTGGTGATGAGGCCGGAGAGTGGCAGGGCCAGGGCTCTGCCGCCCTTGTCGAAGTCGGTCACGGCGGCCATGTAGCCGGTTTTGCCGGCCAGCACGAGGGAGCCCGCGGTCAACCCGAGGTTGAAGGTGAAGGCCGCGTCGAAGAGGGTGGGTTTGCCGCTCCGGCCCTCGTAGCCGAGGAAATGCGACTGGGTCGAAAGACTGAGACTGCGGATTCTTTCGATCTGGTCGGGGGAAGCATCGATCTTTCCCTCTTCCTTCCCAAAGAAGCGGTTGGGGTGTCGCTTGATCTCGGAAACCCGGTAGCGGATTTTGTCAATCAGCAGCTTCTCCGTTTCGATCTGGGAAACCTTGACATTCCCGTGTTCGTCGCGGTCGAGGATGAGCATCTCCTCGATTTCTTCGGGCAAGGAGGCCATGAGCTGAGCCGACTGCGGCGACAGGAGGGGGTAAATGAACTCCTGTTTGTTCTTCAGGGTCGGCAGGTCCTTGATGTCGGTTTCGTACTCGGCCAGGACCTGGTTCAACTCCTGGATGAGCGTTCGGATCTCGGGGACGAACTCCACCAGCCCTTCCGGGACCAGGACAACCCCGTGATTGATCCCTTTCAGGCGGCGTTGCGTGATGATGTCCACGACGTAATTGACGATCCCCTCGAGGGACATATTCTTCTGGGCCACTTCTTCCGAAATGAGGGCGATGGCCGGCTTGGTCTGCAGGGCGACCTCCAGGGTGATCTTGCTGGCCGTGCGGCCCATGAGCTTTACGAAGTGCCAATACTTGACGGCCGAGGCGGCGTCCTGCGTCAGGTTGCCGACCAGTTCCGAGAAGATTTTGGAAGCCGTATCGAAACCGAAAGAAATCGGCAGGTGCCTGCCGACGGCCAGATCGCCGTCAATGGTTTTGGGAATGCCGATAACACTGCACTTGACACCGTCCTTTTCCAGGTACTCGGCAATGAAGGCGGCGTTGGTGTTGGAATCGTCTCCCCCAACCACGATGATGCCATCCAGCCGGTTCTTGAGGACCGTTTCTTTCACCTTCTCGAACTGCTGAGGGGTCTTGATCTTGGTGCGGTCGGTGCCGAGAAAATCGAAGCCGCCCATGTTCATGATGCCTTCGACCTGCTGGCAGCCGATTTCGAAAACGTCACCGTTGATCAGCCCCTTCGGGCCTTTCCTGATGCCCAACAGCGTGTTGTCCTTGCCCAGAGCGGCCTTGATGCCGGCCAGCACGTTGTGTCCACCGGCGGCCGGACCTCCCGAGAAGAGGACGGCGACGCGCTTCCCGGTGACCCTCCCGGGTGCGGTTTGGGGCTTGGCTTCCAGGACGATGTTCCGGTGATTGGCCATGGTCAGGGGGAAGACCGCTTGCGTCCGCTCCTGATTCTTGCTCGATAGTACCGTGTCCGTCTCTCTAAAAGCAGCGGGATGGATGTTTCCCTTATCATCCAGGAACACTGCACAGACGGGTATTGGAAGCTTCCGACTCTCTTCCTCAAAAAGCGAATGCTTGCCACAGGTGTTGGCAATGGCCGAGGCCAACGGCGACGTCTTATCATGATGCGACATAGTCAATTTCTCCTTCGACTGAATCGTTCACATATTGATCTGGTCACTCTCTGCCCCCGCCGTTCCCAAGCGGACAGGTCCAGCGCCGTTCCGGAACGAAGGGCAGGGGGCCTTCCAGCAACGGTTTGCCAACGGCTCTGGCGATGGTGCGCAACATCCCGCGAAACAGCCAGTGATGCGGAAGATAGAGGCCATACCAGAAAACCAGCCCACCGAAGCCCCTGGGCACGAAGCGGGACAGCTGCTGCAGTTCGGTTTCTCCGGGCCCGGCCGGGGTGATCGTGAATTCGAGAATGGCTTCGCCGGGCAGCTTCATCTCGGAGAGCAAAACGAGGCGGTAAGGAGCAGCAACGTCGAGGACCCGCCAGAAATCAAGGGCGTCACCGACATAGAGATCGGGGGAGGCCCGCCGGCCCCGCTTCAAGCCCATGCCGCCGGCCAGGCGATCCAGCCACCCGAGGAGCTTCCAGACCCATTCCCCATAGTACCAGCCGTTCAGCCCGCCGATGCGCACAATAGGTTCCCAGACCTCTTCGGGAGAGGCTTTCAGGCGAATCCGGTAGCCGCATTCCATGACTGTGCCGCCGGCATATCCGGCGTCGCCGATTTGCGTCCATTCCGGGGGGGTAAGTTTGCCCGCATCGGTCCACGACCCTTCAACGAGCTGAAGTTGAGTCTTTTCCAGCGCTCGATGAATGGTGGCCCGCGCGTCGAGGAGTTCCTGCGGAATGATGGCCTGGATGCGATGATCCAGGCAAACCACCTGGTTGCGCAGCCCTTCAATGAGAGGTTGGGCGATGGAGGAGGGGATGGGAGTAATGAGATGGATCCAGAGGGCGCTCATCCCGGGAGTGATAAAAGGAACGGGAAGAATTCGCCGGCGCTTGAGCCCCGCAACCTGGGCGTAAACCTCGATGAGTCCGGCATAGGTGAGGATCTCCGGCCCACCGATGTCGAAGGACTGGCCTGCCGTCTCCTCGTGTTCCAGGCATCCCACCAGATAGTTCACCACATTGCGGATGCAGATGGGCTGCACGGGGGTGTGGACCCAGGGCGGAGTGAGCATGATCGGCATGCGGTCCACCAAATAGCGCAGCATTTCAAAAGAGGCGCTCCCCGAACCGAGAATCATGGCGGCGCGGAGAATGGTCGTCGGGACCGGGCCGGATTGCAGGATGCGAGCCACTTCATGCCGTGAGCGCAGATGGATGCTCAAAAAAGGATCGCTGCTCCTTCCCAGACCGCCGAGATAGATGATCCGCTCCAGACCGGACGCGGCCGCCGCGGTTACCATGTTCTGGGCGGACAGCCGGTCTGCCTCGACGAAATGCTTGCTCGCGGAAGTCATCGAGTGCACCAGGTAGAAGGCGGCCCAGCAACCGGCGGTGGCTTTCATCAGGTCCCCGAGGTCCTGGACATCGCCTTCGACCACTTCCAGACGGGGATGCGACGCCCAGGGGCGATTCGCCAGCTTGGCCCTGGAGCGGGCCATTGCTCGGACCCTGTAGCCCTGCTCCAGCAGCTTTGGCACCAGCCGCCCGCCGACGTAGCCGGTCGCGCCGGCAACCAGGATAGATTTGGGATTTTCTTGAGCCATGGTCGTCAGGACCCTTTCCGTCGCGTGCTGCATAAGGTGACCAGAAAATCGTAGATTGGGTTGAGTGAAACGAAACCCAACACAGGCTTTCGCTGGGTTACGGCGGGGTGAGGGAATCACCCCAAAGGTTCTTGTTCAGCATGTTTTGACACCCTTTCGGCGCAATCAAAAGTTGGCGACGCGCTCGGCAAAGTACGGGTCGAGCATGAGCTTCTTGGCAAACTTCACATATTTTGAGACGATGGCCAGCACGGCAAACTGCAGAGCGTAAGAGCGGATGGGTTTTTCCAGAAGAAAGGTGACCTCGGATGCAAGGCACATGTTGACCACATCCTTGCTCGCATTGCCCGTAATGATGATGGAGTCCTGATAGGCCATGGGGAATTTTTCCGAAATGGCGTCAAGAAAGGAAAAGCCGGTGTCTTCTCCGAGAAAGACATCCAGAACGAAGATGGCGACGGTGACGTCGCGACTTGCGCAGTGGGCGATGGCCTCTTCTGCGGTGAGGAAGGTGAGGACTTCCCCCCATGTATGGAATCTTTGAATCATGTCAGAAAGGATCTCACAGACTGCGGGATCGTCATCCACGATAATAACGTCCAACCCTTGCGCCATGTTCCCATCCCTCCTTCAACCTTTTGGGGCAACCGCCACTTCCTTGATAAACTCATCCAACTCCGGCGCTTTTCTTTGCCATTATGCATATTGCATACCGGCTACCTTGCCACAATTCCCGAGTGCTGTCCAACCGTATCTGAGCATTCGACTGCTCGCCGGCCGGGGGATCTCCGCTCTCACCGTCCCGGACCTTCCTCATTGATCGTGAGCGAGGGGCCATGAGGTTGCTCGTTCGCCGGTTGCCAAGCCCCGGCTTGGGAACCGGCGGACCGGCGGACAATCAGCGCGGGAACCGGCCAACCGGCAGGAGGAGCCCGGAAGTTTTCGCGGGGATTTGGTTTTTTCGTTGATCTTGTTGTGGATCTTGCCTAATAGAGTGCTGATGAAGAGGTTCCGATTTTCAACCCTTTCGAAATGGAGGAAATGGTATGAAACGCATCCAGGGACTCACGGTTCTGCTCGCTCTCTTGCTTCTTTGCGGGGTTTGGAGCGATTTGGCCCTAGGCCAGACGTGGACCTTCAAACTCGGCAATGCGACCTCACCCGACCATGCCTACAACATCGGGGCAAGGAAATACGCCGAACTGGTGGCCCAAAAGACCGGCGGCAAAGTTAAAATTGACATCTATCCCGCCACGCAACTGGGGAACGAACGAGACCTGATTGAAGGGTTGCAGCTGGGTACCGTCGATCTCGTGGTCACTTCCACGGGTCCGGTGGGGGGCTTCATTCCCAAAATGTTCGTGGTCGATCTGCCGTTTCTCTTTCGTGATCGGGACCATGCCTACCATGTCCTGGATGGTCCCGTGGGAAAGGAACTCCTCGACGCCTTTGCGGTGAAGGAGATCAAGGGGCTGGCCTTCTGGGAAAACGGCTTTCGCCAGATTACCAACAGTGTTCGGCCCATCGAAAAACCGGAAGACTTGAAGGGCATCAAGATCCGGACCATGGAAAACAAGATTCATCTGGCCACTTTCAAGGCGTTTGGAGCCAGCCCCACCCCCATGGCCTGGAGTGAAGTCTATACCGCCCTTCAGCAGGGGACCATCGACGCCCAGGAGAATCCCATTGCCATCATCTACACGTCGAAGCTCTCTGAAGTGCAGAAATACCTGGCGCTCACCGGGCATGTCTATTCTCCCGCCCTGCTGCTCATGAGCACCAAAGCCTTCAGCTCGCTGCCGCCGGATGTACAGAAAGTCATGGTCGACACCGCCCTGGAGTGCGCCACCTTCGAGCGGAATCTGCTCCATGCCGATGAGACCAAGCAGTTGGAAGAATTGAAGGCCAAAGGAATGCAGGTTACCACCCCCAACAAGGAGCTTTTCCGGGCGGCCGCAGCCTCAGTCTACCAGGAGTTCGAGGGGCAGTTCGGCAAGGCGATGATCGACCAGATCCTGGCCACCAAGTGAGAACGCAGCTGGTTGCCTGAAAGAGCGTGCTGGGAGCTGGGTGCTGGGTGCTGAGTGCTGGGTTGTGCGGCAAGATGAGTCAACCCGCAAAAGATGGCGAAAAGGATGAAACTTGACACTTTGCGAGGACCGCAACCTGTTCGGCAGCGAGCTGCCGGTTGGGGGGACACTCCTGGACGATGAGTCCTTTCCTGCAAAGACTTGCCAGATTTGACAGTGCCCTCGCCAGGGGCGAGGCGTGGGTGCTCGTGGGGCTGGTAACCCTGATGACCATCGTGGTGTTTCTGCAGGTGGTCTTCCGCTATTTCCTGGTCCGGCCGTTGCACTGGTCGGAAGAGCTGGCCCGTTACCTCTTTGTCTGGATCTCGCTCCTTGGTGCCACGCTGAGCGTCCACCGGCGCGCTCATTTTGGCATGGATTTTTTCGTCAAGATGCTCCCGGAGCGGTGGCGGCGAGGTTTGACCCTGCTGATTTGTCTGCTGATGGAGGTTGTCGTCGTCGTGCTCCTGGTCGAGGGGACCGCGTTGGTCCGCAAGACAGCCGATCAACTCTCTCCCGCCATGGAAATCCCCATGGGATGGGCGTATGCGTGCCTGCCCGTGGGGGCGGCCCTCATGGGCCTCCATCTGTTGATCATCATGCTTCGTGAAGGCCGGCGGCAACCGGGAGTGCCGTAACGCTCCGTCATCCGCTTGATCTGTTGTGGCGATTTCCGCTGCCCGGGCGGAATCGTGGGAATCGGCGTGACCGGGGATCACAACGAACAACGAAAGCCTCACATCGTCATGCCGGCGGCGCCGTGATCCGGAGAACAGCCTGGATGCCGGTTTTCACCGGCATGACGGATGGTCTTTTACGGGAGGCAGGCAAAAGTTGGGAATCATCTTGAGTGTTGCCCTCCTCGGGTTCATTCTCCTCAATGTGCCCATTGCCTTCAGCGTGGGGCTGTCTTCCATCCTCGGGCTGCTCTTGAAGGGCGATATTCCCCTCATCATCCTGCCTCAGAAAATCTTTACCGGCTGTGATTCCTTTTCGCTCCTGGCGGTCCCCCTCTTTATCCTGGCGGGAGCCCTGATGGATACCGGCGGGATTTCCCTTCGCCTGGTCAGACTGGCGCAGGCCCTGGTGGGGCACTTCCGAAACGGGCTCGGCATGGTGGCCATCGTCTCGGAAATCTTGTTCTCCGGCATTTCTGGGTCGACGGCAGCCGATACCGCCGCGATGGGCTCGATCATGATCCCGGCCATGACCCAGGGCGGGTACACTGCCGCCCGCGCCACAGCCATCGTGTGTGCCTCGTGCAGCATGGGCATTCTCGTTCCTCCCTGCATTGCCATGGTGGTCTACGGCGGCATTGCCAACACCTCGGTCGGGGCCCTTTTTGCCGGGGGCTTCCTGCCGGCCCTGCTCATGGCCGGCGCCCTCATGGTGCAGCTCAATATCCAGGCGCGGCGGAGCGGGTTGAAGCCGCGCCGGTTCGTCGGCGTGAAGCCGCTTGTTCAGGCCTTCAAGGAATCCGTTCTGGCCCTTTTCATGCCGGTCATCATTTTCGGAGGGATTCTGGGAGGAATCTGCACGCCGACGGAAGCCGCCGTGCTGGCGGTGGCCTACGGCCTGATGGTCAGTATGTTCGTCTACCGGGAAATCACCCTGCACCAGGTGCTGAACGTCATTCTCGAGACCGGTGTCATCACCGGCCAGGTGATGATCCTGGTCGGGATGGCCACCGTGCTGGGCTGGATTCTCACCCGCGAGCAGGTACCCCAGGCCCTGGCCAACTTTGTCCATTATCTGGGCGGCGGCAAGAACCTCTTCCTGTTCCTGATCAACATCTGTTTCCTTTTTCTGGGGGCCATCCTGGAAGGGGTGCCCGCCCTCATCATGACCGTGCCCATCCTCCTTCCCCTGGCCACCCAGTTCGGTATCGACCCGGTTCACTTCGGCATTGTGTTGATCGCCAACATGGGCATCGGCCTTTTTCTCCCCCCTATCGGCCTGGGAACGCTGATCGGCTGCAGCATCGGCAACGTCACCCTCTCCGAAGTCGCCCGGCCGCTCTTTCCCTACCTGGCCGTCAACTTCGCCATGGTCCTCCTGCTCACCTACTGGCCCTGGCTGACCATGGTGATCCCGACGCTG
>CAZDKX010000108.1:0-10320 GCA_964505935.1 uncultured Syntrophobacteraceae bacterium
ACAGCTTCACACGGCATGCCGTAGACCACACAGGACTTTTCGTCCTGAGCCAGGGTCACGGCCCCCGCTTCTTTCATCTCCAGCATGCCCTTGGCGCCGTCGTCCCCCATGCCGGTCATGATGACGCCGACACAATTCTTTCCGCCATAGCGGGCTGCCGAACGGAAGAGGACGTCCACGGAAGGACGGTGGCGGGAGACCAATGGCCCTTCCCTGGTCTCGACAAAGTAGCGCGCCCCATTGCGTTTGAGCAAGAGGTGCCGACTGCCGGGAGCAACCAGGGCCAATCCCCGAACCAGGGGATCGTTGTTTTCCGCCTCTTTGACGGATATGCGGCAGATGCCGTCGAGACGCTTGGCAAACGCGCCTGTGAAATACTCGGGCATGTGCTGCACGATCACGACCCCCGGGGCATCCGCTGGCAGGGCCTCGAGAAAAACCCGCAAAGCTTCAGGACCACCGGTGGAGGCTCCCACGACAATTACTTTGTCGGTATTCTCAAAAACGGCCTTGGGCTGCGGCTTCTCCAAAATAACATCAGCAGAAAGCTTGGGCTCGACTTTACGCGGGCCGGTAGAGCGCTTGACGTTAACTTGGGCGGCTGCCTTTACCGCATCACAGATTTGCACTCGGGACTCTTCCAGAAACTGTTTGGTGCCCATCCTGGGCTTTTGAATGATGTCGATGGCACCGTATTCGAGTGCTTTGAGGGCCGCTTCCGAACCCTTTTCGGCCACGCTCGAACAGATCACTACCGGGATCGGCTGCTGGGCCATGAGCTTTTGCAGGAAAGTGATCCCATCCATCCGCGGCATTTCGATGTCCAGCGTGATGACGTCGGGGACTTCCCGCTTCAGGCGCTGCACGGCCACAAAAGGATCCGAAGCCGTCGACATGACCTCGATCTCGGGATCCGAATTGAGAACATCCTGAAGAGTTTGGCGAACAAGGGCAGAATCATCAACGACCAGCACCCTGATTTTCTTCTTCATCGCAAGTCCCTCGTGGTTGTTGCCCTAAAACGCATGCTGAGTTTTGGGTCTCCAATGCTGGGCAGCAACATGATATTCGAGTTGCATTTTCGTCGTTCACAAATGCCTCGCCGGCCGGGCCACTGCCGAGACGCTCCCTCAGGCAAACATGGTGATCTCTCCAGCTTCTGCAACCTTCGTGCGCCCAACCCGGTCCAGAAAGCATCGTTCTCTTCGCTCCACCTTGGCGTGGAGGGTGGGGTGGATGCGTTTGAGCAAGACTTCGCCGGTGTCAGTGTGGAAGTAGATCTTGCGGGCCTCGAATCCGCCCGTATCCTGGCTCGTAATGGGAATGGCTTCCGTGTGCAGGAACTCCTGGACAAAGTCGACATTCTTCCGTCCTATGCCGTTCTCTTGGGAGATCGCGGGAAGCACGTGAGCTCCACCGAAGATCTTAGCCACCAGGGGGTACCGCCTGCTGCCAAGGTTCATCATCGTGTTGATCAACAGCTCCATGGCATTGATCCCGTAGCGGGACACCACGTTATAGTGTTTCAGATCCGCCTTTCCCGGCAGGAGGATGTGGTTCATCCCCCCGATCTGTTCGACGGGATCATAGAGGCAAACCGCCACGCAGGAACCGAGAAGGGTTTCAATGACGGCAGGCTCCTTGCTGGCATAAAGCCCACCAATGTGAATACAGGTCGTTTTTTTCATTTCGGCAGCTTTTCGAAACTGTCTACGGCAGCTTCCGGTAAACGGTTGTCTTTTCCTGGACCAGGGGCAGATCCATGCCGTGGAGGGATTCGGAATGTCCCATGAACAGATATCCGCCCGGGACGAGATGGTGGGCAAGTCGGTTGAGCAGGTGCTCCTGGGTGGGCCGGTCGAAGTAGATGATCACGTTGCGGCAGAAGATGATTCCCATCGGTTCCTTGAGGTCCCACCTTTCTTCCATGAGATTGAGTCTTTCAAAGTGCACCACAGCTCTCAGCTCCGGTGCAATCCGCACCAGTCCTCTCGTCTTTTCCTTGCTCTTCAGCAGGTATTTCCTCCTGAGGGTCATAGCGACCGGCACCACCCTGTCGTGCTCGTAGATGCCGCATCTTGCCTTTTTCAGCGCTGCCGTGGAGACATCCGTTCCCAGGATCGAAAAATGAAACCCTGGGCACACCGCAGCGAATTCGCTCAAAATCATGGCCAGCGTATAAGGCTCCTCACCGGTCGCACACCCTGCGCTCCATACGGGGAGCCTCTTGCCGACCCCTAAGCCATGAAGACCCACCAACTCCGGAAGGGCCTTGTGCAATAGCCATTCAAAGTGATCGGGCTCGCGAAAGAAATCGGTTTTATTGGTGGTCACGGCATCGATCATGTGGACGTATTCGGTTTCAGCCCCCCGCGCGCTGAACAGATAATCGCTGTACCGGGTGAAGGAGTCGATGCCAAGCGCTTGCAGGCGTTTGCGAAGCCGCCCTTCGAGCATAGTCTTTTTGACAAAGGGCAGTTTGATCCCGCACGAAGTATGAATCAGCTCACTCAGCCGAAAGAACTCGGCATTACTCATGGACGCCTGGTGCAACTGGTCGACAAAGGCCCGCTTTGCCTTCGCGACAGGAATGGGATGGCCGTCGTTTTTGGCAGACGGAGCCCTCGAGTTGTTCGTAGGAGCTATGACCATTGTCTGCGGTTCCCATGCCTCAGCATTGAGCGGGTTGGTCTGTCAAATCCGAGGCGACAATAAGTTCTTCCGCAGAGAAGACCTTATCGATATCCAGGATGATGATGAACTGGCTGTCCCGTTTTCCCATGCCCTTGATGAACTTGGTTTTCAAGCGCGTGCCAAGGCGGGGGGGCGGCTCGATTTGATCGAGGTCAAGGCCCATCACTTCCTGGACTGAATCGGCCAGAGCGCCCAGTACCGTGTTTTCACCGTCGATATCGATCTCCACAATAATGACGCAGGTATTGACCGTCGTTTCCCTCTGGGCCATGCCGAACTTCACCCGCATATCCACCACCGGCACCACACTGCCCCGCAGGTTGATAACTCCCAGCATAAAATCGGGGGAGTGGGGCACCTTCGTTACCGCCGTAAAATCCAGGACCTCACGAACCTTGGAAATATCGAGGGCAAACACCTCATCTTCCAGCATAAAAGTCAGGAGCTGGCTGGTTTCCGCCATACTTAGGGCTGCATTCATGCGATCACTCTCGTCTATTCCGGTTTCCGGTTTTCCGCTTCCATTCTCCAGCTTCTAGTATCTTTCAAAATCCTCATCGCTCATGTCGCCCTTGGCCTCCTGAATCAAGTCCAGGCTGAGACCTCGGACCCCCTTGCGGTTTCCGTCATGAACCGGGGCGGTCTTGGCGAGCACACCGGCCGATTGTCCCCCCTCAATCCCCTTGAAGACGCCGTAGGCCGAAGGCACCGAGCGGAGGACTCCCTGGCCGGCTTTGAATTGAGCCCGCTCCTTGGCCCTGGCTTTTAGGCCGGCGGCCGGTGTCCCATCAATTTTGAAGAAAGCGATGGTACTCTGGAGCCGTTCCGCCTGGTTGAGCAATTCCACCGAAGTCGAAGCCATTTCTTCCGAGGCTGAGGCGTTCTGCTGGATCACCTGATCAAGCTGTTGGATGGCCTTGTTGATCTGATCGGCTCCCGACGACTGCTCGTTGCTGGCGGCGGTGATTTCCTGCACCAAATCAGCCGTTTTCTGGATATCCGGGACGATTCTGGCCAGCATTTCGCCGGCTCGCTCGGCAATCCGGACACTCGTAGCCGACAGTTTATTGATCTCAGCAGCCGCCGTCTGGCTCCTTTCCGCCAGTTTGCGCACTTCGGAAGCCACCACCGCGAACCCCTTGCCGTGCTCTCCGGCACGAGCCGCCTCGATAGCCGCGTTCAGCGCCAGCAGGTTGGTCTGGCGGGCAATTTCTTCGATGATGGAAATCTTCCCGGCAATCTCCTTCATCGCCACCACCGTCTCCGCCACGGCTTTGCCGCTCTCCAGCCCATCTTCCGCGGCTTTCAGAGCGATCTTCTCGGTTTGTTGCGCATTGTCGGAATTCTGCCGGATGTTGCCTGCCATTTCCTCCATGGAGGAAGATACTTCTTCCACCGACGCCGATTGCTCGGTTGCTCCTTGGGAGAGCTGTTCGGCACTGGCGCTCATTTCCTGACTGCCGGTGGTGACAAAATTGGCTACGACCTGGATGTTTGACGCAACTTCCGTGAGCCCGCTTACCATGTTCGCCATGGCATGCATCAGCTTGTCCTCGGTGGAACGTTCCTTCACTTTAACCGTGAGGTTGCCGGCGGCAATCTCCGTAGCCGCTGTCGTGACCTCATTCATGGCGTCAATGAGAATATTCAGGTTCTGCTTGATCGCGTTGAAGTCGCCCTTGTATTCCTCAGTAATTCGGGGCGGAATATCTCCCTTGCTGATCCGCTCCACATAATTGGCCGCCACGTTCAATGGACCAATCACCGCATCCAGGGTCTCATTGACGCCCTCCACAATCTTATGGAAATCCCCTTTGTGCCTGGCGGCATCCGCTCGGGTATCCAGTTTGCCTTGCACAGCCGCTTGCGCCAGCGTGCCGGCATCGTTGACCAGGGCTCTGATGGTCTCCACCATGTTTTTCATAGCGGCGAGCAACTGGCCGATCTCATCTTTGCTCTTCACTTCGATGTTCACACTGCTGTCGCCTTCGGCCACCCGGTTCGCCACCAGGATGCATTCGGCAACCGCTTTCGTGATATTACGGGCAATGGCGAAGGAGAGTACGCCGCCCAGAATTGCCAGGGCCAGAATCGCCGCGAGGATCTGGTACAGCATGTCGTTCAGCTCTTTTTCCACATCATCGATGTAGATCCCTGACCCGATGATCCATCCCCACTCCGGAAATCCCTTTACATATGAGACCTTCGGCACCGGTTTGGCATGCCCGGGCTTGGCCCATGAGTACTCGACAAATCCTGCGCCCTCGCTTTTGACTTTTTCCACCATCGCCACGAAGATCTTTTTGCCGCTTGGGTCCTTCTCGTCAGCCAGGCTCTTGCCATCCATCTCCTTCGACGTGGGATGCATGACCATGCGCGGTTCCATATCATTGATCCAGAAATAGTCGTCACCTTCGTAGCGCATATTCCGGATCTCGTCCATGGCCCGCCGCTTGGCTTCTTCGATCGTCAGCGCCTGCGCCTTCACCTGCTTGGCGTAGTAATCGAGCACTCCCCAGGCGGTTTCCACCACATGCCTGGTTTTCGTGTACTTGCCATCGATCATTCCCTGTCTGGTCTTAGGGTAGATGTAGGCAAAGACCAAAGCGAAGCAGACCGTTACCGTAAGGCCTACCAGGAGTATTCTTGTCGAGAGTTTCAACCTGCTTAACATTGCCTTCCACTCCTTCTCAATTGACGCTGACTGCTTCCTGCAGTTCCGTACCTTTCACCAGTTTCGGCACGTCCATGATGAGCGCCACTGTCCCATCCCCGAGAATGGTTGCACCCGAAATCTCGTCGATATCGCGGTACATTCTGCCGAGGTTCTTAATCACCGTCTGATGCTCCCCGATGACCCGATCCACGACAAGGCCCACGCTCCCCCCGCCAACCTCAGTAATCACCACCTGCTCCTGCGCGGGAGCGTTTCCATTGATCAGAAAGCGCTCGCGGAGCCTGATGTATGGCACAATCCTCCCCCGGACATGCGTCAGGTGCCGACCGTGAGCTCTGAGCACATCCTCATGGGTCAGCTCGACGCATTCTTCCACCATCGAAAGCGGCATGACAAAATAGCCATCCCCCACCTTCACCAACAAGCCGTCAATGATGGCGAGGGTGAGCGGCAACTTCAGAGTGATGGTCGTCCCGGCCCCTCTCCGGCTGCTGATCTCGATGGAACCTCGCAGGGCATCGATACTGCGCTTCACCACATCCATGCCCACGCCGCGTCCCGAGATGCTCGTAACCTGCCGGGCCGTTGAAAAGCCCGGGGCAAAGATCAAGGCAAAGACTTCGTTCTCGGAAAGCTCGGCGTCGGCGGTGATCAATCCTCTTTCGACGGCTTTCTCCTTGATCGCCGCCACATCCAGACCGGTCCCGTCGTCCGTGATCTGGATCAGCACGCAGGCTCCGGAATGGGCGGCGGCCAGATGCACCGTTCCCTGCCTGGACTTGCCGGCGGCTTCCCGCATATCCGGCGGCTCGATGCCATGATCGATGCAGTTGCGGATGAGGTGTACCAGGGGGTCGTTAAGGCGCTCGATGACCGTCTTGTCGAGTTCGGTCTCCGCCCCCTCGGTGACCATGGCCACATCCTTGCCCAGTTCACCCGACAGGTCACGAACCAACCGTTTGAACTTGCTGAAAGTCGTTCCGATGGGCACCATGCGAATGCTCATGGTATTGTCGCGAAGGTCCGCGGTGAGGCGTTCCACCACTTCGGAAATGGCGAGCAACTCGGGATGCTCCATCCTGGCGACCGTCTGGCTCAGGCGCGCCTGAATCGTGACCAGTTCACCCACTAAGTTGACCAGGGTGTCCAGCCTCTCGGTTGGCACCCGGATGCTCGAGACCGCTTCTTCCTTTTGTTGCTTGAGCTGAACCGCCTTGACCTGCTCCTGCTCAGCCAGCGCGGAGACTACGCTCGAGGGTGCCACTGCTCCCGCATCCACGAGGAGCTCGCCAATCCGCTTCTGCTCCGCCAGGGCCTTGCGGACCTCCTCCTGCGAAACCTCACCGCGTTCGACGAGGATCTCGCCCAGCTTGCGGTAGGCAGGCTCCTCAGCGGTAACACCGTCTGCCCTGACAACTTCGATCTTCACCTCACATTCGTCTTCGACAAAGATGAAGACATCCTTGATGGCATTGATTCCCCGGCCAGTCGTGAGAATCACATCCCATGAGGTGTAGCACTCTTCAGGGTTGAGCTCCTCGAGCTCAGGGATGGCTTCGGTGTGCGCGATCACTCTGCACTCGCCGAGCTCTTCAAGTTCTTTGAGTAAAAGGACGGGGTTTGACCCCCGCAGAAAAATGTCGCGGTCCATGCGCAGCGTGATGCGATAGGTGATTTCACCCTCTTCGTCGTTGCCGGGCGGCACTGCCGTTTCAGCGGTGACCGTCGCGGGTTCGTCGCCCGCCGGGATCAGGTCCCTGAACTTGCTTCGCAGTTGCCCGGCCATGGCGGAGTCCGCGTCTGAGAGGGTGCCGTCTTCGGAGGCATCAAGCATGGCCCGAATCTGGTCCCCGGCTGCCAGGGTGAGATCCAGAAGGGCTTTGGAGACCGCTATTTTGCCATTGCGCACCAAGTCAAACACGGTTTCCACATCATGTGTGAAAGAGGCAATGTCGTCGAACCCGAACATGGCGCCTGACCCTTTGATGGTATGCAGCGCCCGGAAAACCCGGCCAATCAGCTCTGCATCCTCGGGTACTTCTTCCAGCGCCAGAAGCGCCGTTTCGAGCTCGCTCAGCAGCTCGTAAGCCTCGTCCCGGTACGCCTCTCGTTGCGCCTGCATCATCCGAGGACCTTCTTGACCACCGCCAGCAGTTGTTCCGGCTTGAAGGGTTTGACAATCCAGCCGGTAGCACCCGCCGCTTTCCCTTCCTGCTTTTTTTCGGCCTGGGATTCGGTCGTCAGCAACACGATCGGGATGAACTTGGAGGAAGCGTTCGCCCGCACCCTGCGGACCAGCTCAATGCCATCCATGTTAGGCATGTTCAGATCGGCCAGCAGCATATGGACCACCGCCCCGTCCAGTTTGGACAGAGCATCCTTGCCATCCACGGCCTCGATTACCTGAAAGCCCGCCTGCTTGAGGGTAAAGCTCACCATCTGCCGAACACTGGCCGAATCATCCACGGTCATAATGGTCTTACTCATGATTCCCAACCTCCGATCCACAGGCAGCCCCCGCCTCCGGCCCGATGACAGCCAAGAGTGCGCGCATAACCCGCGTTCTTCACAAATGCTTTGATGACGTCCGGCTTGCTGTCCTGTAGTGAGAACGGTTTGTTCCGCCCCCAAAAGGTGCGATGAGCCGAGCAGAGGAGCTGTAGGAAGGAGAGGTCCACTTCGACCACCTCCCCCAGGTCAACCATGAGGTGCTGCTCGTCGCTCAAGCTCTCCAGCAAAAGCTGCTTCAATTCGCACGCGCGCTCGATGGTCCAGCTTCCCGTCAGTCTCAACACATTGACATCGGCCGACTCCAACATTTCTGCACTCATTTTCGTTTCCCAAACCACAGCGATTATCTCAAGATTCCCCGAAACCCCTCCCCTTAACGGGCTGGTTGGGGATGTTGTTCATCGGCTTCCCCAACCTGCCCCCCAACCCCTGTTGCCAAGGAAGGGGAGGCTGGGATAGGCCATCGGGACCCTATCGCTAAAAGAGTTCGACGTTGTCGCCCAGATCGCTCTCGGGCTCGTCGTTCGCCTTGCCATCAGGCTCACCCGCAGCTTCCGCCTTCTCTGGAATGGGACGGTCGGGCAGCGAGGGAGTGGTTTTCCCTCCCGTCGAGCTTTTTCCCGCGATGACCGCGCGATGGACATGTCGCTCACCCTGCATGGTATATGCGGCTTCCAGGGCCTTTATCCGCTCGGTGGCCTGAGCCTCGACCTCGGCAGGACGATGCAGGGAGGACCGTCCTATGATCCCCTCGAGCTCCAGGATCACTTTGCTCAGAGCCTCGCCAACCCTACGATGCACGCTCACACCCGAGATGGTCTGCTGAATTCCCTCAGAAAGCTGGCGCCCCTCTTCGTTGACTCGAGTCAGCTGGGCGCCAACGTCTTGATTTACCCCGTGGAGACTGTTGAGCAGGGCCTTTAGCGTCTCACTCAGACGGGCCACTTCCGCACCGCTGCCGTCTCCCTTTTCCACACTGCCCGCTCCCAGAGATTCCGAAGCTGAGAGCACCAGGCGAAGCGTCTCCCCCACGGTTCCTGTCCGTTCGCACGTTTCCACCGAGAGTTTATGGACCGCTTCGGCCAGGATCGCCAGACTTGCTCCTTCAAGGTCCATATGGGAAGCCTTGACGATGGCATTCAGGGCGATCAGTCTAATCTGCGCTCCTATGCCCTCAATATCCCCTGAATAGGCCGACATGTCCTCCAGCGTCCCCCCCACGGCCTCCATCACCGAGGAAAGCTCCCGGTTCGCCACGCCATAAGCCGATAGTGCCGACATGACCGTTGAGAAGCCTGTTTCGATCTCCGCGAGCGACGATTGCCCGGCCGCTTGCTCCGTGCCGGCTATTCCGTCCATCTCGCGAGACATCTCCATCACATGACCTGCTATTTGGGACAGATTCTCGAGAATGTTCTCAACCTCCGCTACCAGCAGGTCCCTGGCATGGCGAAGCTGAGCTGCCTGAATCACGCAGATGTCACCAACCATGGGCAAATCATTGCCGGCCCGGTCGGCGTGGCGTTCTCTCCTGGGCCAATGGCGCCAAAAGCCGTCCCCGCTTTCCCTGGTATCACTTTTCGTTGCCTGCTCGCCGGTTGCCTCCCCTGGTTTCACGGTGAGCAGGTTCGGCTTTTGTCCCAGGATGCCGTCGAGGCCCTCCGCCGCGTGTTCGATTCTCTGACGGGTGATGTCATGGATTTGCATGGAAGACACAATCTCTCCGATGTTCCGGGAGATTGCCTCGTAGCGATTGGAGATTCCCTGCACCGCAGTGGCAGACGAGGCATGCTTGGCCGAAAGGGCTTGGAGGCTCGCCATGGTCTTGCCGAGAATGACCTCGGCCTGAGCATGCCGGGTGGTTTCGAGTTCGGACACACGAACCAGAACCTCACCAATCGCTAGCCCCAACGACTCTGATCGCTTCAAAAGATGGGAAGTCTTCTCCTCAATCACCACCGCCAGCTTTTCCACTTCATCTGCGAGTCCATTGAAGCCGATATCCCGCTCACCAAAACGTGCACCCTCAATCCTGATTGATACGCACAACACCCTCAAAGTTCTGACGGTCTCTCGGAAGGAGCTCAACTGGCGATTGAGGCGGGCAAGGGTTTGCAGGACCTCCGCCAGGGTCGCGGCATGCTGCCTGGACTCGCCCTGGAGGTGCTCGATACGCGCGACAACTTCACGAAAACCATGGATGACCGTGGTGATCTCTTCTCCAGACATCCGTTGGCCAACCGCCGTCGATGTCTTGGAGATCTCTGCGGCATGCCGGTGAAAACCCGCAAGCTTTTCGCCAATGGCGAGAAATTCTGCCTCCGTGGACTTTCCCAGGTTCTCCAGATTACCCACCAGGACCGGCAACGCCTTCATCCACTTCTTGCCGGAGAGTCTATTGCTCTGCCAACGCGTGAGTAACGCCTTCGGCCAGTTCG
>CAZDKX010000108.1:10420-14119 GCA_964505935.1 uncultured Syntrophobacteraceae bacterium
ATGGCTTGCTGGATGTCGGACATGGTGAAGCCGTCCTTTCGCCCCTGGATAATCGACTGCGTCATCGCCTGACGGGCAATGAAATCAATCTCGCCCAGATGCATCGGATGTTCCTCAACCAACCGGACCAAGACATCTTCGGCAAGGTTAGCCTTTCCCAGATGTAGCTCCCAGCGCCGGATTTGATCCTCTTCCGGCGGATACTCCAGGTCAAACCGAAGATGGAACACTGAGGGAAGATAGCCCGGCTTCAGGCTCCTGGTGACCAGGCAGAAGAACCCCCGGTGCTGCCGCAGATGCCAGAGCAGGTCGCCAAGAAAGGCGCGGTTTCCGGAATTCTCATCCTGTTTGAGAAATTTCAGGGCAAGGCCTTCATGGTCGACGAACAGGGTCAGGCAGGCAACCCCGCCTCCTGCGGAAAAGGCATAGGTCAGCGGTTTGACCCGCTTGTGAGTGAGCGGGTCGATCATTCGGTCCTCATCGGCCGTGGACATGACCCTGGCACAGTCGAATTCCCTGACTCTCAGCCCGCACGCACCGGCCATAGCTTCGGCGGTGTGGACGCCGGTCGGTACATCCGCGCAGCAGAGCAGGATATTCAACCCCAATCCTTCCTTTCTCAGACGGTGATAGGCGCGGACGGTGTTCCCCAGCTCCTCCTTCTGGCGCCGCCTCAGGGGCAGTCCGCCCAAGGTCCGGGTGGGGAGGTAGGAGCGGCTCAGCCCCGTGGTTTCGGCAAGCGACAGGGCCTGGAGCTCGGCGGCCTGTTCCAGGTCGGCTTTGGTGAGTAGAAGGGCGTCACCGGCGTTCGTCCCGAGCGCTCGGTTAGCGGCCAGAAAGAAGGTGTTCTTGATGAGCCCGCCTGTGAACGGGAAGCGCTCGGCGAGATCATCCAGATTCACGTCGGGAGCCAGTTGAACGCACTCCGGAAGCAGCGCCTGCCAGATCTTGCGCCGAAGGGTGGCCTCCGGAAGCGGGAAATGGACTTTCATGGCAATCCGCCGCTCGAGGGCCGGGTCCAGCTCCACCGGTTGGTTGGTCGCCAGGATGATGATGCAGCGGGCCTTCTCGATTTCAATCAGGAGGGACCGGCTGGCACGGGAGTTGCTGCGAAACAGATCGTCCGATTCATCCAGCAGCACGATCCCCTTGCGCAGCGAGGCTTCACGGAACAGGATGGCGAGGATCTCATCGTCCGGCCTGGGTATCTCGTCCAGGTCTTCCTCCTTGAGGGACAAAAGGTGGCGTTCGAAATGATTGGCCAGCCCGTGGGCAAGCATGGTTTTGCCGGTTCCCGACGGCCCATGAAAGAGGAAAGTGAGGGCTGTGCCGTAGCCGAAAAAGTCATCAAGGCCGGCTGCGCGCGAACCCGGTTCACGCTGTTTGAGATAGTTGTTCACGTGGGCGATGATTTCGGTTTTCTGCTCCTCGGGCATGATCACCTGTTCGAGGCGAACCTTGGCCCGCTCCCGCCGGATGAGCCGGAAATCGGAGGAATAGAGACTGTCGTCGTCCAGGAGATATCGTTCAAAGCGGCCGCTGAGTTGGACTCTTTCATCCAGAATGTTGGCTTCATCATTGATCAAGTCGTCCATCGAGAGGATTTCATGACGCACGAGGGGGGCATCGACGCGAAACCGGCTTCGCTGCTCGAGCTGTTCCCGATAGTCGCTACAGAGGATAGTGAGCAGCGAACCGATCCTCATCCCGTCTTTTGCGTACTCCTGCTTCTCGAAGCCGCACTGCCGATACATCTCGAGGAACCTCCGGCTGGTCTTCAGCATAAACAGCAGCAAAACCGTGGTTCGATCGAAGGCTTCCAGACCATAGTCCAGGCACAGGCGGCAGAAGAAGAGCTCGATCCCCGAACGCAGCGAAACCTCCTCGCGAGCCCGATTCTTCTGCATCTCGAGCGCGAGGCGTTGTTCGAGCCGCTCCGGGTCAACTTCCTCACCCGGTAGTTGGAGGTGGGACAGAACTTGCCTGACCTCCGCCTTCCGGTGCCACTCCACGCCGGCGCGGCGGACCATGGCGCATCCCAGGAACAGGCGGGCTTCCCGCTCCAGTGCCTCCAGGTGGTCCCGGTTGTTGCGGAATGGTGCTTCCTCGGCTTTCTCATTCGGCTGAGGGGCAAGGGGAACGATGCGGGCGGCCTGATCCTTTGCCGCAAGGCTTTTTTGTGAGATCATTTGAGGCATGGCTTTTCTCCTTCTTTCATCCTTCTCCGGGACTGCTCGATGAGGTCGGCAAGACCAAACTGGAGCGCCTCTTCGGAAGTGAGCCAGGTATCGACATCGCGCAGCAGGTATTTTTCGAGCTCAGCCTGGTCGCTGATCCTGGAGTAGGCCAGGTAATGCTGCACAATCCGCTCATGTTCCAGGTCCTCCTCTTTGCGGCCGGCGATGAGCTGACTGTGGTTGCCGAAGCTGAAGGCGGAGAAGCGGTGAGAGAGAATGGAAGTCCGCGGCGTGATCACCCTGCGCCCCTTTTCGCCGGTCATGAAGACCAGCAGGCCCATGGAGGCGATCATGCCGATGCCGGTTGTGTAGATGGGAATCCGGGACCATTCCATGATGTCGATGATGGAGAAGCCCGCCGCACAGGTGCCTCCCGGAGAATTGATCACCATTTGAATCTGGTTCACTTCTCCCTTGATGTTGTACTCGATGATCTGTTTGCAGATGCCTTCCGCCGCCCCCTCGTGGATCGGCCCGGAAAGGTAAATGATGCCGTAGTCGGAAAGTCCCTGCTCCTTTTTCTCTTTGTCTTTCTCAGCCATAGTGGTGTACCTCTTCTTCTGAATGGATTTCCCGTCAGGCTTCGCGCCGCGAGTCGCCCTCGAGGACACGAAAACCGGCCATGATGCGCGATGGCGTCTTACAGATTTGCCAACGACCACCTTTCACCGAGAACTTATCCGGCAGGAGTGTCATTTTTGGACACTTGCGGCGGAAAATTCAGACTCCTTCCGGGACCACCGATTGATACTCGTTGAGGATGGAATGTTCAGTTCGAGAAGAAGGCCTTGCATAATGGATTCCCGCCAGGAACTTGCGGGAACCACGCTGCAGCAACCGACACCCATCATCATGCCCGCGTGCTTCTGGCGGGCATCCAGTGAGATGAAGAATGAAACAACTCAACCGTCTGTGGACCGGTTTTGCAGGCAGGCTCCGGCGCGGCAACAAGGAGGGGATAGACCATGCGCGGTCGTCGTATGAAGAAGCTGTTCGATGCCATCCATTTGCTGGCACAACCCTGCGGCACCACGGTTGAAAAGCTCGGGGAGCGCCTCGACATCGAAAAGCGTCAGGTCTACCGGCTTATCGAGACGCTTCAGGACGATTTTTATTTCGTAATTGATAAGGAGAAATCGGCCCTGACGGGGACCGTCCGGTACCATCTTGAGAAGGACCAATTCAGGCGGCTGGCCGAGCTGAAGGTGGCCGACCTCAACCTGACGCTGACCGAAATCATCGCCCTGTACTTCCTCAAAGGGCACGCCCGGCTCTACCGCGGCACCAGCATCGAGCAGGAAATCGAGCGCGCCTTCGCCAAGCTGGATGCCTTCGTCCCCGACGGCCTGGGCGACCGGCTGGAGAAGATCAAGACCCTCTTCATTCCCACATCCCAGTTCGCCAAGAACTACACCGGCAAGGAAGAGCTGATCGAGGAGCTGACCGAAGTCATGCTCCGGCA
>CAZDKX010000109.1:0-14045 GCA_964505935.1 uncultured Syntrophobacteraceae bacterium
CCCCACAGATCGTCATGCCGATCTTTGACGCCCGTACGTGGTGGGCGCTGAAAGCAACCAAAGTGGACCGAGAAATCGCGGTCACCCAATACCAGAAGACCGTCCAGACAGCGTTTAGAGAAGTCGCCGATGCTCTGGCCATGAACGGCACGGTGGATGACCAGCTGGCAGCGCAGGAATCGCTGGTCCATGCCAGCTCGGAAACCTATCGTCTCTCCAACACCCGTTACCTGAAGGGAATCGACAATTTCCTGGTCGTGCTCGACTCGCAGCGCTCCCTCTATGAAGCCCAACAGGGACTCATCACCGTCAACCTGGCGCGGCTCGGCAATCAGGTGAAGCTCTACGCCGTCCTGGGCGGCGGAAGCGATTAGCCCCCCTGACTCCACCCAACGTCATGCCGGGGAATACTCCCGCTGGAATATTGCCTGAACCGATTCTGGGATTCACTTTTTGCGATTTTGGATGGACAGGCCCGGGCAGCTGTTGTAAAGGAAGGGCCGGTTGCCGTGAAGAAACCACTTCAGCAGGGAGAATATGATATGGAACAGACTCTTTCCTTGATCAAGCCCGATGGTATCCGCAAGGGTGCCACGGGTGAAATCATCAGGCGCTTCGAGAATGCCGGTATCCGTATTGCCGCCATGAAGCTCCTGCGCATGACCAAAACGGCCGCCGAGGCCTTCTACGCCGAGCACCAGGGGAAGCCTTTCTTTGAGGAGCTCACCACCTTCATGTCGTCGGGCCCCATTGTGGCAATGGTACTCGAAGGCGACGACGTAATCCAGCGAAACCGGGACCTCATGGGGGCAACTGACTATCGCAAGGCTGCTCCAGGGACTATTCGCCATGACTTTTCTCAGGATTTGACGGAAAACACCGTGCACGGGTCCGACTCGGTCAGCTCGGCCGCTCGAGAAATTCCCTTTTTCTTCAGCCGGCTGGAGCTATGCGACGTTTGAACACCAGCCCCAGTCTTTCTCGCATCTTCTTCCAGGAACGGGAAGGGTCGAGAAGCAGGGAGGGTTTGAGATAGTCTCTGGGGAGAGAGATACCATTATGAAGCAGGTTCCTTGTCTGCGGTCCTTTTGCGGTGCTCTGCTGCTCCTGACGCTGATTGCGGCGCTGCTCGGCTGCGCCACCACCCCGGCTTCGACATCAACGTCTGCCATGTCATGCCCCATTCCACCCCCCGAGGCTGAAACCGCGGCCACGGAGCCCTCAGCACCGCAGATCATGACGCCCTATTTCCCCCCTCCCGACCGCATGGACCTTTGCGGCGAGCCCGTTCCCCTCGACTTTCAGGATGTGCAGGAGCGCTTCGACCGCGAATTCACCCTGATCGTTTACAACCACGCCCAGGTCTATCTCTGGCTGAAGCGAATGGAGCGCTACTTTCCCTGGATTGAGGAGCGGCTTCGCGCGTACGGGCTGCCCGAAGACCTGAAGTATGTGGCCATTGTCGAAAGCGATCTGCTGCCCAATGTCGCCTCCCCCAAAGGCGCCGCGGGACCCTGGCAGTTCATGCCCGGCACGGGCGCCGCTTACGGGCTCGACCAGCAGGGCTCCTTTGACCGCCGTTATGATTTCGAACGAGCGACGGAAAGTGCCTTCCGCCTGCTGCGCGATCTCTATGCCCGGCACAAGGACTGGGCGTTGGCAATCGCCGCATACAACTGCGGGGATGGGCGCATCTACGATGCCATGCGCACTCAGCAGGCTAAGGACTACTATCATCTGCGGCTGCCTCAGGAAACGGAACGCTATGTAATGAGGATCCTGGCCGTCAAAGCGGTCCTGGGGAACCCGGAGCGATACGGTTACAGCCTGGCCAAAGGCTTGGGATACGCCGAGCTCAAACTGGATCGGGTGAAGGTGAACCTGAATAATGCGATACCGATCCCTGCCATCGCCAGCGCGGCGGGAATTACCTATCGGGAATTCAAGCGCCTCAATCCCGAGTTTCGGGCGGACAACGTTCCGGCAGGAAATCACGAATTGAAATTCCCCGCCGGCTTCGGGAGATGCTTCGAACAGAACTTCAACGCTTCCAGGGCAATACCGAGCGCCCCGGTAACACCCGCTCAGGTGGAGACCGACAAACCCACGTCAGCCGCTCCTCCCGCGGCCGTGCCGGCACCCCCGCCAAAAGCCCAGCAGAAAACCGCAAGCCAGCCACCGGCAATGAAGCAGCACACTGTGGCAAAGGGCGAAACCCTCTCCAGCATCGCCCGTCAGCACAAGGTGAGTGCCCAGGAGCTACGTGCGGCAAACGGTCTCAAAGGCGATAAGGTGACGCCGGGGCAGAAGCTGAAGATCCCCTGAGGAGAAACAAACTCCACCTTTTCCAATTTCGAGTGCTCACTGTCACACACCATCCAGCCAGAAGAGCAGGGCGTTCCTGATTTCCTCGATCTGGTCCGGGTCCACCACCTTTTCTCCCTGGTTCGTGCGAATGTAGAAGACATCGGCGACCTGGTCCACCTTGGTGGTGATCTTGGCCACGTAGATGCGGATCTGCAGTTCGAAAAGGGTCCGGGCAATAGTGTAGAGCAAACCGACGCGATCGAGGGTATAGACTTCGAGGATCGTGTATTTGGCGTTTGATTCATTATCGAGCAGGATCCGGCTCGGAGACCGGCGCACCGGCAGCTGTTCCTCCCTCCGGGCGGCGGCGTGAGCGGCAATACGATAGTCCAGCGCCATCTTGCCCAGCAGCAGCCGTTTGAGATCATCCCTTACGGCATCCCAGTTGGGTTCCCGGGAGGAAGGTGGGGCAAAGCGGCAGTGGAAGATCAGGATTACCACCCCGTCATTCATGGCGAAGACCTGGGCTCCTCGGATATCCAGGTCATGAAGGGTGAGAATCCCCGCGGCACGGAAGACCAACCCGCCGGTTTGCCGGCTCAGGAGCGTGAGCTCGGCGGCGCCTTCCCTCACCCCAACTTCCAGCACCACCGGTTCATCGCTGTGGCGCAACTGCCGTTCCATCCGCAGGTGTCTGGCAACTGCCGCCGAAGTCATCGACAGGAGGTACCGAGGGGCAAGATTGGCAAAATAGTCGTCCAGTTCCGCCGGATTGAGCAAGTCCGAGGTCTCCCTGGCTACCAGGGTGCGGAGGTGGGTAAGGCGTTCAGTGATCGCCTGGGAGCTCGGTTCGCCTTTTTCCAGGAGGTGGCGCACTCTTTTGTAGAGCGCAATGACGGGAGTATCCCGCCACTTTTGATAGCCCCTGGGGCCGGTTGCCGCCATGTCGGCAAGACTCAGGAGGGCAAGATGGTCCAGCCGTTCCGCATTTCCGACCGTGGCCGCACAGCCGGCCACCATCTCTTCATCAGCCAGGTCGCGCATGGAGGCATTGTCCATAAGCAGGAGGTGCTGGGCAACCAGGAATTGCAGCAATTCGGCTTCTTCTTCATGCAATCCCAGGCGCCTGGCCACTGCGGGAATCATCTCTCCTCCGTGCCGGGCATGTCCCCGCCCCGAACTCTTGCCGATATCGTGAAGCAGCGCGGCCAGATAAAGCATCGCCGGATGCTCGAGTTCCTGTGCCATGGAAGTCAGTTCGGGTTCGGCGTCACCGTAATCGCCATTGAAGATTCGCTTCAATTCGGTAAGGGTGCGAAAGTGGTGTTCCTGTACCGGGTAGAGGTGGAAGGCATCGTGCTGGACCAGGCCATGGACGGCGGATAGCTCGGGAATGAGCGAAAGCATGAGCCCCTGGTCGTAGAAAGCCCTCACCATTGGCAGCTCGGGAGAATCCATGCCGATGAGTTGCAGCAATTCTTCGCGCACCCTCCCGTCGCCTGCCGCCGTATCCAGGGCGTTGCGATGATGCCGGATCCACTGTCGGGTAACATTGGCCAGAGGTCTTGCCGTTTCCGCCGCCCGGGCAAAGAGGTGAACAATCTGGCCTGCCGCGGCGGGATAGCGATCCGTCTGGATATGGATGCGCCCGCCGCGCACCATGATCCCCCCACCATCGTCTCCCGTCCCGGGTTGCGCCTCTTCCTGACCATCCTCGCGACTTTCGCACAACCTTTCCCAGAACTCCCGCGAGACCGTCGCCACCCCGTGAAAGAGCTGATTAACGTGCTGCATAAAGGTTTCTACGGGCAGGAATCCCGCACGGGCCTGATATCCGAGCTTTTCCGCAAGCAGCTCTTGCTCCTGGAAGCCGAGGGTGCAGGCGGAGCATTCGGTCAGGAGCCGCAGCAGATTGAGGATGCGGGCATAGGTCTTTTCCGCATGCTGAAGCAGGTCGACTTCCTCTCGCCGCAAGTATCCCCCGAAGATGGCGTCTTCGAGATTGTGTGCATTCGAGACAATACGGCAGGCACTGCGAATGGCCGAGATTTCGGCGAGCCCGCCGGCATTCCGCTCGAGATCCGGTTCCATCCAGCTACCCGGCTCCTCCAGACGAGCCCGGCGTGCTTGTGAAGATGCGAGGAGAGCGTTCAGAAAAGGCTGCTGCCGTTCTTCGAGAAAATCCTCGAGGGCCTTTTCCAGCTGCTCCGTTAACTGGCGGCTGCCAGAGATATAACGGGCCTCCAGGAGGTCGGGGAGAAAGCCAAAATCCTCTTCCACCCGACGCAAGAGGGAGTCGATGGTGCCCTGATGAACCGCAACCGTCCACCCAGCCTCCACCAATAGCGATGAGATTTCATCGATCCACGACGCCTTGCCGCCGGCTGCTTCCGCGCTCAAAAACAGGATCGGAACGGGCTGGTTGGGTCCCAGCAGGCCGCGCCCAAACCCTCCGGCGGCCAGTACCGCGCCGCTCGCCCGAAACTCCTCGGCATCCAGGCCCATGCGGTTAGCCACCCGGTTATAAAGCGAAATGACGGCGATTTCGAGAAAGCTGGTGTGGCGCGTCAGCATCTCCTCGCTGCTGTCACTCACGATTTGTTCACGCTGTTTCTTCAATGATTCAGACAGGCTCTGCATAACACTTTCCTCACTCTTATCCGGGCCATATCCGGGAATTCACAACGATACGTACCAATGGGGGTTCAAGGGAAGACTGTCACCTCGCCCTTCCTTGCCAGGCCTCAGCAGATTCTGTGAGGCGCGCTGCAATCATCTTGCACAGCGGATGAAACCATGTCAAAAGAATTATCCGTAAGCAACCATGACCGACGGGTGATCTTTCTCATATTTTCGAAGAACACCCATGAGGAATTTGGCTGAAGAGAGGAGTGGTTCTTGATTGCAATTCTGGATTACCGGGCCGGCAACCTGACCAGTGTTGAGAGGGCTTTGCGCTTTCTTGGTTTTCCCTGTGAGGTAACTGCTTCCCACCAACGCATCCGAGCCGCGGCGCACCTCATCTTCCCCGGGGTCGGCGCGGCCGGGAAGGCCATGCAGGACCTCAAAGAGCTGGGCCTGGACACCCTGCTGAAGGAGCGCCTTGAGGCCGGGGTGCCGATCCTTGGCATTTGTGTCGGGTTACAGGTACTCTTTGATGCCAGCGAGGAGAACGACACCACCTGTCTTGGCATCCTTCCCGGCAAGGTGCGGCTCTTCCCGAAGGACCTGCGGGACGAACACGGTGAACCCCTGAAAGTCCCCCACATGGGCTGGAATGAGGTGGTCTTTGCCCAGCCTCACCCGGTTTTTCAAGGGGTGCCCCCGGGCAGTGAATGCTACTTTGTACACAGTTACTACCCCGAACCGGGCGACCCGCGCTATGCCCTGGGCCGAACCACCTACGGCATACCCTTTGTGTGCGCCGTAGGCTATGAAAATCTGGTCGCGGTCCAGTTTCACCCGGAAAAGAGCGGCCCGCCGGGGCTGCAGATCCTGCGTAATTTTTGTCAGTGGCACGGGGTCGCTTCCTGAGTCAGGAGTCGGCTGAAGCCAGGCAACACGCCGTGCGCATGCCGGCTTCTGCCTCCTGTCTGCTGTAGGCTTGCCCAAGAGGAGTCTCCATGCTGAGCAAACGGATCATCCCCTGCCTGGATGTGCGGGATGGGCGGACCACCAAAGGGATCAAGTTCAGAGAAAACATCGACATCGGCGATCCCGTTGACATGGGACGTTACTATTATGAAGAGGGCGCTGATGAAATCGTGTTCTACGATATCACCGCATCGAGTGACCGGCGTCCCATCATGCTGGAGGTGGTGCGACGCGTTGCGGCCACCATCTTCATCCCCTTTTCCGTGGGCGGCGGCATTCGCACCCTCGAAGACATGCGTGACGTCCTGCTGGCCGGCGCGGAAAAAGTGAGCGTGAATTCAGCGGCGGTACTCCAACCGGGACTCATTACCCAGGGCGCCAAGGCCTTTGGCAACCAGTGCATCGTCCTCGGCATGGATGTCAAACAGGTACCTCCCACAGCCAAGATCCCTTCGGGATACGAGATCATCATCAACGGCGGGCGCACCCCCATGGGGATCGACGCCCTCTGGTGGGCACAGGAGGCTGAACGCCTCGGGGCGGGGGAAATCTGCCTCAACTCGATTGACGCCGATGGCACCCAGGACGGCTATGAACTGCAGCTCACCCACCTGATCTCCACTCACGTGGGCATCCCGGTCATCGCTTCCGGGGGTGCCGGCAAACCCGAACACCTGGCGAAGGTGCTTGCCGAAGGACGCGCCGATGCGGCCCTCATCGCTTCAATGGTTCATTATGGGACCTATACGATTAATGGCATCAAGCAGTTCCTCGATGAACACGGGGTGAAGGTGCGCAAGACCTGGTGAGAGAAGACATACCGACTCGGTTCTGAAAACCAAGTCGGTTTCGCAAGCCGCAACCTTTACCCGACTTTCCTCGCCCACTCACAGGTGCGCCGCAGCCCTTCGCGGAGAGGTATCCCGGGCTGCCAGCCCGTAGCGGCGTGAAAAGCCTCCGGCGATGCCAGCGAATAGCGGATGTCACCAGGACGTTCCGGGCAAAAAGTCAGTTGCTCGCAATTTCCTACCAGCTCGTTCAAGGTTTCAGCGAGTTCCAGGATGCTGGTCCCGGAACCGGTGCCAAGGTTGTAGAGTTTCCTTTTTTCATCCCGGCCCCGCCGGCAGAGGGTTGCGGCGCGAAGATAGGCCTCCACGACGTCCTCGACATAAACGAAATCCCGCACTTGTCGGCCATCACCAAAAATGGTGAGCGCCTTTCCCGCCAGTCCCATGGTCACAAACCGTGAGATGACACCACTGTAGGGACTACCGGGATCCTGTCGCGGACCGTAAATGTTGAAGCAGCGGAGCGCGACCCCACAGGGGCTCATAGCCACTTCTTGCGAAGCCAGGTACTTGGCTCGCCCATAGGGACTCAGGTGTTCGGTCTCCGCCGTGGCGTAGCTTTCGAGCAAGGGCAGGCGCTGATCTGACCCATATTCCGCCGCCGAACCCGCGAAGGCAAAAACGTTGAAACCGAGTTGCTCCGCTTCGCGCAGCAGTGCCACGCTGGCCCGGTAATTCACCTCCATGGTGACTTCGGGATGATCGATGGAATAGGGCACGCTGACGATGGCCGCCAGGTGGAAACAGCATTCGAGACCGGGATACCGAGCCTTCAGGTCATGAAGCAAGCCGTTTTCGGTAACAGAGCCCTCATGGAACGCAAAGGCGGGATGCTCCAGCAATGGGACCAGGTTTTGCCGGCGCCCGGAAAAGAAGTTGTCCACGCCAACGACATGGTAATCTTCAGCGAGCAACCGTTCGGCCAGGTGGCTCCCCACAAACCCGGCCACTCCCGTCACGAGACAAGCTGATTTTCGGTTTCGCTTCATCCCCTGCCCTCGCTTTTAGGCCATCGCCGAAAGGGCAACCTCTTTGCTGGCTTCTTCGATGACCCCCTCCACCAGTTTCCGAATCTCGTCGAGGCGCTCCGGCGTACCGGCTTCGTAGCGCAGGACCAGCACCGGTTGGGTGTTGGAGGCGCGCACCAGGCCCCAGCCGTCGTTAACAACCACGCGGGCGCCGTCCACGTCAATGATTTCCAGGTTCATGTCGCGAAACCGCTGCTTGGCTCGTTCCACCACCTCGAACTTGATCGAGTCGGGACAGGGGACGCGGATTTCCGGGGTGGTAGAGGTAACGGGAACGTCCTGGAGTAGTTCGGGGATGGTTTTTCCCGTATGAGCGAGGATCTCGAGGAGGCGGCAGGCGGCGTAGAGGCCATCGTCATAGCCGAAGTAGCGATCCTTGAAAAACATGTGACCGCTCATTTCTCCGGCCAGCGCCGCATCCACTTCCTTCATCTTGGCCTTGATCAGGGAATGACCGGTACGCCACATGATCGCCTTGCCGCCGTGTTTCCTGATATCCGCATAGAGGGTCTGCGAGCACTTCACCTCCGAGATGAAGGTCACGCCGGGGCGGCGGGCCAGGATCTCGCGGGCAAAGATGAGCATCAACTTGTCGCCGAAAACGGGTTCCCCAAAATGGTTGACAACTCCCAGCCGGTCGCCGTCCCCATCGAAGGCAACCCCTGCATCCAGGCGCTCCTTTTGGACCAGCACCCTGAGATCTCTCAAGTTTTCGATCACGGTCGGGTCCGGTTCATGGTTGGGAAAAGTGCCGTCCAGATCACAGTAAAGTGGGAACACTTCGCAGCCCAAGCGTTCGAGAATCGGCAGGATCAACGGCCCGGCGGTGGCATTTCCGGCATCCACCCCGACGCGCAGGCACCGGCTGAGCCGGATATTGTTGACGACGAAATCCATATAGGGGGTGACAATGTCACGGGACGCGACCTGACCGGTGCCCGCCTGGAACGAGCCCCCCTCTGCGAGTTCACGAACCTCCTGGATTTCCTTTCCGTATATGGTGTCGAACCCGTCGCAGATTTTGAAGCCGTTGTATTCAGGCGGATTGTGGCTGGCGGTGATCATCATCCCGCCCTCGCGCTCCAGGTAACGCAGGGCAAAGTAGAAAACAGGGGTCGGCACTAAACCCACATCGATGACATCGAGGCCCGTCGTCAGCATGCCCGCAACGAGGAGATCGCGAAAATGGCCTGAACTGAGCCGGCAGTCCCGGCCCACCACCACACGGCGCTTTCCCTGGCGGCCCATATAGGTGCCAAAGGCTTTTCCCAGGAGGACGACATCGTCGTCTTGAATCTCTTCGCCGACGATACCCCGGATGTCATATTCACGAAAGGTATTGGGATCCAAACAAGTTCTCCTTCCGTTTGAGGGCTTCTCAGTCGCTGAATAGGGAAGCTGGCATCCGGGTCCTGGGAGACCCGGCATCATCGAGCGGGGCTTGGAGCATGGGTCCGCGCCGCCCGCAGCGCCGCGTCGCGAGGCACTCGACGCCACTTCGGGCAGCCCGCACCCTAAATTGGCAAGACGGTAAGGGAGAGAATACGCTTCCCCGAAGGGAGGTGACAGGGGAGCAAGGATGAATCAGTGATGTCCCCCGTCGCCTCCTTCCTTTAACCGCTTGAAGGTGATCAATGCCGCCGCCACCAGGCCCACCCCGATGAAGGTGAGGGCGGCATAGAGCGCGACAAAAAAGACGGCATGACTGGGGTCATACCAGGGGATGTCGTGAGGGAGCATACTGGCAACGCTGCGCTTGAGCTCCGTGCATAAAAATTCACCGAAAGGTAACATGGCAAAACTCCTCATTGAAAAGACCATCATCGGCAGTTCAAGAAATTCGTGAAACCTTTAGCAAAGAATTCTCCAACGGTCAATGCCAAAACACGCCGGGGGACCGCTCACCTCCGAAGCATGTCGAATTTATCCCGGCATCAGCGCTTCGGGGAAGGAAAGCCTTTGACAGGGTGCAACGGGACTGCCTATAAAGAACGTGATGGTTGAAAATGCTGCCTAACCGGGAATGCTAAAGCAGGGATGCGCCGACCATGAAAAACGTCTTCGCCAATGTTTTGGAAGCCATCGGCAATACTCCGCTGATTCGGATCAATCGCCTGAACCCCAACCCTCGAGTGACCCTTTACGCCAAATGGGAAGCGAAAAACCCCGGTGGGTCGGTGAAGGACCGCCCGGCCCTCACGCTCATTGAAACGGCGGAGCGCGAGGGGATTTTGACCCCCAACAAGATCATCATCGAAGCCACCAGCGGGAACACCGGCATCGGCCTGGCCATGGTGGCGGCGGTAAAGGGATACCGCATTGTCCTGGCGATGCCTGACACGGCCAGCCTTGAGCGGCAGAAGATCCTCAAGGCTTTTGGTGCGGAGCTTCTGCTGACGCCGGGCAACAAGGGCACCGACGGCGCCATTGAAGAAGTCTACAACCTGGTGCGGGAGAATCCGGACCTCTATTTCATGCCCGACCAGTTCAACAGCCCGGCAAATCCGGCCGCCCACCATCTGCATACGGGTCCGGAAATCTACGAACAGACGGATGGAAAGGTCAACGTCGTGGTGGTCACGCTGGGCACCACGGGCACTGCCATGGGCATTGTTCAGGCCATGAAGGAACGCAACCCGGCGATTCAGGTCATCGGGGTCGAACCCTACCCCGGCCACAAGGTCCAGGGGCTCAAGAACATGAAGGAATCCTACGTCCCCGGGCTCTTTGACCGCCATGCCCTGGACGGGGTTGAAAACATCAAGGACGAAGAGGCCTTCGAGATGGCCCGGCGTCTGGCAAAGGAGGAAGGGATCTTCGCCGGGATGAGCTCCGGGGCGGCCATGGCAGTCGCCGCGCGCCTCGCGGCGCAGCGCGAGGACGGCATCATCGTGGCCATTCTCCCCGACGGCGGCGACCGTTATCTCAGCACCAATCTCTTCACTACCCTGCTCGAACCCGACTTCCGCTTCTACGATCTGTTACAGCGCCAGAAGGTTGATTTCAAGCCGCTCCAGGAAGGCAAGGCGCGGATTTTCGTCACCGGTCCGCCTCTGGATAAGCCGCTTACCATCGAAGAATTGCGCCGCTTTCTGCTGGCCGACCTGTTGACCCGCTTTCTGCACCAGAAAGACTTCGCCGTCAACGAAGTGATTCTCGCCCCCGACCTCGACAGCAGCGCCATCCAGGAAGCAAGAACAGCCAACCTCGACCATGCCACCTATACCCAAAAGCAGCTGGACCGGTTCCTGAGCGACCTGGAACTGCTGGGAGTGCAACGGACGTTCAGCTGTCCCCGAACCAGTGAACACGTCGACACCATTGTCGACTTCACCCGGTCGCTCATCAACAAGGGGCTCGCCTATGAGAAGCTGCGTTCGGTCTACTTCGATCTGTCCACGAGCAGCAACTATGGGGTGCTCTCCAAGGTCGATCCCAAGAAGATCCATCTGGGCAAGACCGTCGACCTCGATGCTTATGAAAAACTCAATCCCCGTGATTTTACCCTGCTCAAACGCTCGACACTGGCGGAATTGAAGCAGGGGGTCTTTCTCAAAACCGACTGGGGCAACGTCCTCCCCACCTGGCATATCGCCGCTGCGTCGGTAGCCATTCATGACCTGGGCTCCCCCATCGACATTCACGTGAGCAGTGTTGATTTCCTCTTCCCGCATCTCGAAAATCTGCGTGAAATCGGCGAGGCCCTGACCGGCAAACCCTTTGCCAATGTCTGGATGCTTTGCGAACGCATTTGGTCATCCCAGCAGGAGAAGCAGGGAGGCCGGCTTGATGAGAACCTGTCCATCAGGGACTTTCTGGCCGCCGGCTACACCGCCATGGAGATTCGCTACTGGCTGCTGAGCACCCACTATCGCAAGCCGGTGCATATTACCCCTGAAAACATCCTCAACGCGCGCCGCGGCTACGAGCGATTGAAGGAATTCATCAGCCGCGTCCACCACGCCCAAAGCCATAAGCTGGAAAACGAGGCGCTCCCGGAAATCGTTTTCACCCTCGAGCAAAGCGTTCTTGAAGCTCTGGAGGATGATCTGAACCTGCCGCTCGCGCTGGCGGCGCTCTTCCGGTTTGTACGCCAGATCAACCCGACCCTTGATCAGGGCGCCTTCAACGAGGCCCAGCGCACCCAGGTCCTGGAAGTGCTGAAGAAGCTCAATGCCCTCCTCGGAGTTTTCGACATGGAACTTCAGCCCTTGAGCCCCGGGGAGCAGGCGCTCATCAAGCAGCGCGAGGGGGCCCGCCAAGCCAGGGACTGGGCTGAATCCGACCGCCTCCGGGAAGAGCTTGCCCAGTGTGGCCTGCGGGTGATCGATACTGCCACCGGAACCCGGTGGAAACGGCTCCCCATAATGGGATTGGCCAGAGCCACCCTGGCAACATCTGATATTCCGAAGGGAATTGCCTGACATGGCTCGCAAGAAATCTCGCATACGCTTGCCTCATCAGGTTATTGCCGACTTTTATCGCCGGAACGGCATTCATAGATTGGCGCTGTTTGGCTCCGTCCTGCGCGAGGATTTTGGCCCCGAAAGTGACGGGGATGTGCTGGTTGAATTCGAACCAGGGCATGTCCCCGGCTTCTTCCGTTTGCTCGACATGGAGGAAGAGCTTTCGGGCCTGTTGGGAGGGAGGAGGGTTGACTTACGAACCCCACAGGATTTGAGTCGATATTTTCGGGTGGAAGTCATGGCGCAGGCGGAGGAGCAGTATGCTGAGGAATGACCTCGTGCGCATCAGGCACATCCTCGATGCGGCACGGGAAGCGATCGCCTTCTGTCAAGGGCGTTCCCGCGAGGGAAGGAAGCCTTCCCAGGATTTTGTGTTTCAAGCACCCAAGCCACTCACCACACCCACGAAGGGCTCACATCGCATCCGCAATGGCAAACTCACTTCGTGCCCTTCGTGGTCTTCGTGGTGAAAATCGGCTACCGTCCCATCCCGACAGGTCTAGACGTGATCCCAAACGCTTTCCGCCAGGCCGGCGGAGCGGGTGGCTTCGAAGAGGCGCAGGGCCTCCTCACAGGCATGATCCGAGATGCGCTTCTTGTACATTTGGGGGATGGCGTTCATCTTGGCCGCAAAAGGCTGGTTGGCGTTCTTGATGTTGCCCCCGGTATTCTTGGTTTCGACCGCCCATGCCATCATTTCCTGCCACAACTCATCGGGAATGCCGCGATAGGGACGTTTGATGTACTCCCGGTTCTCGGTGGTGATAGCGTTGCCGTTCTGGTTCATGGCCAGGCCGAAGGCAATATTCTGCCACAGGGTGCCGACGTTGCCCTTGCGAATCCCGTACTCGATGAACGAGGAAATCTTGTCGAGGGACGTGCCGGTAATCCCATGCTGCGCGATATCCACGGCCCAGGGCTGGATCGATTTCCAGATGCTGGCGGTAAGGTCCAGTTGAATGCCTTCGTGCGAGGTGCCGAAATAGGTGCCGTGGATGGACCCGTTGTTGATGGCCAGCAGATTGGGGCGGATCTTTTTCTTGTCCAATTCGCCGACAAACCACTCAGCCTCCTCGGGCTGGGTAAAGCCCTCGGCACTGCCGCTCTTGGCCCCGATCTCCCCGAGTTCCACTTCCAGGGCGAGACCCTCCTGGATGATCGGCTGGGCCAAAGTCGAGGTAGCGGCCAGGTTGTGCTCGTTTTCCATGTGGGAAGCATCGATGGCAAAGGAGGTGAACCCGGCCTCCAGCTGCCGGGCAATCAGGGCCCCAACGCTTTCCACCTCCTCCAGCTTTTTCACGGTGATGTGGTCGGCATGAACGGCAAACGGCACGTCGGTGTTACCCAGGCGTTCGTTTTCGTGAACGATGTACTCGACGAAAGACGCCGGAGTGAATTCGGTGTAGCCCAGCTCCGACTTGGCAATTTCATACATGACCGGGGCCCTGGCGGCCATGGAGGCAAGCACAATGCCTTCCACCGGCAGGCGGCAGCGCATGTTGCACGCCATGATCATGGCTTTGTGTTTTCTGGCCGCTTCCAGCATCGGGCGGGCATTGAGAAGAGGCACGACACTATTGGGAAAACGCTTTTTGACATTTGCCGGACGGCCATCCATTTTCGGTTTACTCATTTTGTCACCCTCCAAAATTCATTTTACCCGAGCCTCCTGCAAAGGTCCCTCAGGGCGTCCTTCCGGCAGGGTTTTTGGGCCGGAATCCAGGCTTTAGAATGCCTCGACCCCGGTTGGAAGCATGCCGGGGGGACGGAATTCGAGACTTATGCAAGAGGCTAACCTGATT
>CAZDKX010000110.1:0-14002 GCA_964505935.1 uncultured Syntrophobacteraceae bacterium
GCCCGGACGGCACCCCCATCACGCAACCGAGCAACTTCACGTATTTCTGCAGCGATTTCATCCGCAAGAATCCAAAGGGCTTCAGGAACTGCCAGCTGTCTGATGCCATGATCGGGCGGCACAATCCCTCCGGGCCGATCATTCAGACATGTCTGAGCGCCGGCTTGTGTAGCGCGGGAGCCAGCATCACGGTCGGCGGACGCCACATCGCCAACTGGGTGATCGGCCAGGTCCGAAACGAAGCACAACGCGAGGAGCAAATCACGGCATACGCCCGCGAGATCGACGCCGAAGAAACCGCGTTCCGGGAAGCATTCCTCAAAGTCCCCACCATGCCGCCGGAGAAGTTCGATCAAGTCGCGCACGCCCTCTTTGCTCTCGCCCATCAGCTTTCCACCACCGCCTATCAAAACATCCAACAAGCGCGCTTCATCGCCGAGCGGAAGCAGGCCGAAGAGGCGCTGCGCGAGAGTGAGGAAAGATTCCGGCTGGCTTTCACAAACGCCAATTCCGGCATGTGTCTGGTTGATCTCAAGGGGAATATCTTGCAGGTCAATGACAAAATGACAGAAATCTTTGGCTACGGCAGAAGCGAATTTGAGGGTATGACCGTCGATGATCTGGCGTTTTCCGAAGATACGGCTCTGAGTACCCAATTCATTGCTCAGGCGATTCAGGGAACGAGGGACAGTGCGACCTTCGAAAAACGTTATCGCCATCGGCAGGGCCATATTATTCATGCCCAAGTTGCCTCTTCACTGGTGCGCGATGCCCAGGGACAGCCCCGGTATTTCATCTTCCAGGTGCAGGACATCACCGAGCGCAAACGGGTTGAGACCGAGCGGATAGAGCTGGAACATCAGCTCCATCAGGCACAAAAGGCTGAAAGCCTGGGTCGCATGGCTGGCGCCATTGCCCATCATTTCAACAATCTGCTCGGCGCCGTGATGGGACGTCTGGAGTTGGCTCTTGGCGATCTGCATCAGGCCCCGCGAGCGGTCAAGCATCTCACCGAAGCGATGAAGGCTTCTCAGCGGGCATCCGAAATCAGCCGTCTGATGCTGACCTACCGCGGTCACACCATCCAGGGGAAAGAACCGTGTAATATTGTCGAAGCGCTGCGGGAAGTGCTCCTTCTGCTGGGTCCGTCCCTGTCCCAGAGGGTGCGGGTGAATGCGGAGCTCCCTCCTGAGGCGATCATGATCCAGGGGGATAAGGCACATATCGAGCAGGCCCTGACCAACTTGATTCTTAATGCTGGAGAAGCTTTTGGGGATGGTGACGGCGAGATCACGGTGGCCGTTGACGTAGTGACGGCTGAAAGGCTTCGTGAGTTTCGTCTTTTCCCTTCAGACTTCGAAACCGCCGAAGAGAGCTATGTTTCCATTTCGATTTCCGATACGGGCGCCGGCATCGAGCCTGCTGCGTTGGAGAGTATCTTTGACCCATTTTTTTCGACCAAGTTCGCGGGCAGGGGCCTTGGGTTGGCTGTGGTCCTGGGTATTGTGAGGGCGCATGGAGGAGCGCTTGCGGTGGAGAGCCAGGTCGGCCAGGGTTCGTTTTTCCGCGTATTCCTGCCAGCGCTGGCACAGCAGACAGTCGATGCGGCTTAGGAACCGACGGAGCAACCCCAGGCTTTCCTGCACCAACCGGTTCATCGCGGATTCGCGTGACCTTGGCGGGACAATCCCACGCGAAGGCGCGAAGAGATTCTCCGTATTCACCGTCTTCGATGGGTTCTCCCTCCGGCTGGTCGCAACAACCGTTCGTGCCGATTTCCTGGGAAATTCGGAAACCAGCCGGCAGCTAAGCCTTCGCGCTTTCCGGCCGGCGGCGGGTGATGATCATTCGACACCCGTGGCCGGTATGGTCCGCGACGGTGGTCGGGAACTGGATTTCCACGTTGCGGAAAGGGTGGCAGATCCCGAAATCGCAGGCCGACAGGATGTTGCGGCAGAAGTGCGTGATCTCGGCCGGGGTGGCGCCGAGTTCCTTCAACGCGTCCACGTGCGGGCAGGAGTGGAAGATCTTGACCGCGCGGTCGTCGCCGAGTTCCACGAGCTCCTGGTCGAACACGGCCATGCCGCCCTTGGAGGTTTGCCCGAGGAGCACCTCGGCCGGACCGAGGTCGTCCCGGCCGGCCCTGGCCGCGATCTTGCGGCCCTGGTACACCCCGAAGTCCCACGACGCCTCGCGCACCACGCGATCCGCATCCACTTCCGGGTGCATTTCCTTAAGCTTCTTCCAGATGAAATACACCTGCCGCGTCCGGTCCATGTAAGCGTTCCGGACCTCGCGCCGAAACTCCTCGAACGTCGCGTCCCTGCCCTTGCCGATGGCGGCCTCGAACTGCTCCACGCGGTTGCCTGTGGTCATGGTCTCTCCTTTGCGACGGCATCGCTGCCGGTATGGTTCGTTAATACAGAATCTGCGACAGAAACGTCCGGTTCCCCTCGCTTTTCGGCGCGGCGAATAACTTCCCCGGCGGCGCGGGTTTAAGGACCCGCCCTTCGTCCAGGAAGCACACGGTGTCGGCGACGCTGTGGCCAAATCCCAGCTTGTGCGGGGTTCCGATCATGGGTTCGCGCGGCGTCATGCGACCTCCTGCGGCGTGACGGTGGTGCGATGTCCGAGACGGTGTTCGAGGTAGCGGCTGTAGCGTGACATGAAGAAGCAGAAGGGGAAGTAGATCGCCGCGGCAAAGAGGTAGGCCTCGGTGCTGAAGCGCATCCAGGTGGGGTCCGCGAGCGTCGTCTGGGTGGTTTTCATGAGATCGTAGAGCGCAATGACGATCACGAGCGAAGTGTCCTTGAGCATCGAGATGAAGGTGTTGACCGTGGGAGGGATCACGATCTTGAGCGCCTGCGGCAGGATCACGAGCTGCATCTTGCGGAAATAGGAAAGGCCGATCGCGTCCGCGGCCTCGTACTGGCCGTTGTCGATCGCCTGGAGCCCGCCGCGGATGACCTCGGCGAGGTAGGCGGCCGAGGACATGACGATGGCCGCCTGGGCCCGCAGGAGCTTGTTGACCACGATCCCCTTCGGGAGGAAGAGCGGGAAGACCACCGACGACATGAAGAGCAGGCAGATCAGCGGGATCCCGCGGATGACCTCGATGTAGACCACCGACAGGGCCCGGATGACCGGCATGCGCGAGCGGCGCCCGAGGGCCAGCACAATCCCGAAAGGGTAGGCGGCCACGATCCCCGTCACCGCCAGCAGCAGCGTCAGCGGCAGCCCGGACCACTTGTCGGTCTCGACCGGGACGAGGCCCGGCACACCCCCGCGCAGCAGGACGGCGGCGGCCCCGAAGTACGCTACCCAGGCACAGACAAGCCGAAGCGACCAGTTCCTGGGGAAGGCGCTGACGGCGATCATGGCGATGAAGGCCAGGATGCAGGCCGTGGGGCGCCACTGCTCGGCCGGCGGGTAGAATCCGAAGAGCACGAAGCGTCCCTTGTCCACCACATACGTCCAGCAGGCGCCGTCGAGCGACAGGCAGGCGCCGGCCGGCAGGGTCCAGGTCGCGTCCAGCACGGCCCAGCGGAAGAGAGACGGCACTGTCATCGCGAGCAGGGTGAGGCCCATCAGGGTCACGACCGTGTTCGCGGTCGAGTCGAAGAAGAGCCTGCGCAGCCGCGGCCATACGGCGTCAGGGAAGAGGGCCCTTTCACGGGCGGCGGCGTCCGGCGGTTGCAGAGGGTCCTGGGTCATCGGGGTCACGACGTCCTCAGTAGCCGGCGGCGGTTGTACCAGTTCATGAAGGCCGAGGTCAGCAGGCTGAAGGCGAGGTAGACGATCATGATGATCGTGATGCCTTCGATCGCCTGTCCCGTCTGGTTGAGCGTCGTGTTGGCGACGGACACCAGGTCGGGGTAGCCGACCGCGACCGCGAGGGAGCTGTTCTTGGTAAGGTTCAGCATCTGGCTGGTGAGCGGCGGGATGATGACGCGCAGCGCCTGCGGCAGGACTACCAGGCGCAGGATGCGGCCCTGGTTGAGGCCGATGGACTTCGCGGCTTCGATCTGGCCCCGGTCGACCGAAAGGATCCCCGCGCGCACGATTTCGGCCACGAAGGTGCCCGTGTAGATGACCAGCCCGAGCAGCAACGCCCCGAACTCCGGGCTCAAGCTCGCACCCCCGCGGAAATTCCGTCCCTGCAGCACCGGCACCTCCAGGTGCCAGGACGCGCCGGCCACGAACGAGGCGAGAAGCAGGCCCGCGGGCACGATGAGGTGAATGAGCCATGACCCCGGCCCCTCGCGTCCCCGCAGCTCGCGCCGCGCGCAAGCCCACCGCGAGGCCCACCACCACAGACCGATGGCGACCGGCAGTGAGGCGAACACCCACAGCTCGGGGGTGTCGAGAGGGGGGAAAGGGAGCATCAGCCCGCGGTTGCAGAGAAAGACCCCCGCCACCGGCTGCAGCGCCTTATCCGGGCCGGGTAAGTTGCGGAAAAGGGCGTACCAGAAGAAGAGTTGCAGCAGGACGGGCACGTTGCGGATGAGCTCGACATACGCGGCCGCCAGGCCGGCCACGAGCCCGTTTCGCGAAAGGCGCGCGATCCCCAGCAAGGTCCCGAGCATCACGGTCAAGGCAATGCCGAGCCCCGCCACCTTGAGGGTGTTGAGGAACCCCACCACCAGAGAGCGACCGTAGCTGTCGAGCGGGGAGTAGGGGATGAGCGTCTCGCCGATGTCGAAGGCGGATTCCTGCCACAGGAAGGCAAACCCGGTGGCGATGTGCTGTTTCTGCAGATTGTCGACCGCGGTGTAGGCCAGGAATGCGAAGAGGGCCGCCAGGGCTGCGAGGGCGAACACCTGATAAAGGACGGCGCGGACCTTGGGGACCCGCCAGAAGGGGGTCGGGCGTTCAGCCATGTCGGCGCGTGAGCTCATCTGGGGCAAAGGTGAGGCACCGGGGCGCCCGTGGCGGGCACCCCGGCGGAAGGGCTACTTGAACGGGGGGGAGTACAGGAGCCCGCCCTGCTTGTAGAGCTTGTTCAGGCCGCGGTCGAGCTTCATGGGCGTCGACGGGCCGAGATTGCGGTCGAAGATCTCGGCGTAGTTGCCGATCTTCTTGATAATACTGTAGGCCCACTTCTCGTCCACGCCGAGGGCCTGCCCATTGCCGGGGGTGACGCCGAGGAAACGCTGGACGTTGGGGTCATCGCTCTTGAGCATCTCGTCCACGTTCTTCGAGGTAATCCCGAGGTCCTCCGCCTCGATGAGGGCCATCACCGTCCAATACACCAGGTCCTTCCACTGCGGGTCGCCCTGCCGCACGGCTGTTGCCAGCGGCTCCTTCGAGATCAGCTCGGGCAGGATCACGTATTTGCCGGGGTCGGCGGTCACGGCGCGCATGCCGGCCAGGGTGGACGCGTCGGAGGTGATCCCGTCGCACCGGCCCGCGACGAAGGTGTTCAGCAGCTCGTCCTTGCTCTCGATGAGCACGGGTTTGAACTTGATCCCGTTTGAGCGGAAGTAATCCGCGACGTTGCGCTCGGTGGTCGTCCCGGGCAGCATGCAGATGGTGTGATTGTCGAGCTGTTTGGCGCTTTTCACGCCCATGTCCGCGGGGACCATGATGCCCTGCCCGTCATAGTACTCAACGGGCGCGAACTCGAACCCGAGCGAGGTGTCGCGGCTCAGGGTGATCGTGGTCTGGCGGCAGAGGACGTCCACCTCGCCGGACTGCAGAGCCGGAAAGCGCTGCTGGGAGGTCAGCGGCACGAACTTGACCTTGGTGGGGTCGCCCAGGAGCGCGGTCGCAATCGCGCGCGCTATGTCCACGTCGAGCCCGGTCCAGTTGCCCTGGCTGTCCGGCATTGAAAAGCCCGGGGCGCCCGTGTTGACGCCCGCGATGAGCTGGCCGCGCTTCTTCACCGCTTCAAACGTTTCCCCGGCAAAGGATGAGCAGACCATCGCCAGCACCATGAAAAGAACCAGCACCGTGACTCTCCGCATGTGACCTCCTTCTATTGGTTGGTTATTATGGGTATGGGGCGTGACCGGAAACCGCTTCTTCAAAGAGTCCCGATAGCAGGTGCGATCAGCCCTGTCAAGGCCGTTTTTGTGCCGGTTTGATGGTGAGCACCAACAGGCGGCACCCTATTCCGACGCCATCACGCATCATCCATCTTGAGCTTGAGTAGCGTGCTGTACAGCTCGTTGATCTGCTTACTCCTCATTTCAGCCAGCCGCCGGAAATCTGGAGGGAGATAGGCGTGTCGATCGGGGTGATAGAGCTGGATGGCATGGAGATAGGCTTCTCTGATTTCCTGCAGACTGGCATCCTTATCCAGATTGAGTATCCTCAGGCTCTTCTCCAGCTCCCGATCCTTTTCTCTGATGGTTTGTGCTCTTTTTGAACGGTCCTCTGCCTCTTTCTGTTTTAACAATTCCAAACGATCAAGTGCCTCTTGAGAAATCTGAACATTGTCCGCTCTATTCCGGACATCTTGCCTGGCGACAGTGCTCGATGGAGCATTCTGAGCATGCTCAAAGCCACACGTTCGGTAAGTCTGAATGGCCTTCTCGCATCTTGGTGAGGTGGGAGTGATAGTCATAGGGGTTCTCTAGTCCATACTCGCTATCAGGAAATAAACAAACGTGTGGAACTTCTCAAGGCAACCCGGCCATCTCTCCCGAGATCCGTAGGCTTTCCGTCCCTGCCTCACGACAGGTTTGGCTTTGCATGGTGATAATAATAGATAAAATTTGAAATCATGTGTCAATGGTAAATATATTGTCGCCCTGGGTCGAGTTATACGCATATTCAGTGTCAAGGTCCAGACGGTTTTGTCTCAACGTGACCTCTTAAACCACCCTGGAACAAGGCATAACGGGAGCTTCATCACATCACCAAATCGAAGTCCGTCAAATACCTGGCTGTTGAGGATGAGATCAACATGTCGATTCCCTTGACACCATCTGCAGCAGGTGGTACCGGAAACCTCAGTTGAAGAAGGCCGGCCGTACGACATCGAGTTCAAAATTCGACGCCCCGATACCGGTGAGATCACCGACATCCACTCCGTCGCGGAGTATGATCGCCGCAGGAACGTCGTGTTCGGCATCATCCAGGACATCACCGAGCACAAGCGGGCGGAGGAAGGACTCAGACAGGCAGAAGAGAAATATCGCAGCATCTTTGAGAACGCTCTCGAAGGCATCTATCAGGTCACCGCCGAAGGACGTGTCCTGAGTTGCAACCCGGCCCTTGCGAGGATCCTTGGCTATGATTCGCCTGAGGAGTTGATGAACAGCATCACTGACATCTCTGGACAACTCTATGTTAACCCTGAACGCCGCTCTGAGCTTCTGCGGTTGATTGAGGAACGGGGTGAAGCCAAGGCCTTTGAGGCTCAGTTTTTTAGGAAGGACAAGACCGTTGCGTGGGTCGCCATCAACGTTCGAGCCGTTCGCGATGAGGGTGGGAAGCTTGCTTACTTGGAGGGTATCCTCCAGGATATTACGGAACGTAAGGCTATGGAGTCCAGGCTTTTCCAGTCGCAGAAGATCGAGGCGGTCGGCACCCTCGCAGGTGGCATCGCCCACGACTTCAACAACATCCTTGCTGCCATTATAGGGTATACGGAGATCGCAAAAGGAAAGCTCCAGCAGAGAGAACTGCACCCCTACCTTGATCAGGTTCTGAAAGCCGGCGACCGAGCCAAAAACCTGGTTGCCCAGATTCTGGCCTTCAGCCGGAAGGCGGATAAGGAGATTAAGCCGGTTGATGTCGGTTCACTGATCACGGAGGCCCTCAGACTGCTGCGGGCGACCATCCCGTCGACCATCGAGATTCGCCAGGGAATCAGCCCCGGGGTGGGAGAGGTCCTCGCCGACCCGATACAGCTTCACCAGGTCATCATGAACCTTTGTACCAATGCAGCTCACGCCATGCGAGAGAAAGGCGGGGAAATTGAAGTCGACCTCCGTCAGGCAGAGATCAAAGAGGAGATGTTGCCCCTTTATCTGGATTTGAAGCCCGGTCTGTACGTGAAGCTCAGTGTTAGTGATACCGGTACCGGCATAGCCCCGGACATCATCGGCAAGATCTTTGACCCGTTCTTTACGACAAAGAAGAGGGGGGAAGGGACCGGACTGGGACTTTCGGTGGTCTATGGAATTGTGAAGGAGTGCGGAGGGAGCGTCACCGTTCAGAGCGAACTCGGTAAAGGTTCGACGTTCAGTATCTATCTGCCGGTAATCGAACGGGGTGGGAAATTGACGGAAGAGTCTTCAAGCCCCATTCCAGGAGGCAAGGGGCGGATCATCTTCATCGATGACGAACATACTTTGGCGGAAATGGGCCGGGAGATGTTGCAGGGGCTCGGCTATGAGGTCCTTGCGGAGACAAGCGGTGCCACGGCGCTGGAGCTTCTTCGTACCCAACCGGATCGCTTCGATCTCGTCATTACCGATATGACCATGCCGGGCATGACGGGGAAGGAACTTGCAGTCGAGCTTCTGAGCATCAGGCCGGGTATTCCCATCATTCTCTGCACGGGATTCAGCGAAATCCTTACGGAGGAGGAGGCCAAGTCAATGGGGATACGGGAGTTCGCCATGAAACCACTCACCCTCAAAAGTATTGCCAAGCTGGTCCGCAAGGCTCTCGTGAAGAAAGAAGAGTAGTTACCAGCCTCAAGCAGGCTCTTTCGATGATCATGCTATCAAAGGAGGGCTTCGTCGTAGGTGAGAAAGGCCAGGATGTCGGGGAATCGTTTAGGGTGCATGAAGCAAGTATCAGACATAAATACATAAAATATGATGGAGGTGGAGCTTGCCGATAGCAGGTACTTTTGAATCACCCAGAGAAACGGTTGTCTTCCCATCGTCCGGCCTTCCCATACACAAAGCATGGCAAGTCAGCAGAAGCCAAGGCTAAGGGGGTTCTCAAAAGCTCGCTCAGAGGAAAGAGCTCATCCCTCTCCACGCTTTCGGAATGTTTTCCGTGGACAAACCCTATGCGGCGCCCCATGCGGCGCTTTACCACTACATTTGCGAATAAAAATGTCTTTCAAGACGGTAGAAGCTTGCTGTTTCTCAGCATAGCCACATAGTGTACGCCAGATCGGGGGACACCTGACGAGGATTTTCCTCGACTTTCTTTGGAATATATTGTTGTAATGGCGTCGAAAGTCTACTGATCAATCTATATAACAATATAAAATCCAATACTTGAGGAATAAAAGAATTGGAATATTTACAAATAACAATATATACGATATATTGGCAATTGAAAATCTGCCAGAGGGGGTTTCAATGAAAGAGTTTGTTAGGGTCATGAAAAGTCTTTCCGACCCGAACCGGGTCAAGATGATCAAGATGCTTCAGTCCAGGCCGATGTGCGTCTGCGAAGTGCAGGCTGCCCTGGGGATTGCCCAGCCGACGGTTTCCAACCATCTGAAGGTTCTTGAAGAAGCGGGTCTGGTTGCCTCTGAAAAAGATGGCCTGTGGGTCAACTACTCCACCACGGATGGCGAAATCAGCCCTTATGCGGCACTGCTCCTTGGAGCCCTCAAACATTGGTTGAAAGACGATCCGGAGGTTGCCGCCATCCTTGAAGGTCTTCCGGGAATACGGCGGGAAAACATTTGCAGGAGATGAAGGTTTTTGCCCCCAGGCATCATTACCCTTCGAAGGCGGGGACAGATCGAAAGGATCATGCATGGAAGCTACCAAGGATAAGGGTTGCTGCTGCACCGCGGAAGCATCCCTGAGCGAGAATACTTTATCGGCCAGGGGCACAAAATCAGCGGCTGTCAAGTATTTGGTCTGCGGTCTGCCGCTGTTGGGAGCTTGGTGGCTGATCTACTCAAACCTGCAGCCGTTTTCTCGTTACCTGACCTACCAGATCTTAGACCTGCCAGCCGATGGACACCTGAGCCATGCCATTGAATTCTTCCTTTATGACACCCCAAAGGTCCTCCTGCTCCTGGTGCTGGTCGTGTTCGGGGTTGGCATTGTGCGTTCGTTCTTCACTGCCGAACGCACGCGGAGGCTCCTTGCAGGAAAGCAGGAGTCCCTCGGCAATATCCTGGCAGCCTTACTCGGCATCGTTACGCCCTTTTGCACCTGTTCGGCAGTACCGCTTTTCATCGGCTTTGTAGCGGCCGGCGTTCCGCTGGGGGTAACCTTCTCCTTCCTCATCTCCGCGCCGATGGTTAACGAAATCGCGGTGGTGTTGCTTTTCGGGCTCTTCGGATGGCAGGTAGCCGCGATCTACCTTGGCACCGGCTTGATCATCGCCATGGTGGCGGGATGGATCATCGGACGCATGCACCTGGAAGGGCAGCTGGAAGAGTGGGTTTCCGAAGTCCGGATGGGAGAAAACGGCATCCCGGAGGACCACCAGACCTGGGCTGATCGCATCCGTTACGGACTCGATGCGGTGCGCGATATTGTCGGCAGGGTGTGGGTTTACGTGGTGCTGGGGATCGCGGTCGGCGCCGGCATCCACGGCTACGTACCCGAGGGTTACCTGGCTTCAATCATGGGCAAGGGAGTCTGGTGGTCGCTGCCGCTGGCCGTCCTGATCGGCATCCCCATGTACTCCAATGCTGCCGGTATTATCCCGGTGGTCCATGCCCTCCTTGAAAAAGGGGCCGCGCTGGGGACGGTCCTCGCTTTCATGATGTCCGTGATCGCGCTCTCCCTGCCGGAGGCGGTCATTTTGCGCAAGGTGCTCAAACCGCGCCTGATCGCCACCTTCTTCGGCACGGTCGGTCTCGGCATCCTCATAGTTGGCTGCTTATTTAATATGCTGCTGTGATCAAGGGTGAGCAGAACCCGTACCAACTAACCCAGTTTGAGAAAAGGAGTGTAGCATGAAAATCAAAGTCATGGGGCCTGGCTGTATGAAATGTCACGAAACCGAGAGAATCGTGAAGGAGGCCGTTGCGGAAGCCGGGGTAATCGCTGAAGTCGAATACGTCAAAGATATTGCTGAGATTGCCAGACATGGGATTTTCTCGACCCCGGCGGTGGTGATTGACGGCACGGTCAAGAGCACGGGAAAGGTCCCCTCGAAAGGAGAAGTCCTGGGCTGGCTCAAGTAGTCGGCTTAGTGCCGCGCGACGGAGGTGTCGCATGCTACTGAAAAGCTATTGGAAAGAAATCTTTCGTCCGGAGTGCAACCCGAGTTTCCAGTCCTTGCACTGCATTGCCCATCTGAATGAGGACATTACCGAGGTTTTGCCCTATCTCAATGCGGTGTTGGGAGGCTATCAATACACCAGGGAGCCGCCCTCGGTTACCTTCAAGACCCACGGGAAGCTCATTACGGTGCATCCCCGCGAGATTGCCGTCAATGCCCTGAAGGACGAGACGGAGGTGGACAAGATCCTGGAATGGCTGAAGGGGGAAATCAACGAAACCTGGGAGAAGCGAAGCAAGATCGAACCGCGTTTCGAAGGTGCTCCCAAACCGGGGGTGATCGAGATCCTCAGGCTTTTGCCGAAAACCAACTGTCGCGAATGTGGGCAACCCACCTGCATGGTCTTTGCCGCTCAGGTCGCAGAGGGAGGTAGGGGGCCGTCCGACTGCCCCCCTCTGAGCGACGACAACAGGCAGAGACTTTTGGCCTATCTCGGGCAGTTCCCGCTCGATTGGTAGCCTTCGCGCTTTCGATGGAAGGGGGTGTGGGCCATGAAAGCAAAGCCAGAGAGATTAAAAGTCCTCTACCTATGCACGGGTAATTCTTGCCGGAGCCAGATGGCGGAAGGCTGGACCCGCCTTCTGAAGGGTGAGCTGATTGTAGCTTACTCAGCGGGTGTTGATCCGCACGGGATCGACCCCAGGGCAATCAAGGCCATGGCGGAGGCTGGCGTCGATATTTCAGGTCAGGCCTCAAAAGATGTCGATACCCTTGAAGATATCGAATTTGATTATGTCATCACGCTCTGCGACAACGCTCATCAAACCTGCCCCGTATTCCCCGCCAAAACCAGGGTGCTGCATGTGGGATTTGATGATCCACCCCGTCTGGCTGCCGGTGCCCAGTCGGAAGAAGACGCCATGGTTCACTATCGGCGAGTGCGCGATGACATCAAGGAATTTGTGGAAAAACTCCCGGAAGTTCTGACTTCCAAGGAATGATCGACAAGGAGGAGGTTCACGATGGAAACGTCCATTGCCAAGAGGCTCTCTTTTCTCGACCGGTTTTTGACCCTGTGGATCTTCCTGGCTATGGCTGTTGGCGTGGGTGGAGGATACCTCTATCCGGCCATTCGCGAAGTCATCAACCGCTTCCAGGTTGGAACCACCAATATTCCCATTGCCGCTGGCCTCATCCTCATGATGTATCCGCCGCTCGCCAAGGTAAAGTACGAGGAGATGGCGGAGGTGTTTCACAATTTCCGAGTCCTGGTCCTGTCCCTGATACAGAATTGGGTGATTGGCCCGATTCTCATGTTTCTCCTCGCCATTACCTTCCTTTCCGGCTACCACGAATACATGGTCGGGTTGATCCTGATCGGGCTCGCCCGCTGCATCGCCATGGTCATTGTATGGAACGATCTCGCGGCTGGAGACCGCGAGTATTGCGCCGGCCTGGTGGCGTTCAACTCCGTCTTCCAGGTGCTCTTCTTTTCCGTGTATGGCTATTTCTTCATCACTCTTCTACCGGACTGGATCGGTCTGACAGGAGCCGCGGTCGACATTTCCATGCGCCAGATTGCTGAAAGCGTCTTCATCTACCTCGGCATTCCCTTCCTTGCGGGCGTCTTTTCCCGCTTGATCGGCCTTAAGGCCAAAGGTCGACAGTGGTATGAGCAAAAATTCATTCCCAAGATCAGTCCCATCACCCTCATTGCCCTGCTTTTCACCATTCTGGTGATGTTTTCCCTCAAAGGGGAGTTCATTGTTCAACTGCCTTTCGACGTCCTCAGGGTGGCCGTCCCGCTGTGCGTCTATTTCGTGATCATGTTCTTTGTCTCTTTTTTTCTTTCCATGAAGGTAGGGGCGACCTACGAACAATCGACCACTTTGAGTTTCACCGCGGCATCCAACAATTTCGAACTGGCCATCGCCGTGGCGGTCGCGGTCTTCGGGATCAACTCGGGGCAGGCTTTCGCTGCGGTCATTGGCCCCTTGGTGGAAGTGCCGGTCCTGATCAGCCTGGTCAGCGTCGCGCTCTGGTTCAAGGAGAAATACTTCCCTTACGCCGTCGAAACGCCGACGGGTATCTGTCATGTGTCCTGTGAGCCGTAGAGAATCACTGGAGGAAAAACGAAGAAGGATAGTTGGGAGTAGGTGATCGAGGCTTACCGCGCTATATCAGAAGTTGAAATCATAGCCTGCCGCCCTGTTAGGGGACGCCCTTTATATTTTATATTTGCCACTGCTCTTGAACATCCTAGAAGAGCATCATGCCAAGACAAACCCGATATGGATGCGCCGGGCGCGCTGCACCCCATCAGCACACTCGGCATAGAGCGCCGGGAGCTTTTCTATGACGAAGGGGACGGTGATGATTTCCTGCATCGCCGTGGATCGTGAAGGGCTGCACATAGCAGTGCTTCAAAATGTAAAAAACTAAGGGCGTCCCCCTGTCCTGGGGGCTGTGCATGACGGACATCGGAGGCTTCATGATGAGTTTCACGATCGCCGCCGGATCGTTCTCGCGTGAGCCCGCACACACCGTTCGACCACCTGCGGCCAGTCGGCCAGCTGGCATTCCTCACAGATATGGTGCCCGGCGGCACACAGGTACTGCGCCGGCGTCTCATCGCCGCAAAAGGTACACGCGGCTACCATATCCACCTGCTCCAAATCAGCGTCGCACACGGCACAGGGGTAGGGCATATTCCTTCGCTCCTTTCCAGCAAGATCAGAAAAGCCGTCTATGCCCTGCCATAGCCGCACACAGGGAATAATGAAAAGTACGATATCCCGCGAAGAGCACGAAGGACACGAAGTGATTTCTTCGTGGTCTTCGCGGTTTGAAAAAGACTGCAATAACTGCCATTTGATTTTGGACAGCCTCTAACCGA
>CAZDKX010000111.1:0-13917 GCA_964505935.1 uncultured Syntrophobacteraceae bacterium
GATTTCAGGAGAAAATGCTTTTCACGAGTGCTTTGCAAAGATCTCAAGGAATCTCGACAGAGTCACGATAGGAATCTTCCGGTATTCCAGTCTCAAAAGATGTTCGTCGCCAGATATGATCCAGTGCACCTTTGCTGCTTCGGCGCACCAGATGAACTTGTCATCGGAAGGATCATCGAGGACGAATGCTTCTCCTTGAGGAACTTCTACCGTTTCGAACCAAGGCAGGATCTCTTTATGGATAACGTATTCGATTTCACCCTGTGTCAACTGAAACTTTGGATATGCGAAGACTTTCAGGTATTCGTCGATGATGGCTTGTGACACGAAGGATTGGATGAGTTTTTCTCTCCACAACGATCTGAGACGGCCGGGCTGTCCTCCAAAAAGCAGAGCCGAAATAACAACGTTTGTGTCCAACACAACCTTCACTGCTTGGATCGCGCCCACTGAATCGCTTCCACCACCGAATCTTCTCTAAGCCCAAGATCGGTCATCTTTTGCTGGATCTGTTCGAGTTTGCTTTCCACTACCTCAACGGGCTTCAGAACTAATTTGCCTTCTTTGAGTTCGACCTCGAAGTACTTTGCGTTAGGCAGCTTCGCAAGGATTTTGCGCGGTACAGTGATTTGATTCTTGGAACTGAGCCTTACTAGCATCTTTTTAATCCTTCAAAAATCGCATTCTCCACTTTCTTTACAATTTTACTTTATTCTTTTCTTATGTGTCAATCCTCAGCACTAGGAATTTTGCTATGCGGCGGGGATACCATTACCGGTCAAGCATCAAGGAGTCTTTCCGATGCTGGCCCAGCACGCTCATTCATGTGATCAACATTCATCCCCGAGCCGACCAGGAGGTCGACGATCGCGTCCATCCGGTGTTTTCCGCCTTGAAATCGCCAAAGAGTCTTGTCGCCAAAACCGCTTTCTAGCTGCGCCTGGGTGATAGCGATACGAGAACTTATTTCCGCCAGTACCTGCTCGGCAAGGAGGTTTTCATCAAAGAGCGACGACCAGATGGGTTCAATCATTTCGTTTGCGTAGCGCTTCTCATTGCCGGCCCAGGCCGGAAGAAAGAATACCGATTTACCCTCCGTATCCAAACCCGGGCGCCCCGCCCGACCGGTCCTCTGCACATAGTTGATGACCGGCAGATCCACAAAGCGCCCCTTTTCTGAGAATGTGTAACTGTCGTAGAGGATGACCTTTCGTGCCGGAAGATTGAGACCCATCTCCAGGGTAGAGGTGGCAACCAATACGTCGAGCGGGCCATGCCGGAATGCTGTTTCGGTGCTCAAACGATCGGCTCGCGAGAGCCCTGCATGGTGAAATGCAGCGACTATGCCGGCCTGTCGCAGCTGCTTTGCAAGGGCTTCGGCTCTCTTGCGGGAGTTGACGAAAACGAGCACCTTCCCATGGCTGTCGGTGGTTTCCTGAATTTCCTCAAGAAGTATCGCCGGCTTGTCGGTGGTCTTGGAAAACCGGCGCACCTGTTTGGTGATCGGCACCAGTCGCCAACTACTTTGGAAGGTTCTCGCCTGCAGCCATTCTGCCAGTTCGTCCAGGTTGGCGAGGGTCGCCGAGAGGCCGATGATACGCATGAACGGATTCAGTCTAAGCGCCCTGGTGATCAGTGCTTCGAGTCGGGCCCCGCGTGGTCCCTCATTCAAAAGGTGCAGCTCGTCGATCACGCAGACGTCAATGTCCGCAACCCACGATATGGTTCTTTTCCAACTCCTGAGATAAGCGTCGAAGCGTTCGGGGGTGCAAAGCAAGACATCGGCTGAGGCAGGGTTGGTCTGTTTCCCCCCTTCAGGGCATCACCCGTGTAGATGCCAAATCGAATGCCGGGGTATCGGGCCTGCCAATTGTTACGTTTTTCCTCGGCGATGGCTTTGAGGGGCGAAAGGTATACTCCTTTGAATCCGCGTTCGACTGCGCCCAGGAGTGCCCACTCACCGAGCAGGGTCTTTCCCGACCCGGTTGGCATGGAGATGATCCAGTGCTCACGACCAGACAAAAAACCCTGGTCGAGCACTTCCCTTTGGGGAGGGAAGAGTTCTCTGATGATAGGAGGTTCTGAGCCGAGCATCGGACGCCCATTCCCTTGAGTGTTTACATTTACACGTCTTTGAGGAAATATAGCATCAATCAGAACTTACTTACATAAAAATGTGTATAGAAGATTGACAATTCCACATGAATGAGGAATTCTTTCCTTGGGACAGGCCGAGATCGCCGAACAGGTGAGCATGTGGAGGAGGTCCCTGGGACTCACCCAGGCACAGTTGGAAGAAAAGGCCGGTCTTAGCCATAACGCGGTCAGTCGCATTGAACGCGGAAATCACCACCCCCAACTCGCCACCATCTACAAGCTTGCAAAGGCCATGGGAATTTCTACCGAACAGCTGCAGTTCGGAAAGCCCCCGGAGAAGGCCCGAGTATCCTCAAGGGAACCCTTCCGGGCGCGCCTGATGGCGGATGTTCAGGGACTCGATGAGGAAAAGTGCAAGAGACTCTATCCGCTTTGGGAGAGGTTGCTCGAGCTCCTGGAAGATGCCGACCGGGAATAGGGATGGAAGCTTTCAACCAGTGGGATTGCGGAGTTATTGGCGTGAATGAGCGTCCCAGGACTCTTCGTTTTTCGGAGATCTCCTGCGACCCTACACTGGCCGAAGCACTCATCGCCTTCCATGGGGACGATCGGTGGCTGACTCCCCCCCAGGCAAGTGCCCTGGAACGGGGGATACTGGATGCCGATGCTCATTTTCTCGTGGTTTCCCCAACCAACAGCGGCAAGACTCTGATCGCTATATTGAGGGTTTTTCATCAGGCACTGACGCGCAGAGCAAGATCACTCCATGTGACTCCCCTTAAGGCCATAGCCGAAGAGAAGCGCAGAGAGTTTGAAACCATTGCAGAAAAGGTGAAAGAATCCTCGGGGCAACAGGTGCGGGTCAGAATCACCACGGGTGACTACCAGCTCACCGATGACTTCATGCACTCACCTCCACCGCGCGTTGGAGATGTCATCCTCTGCACGCCCGAGCGGCTGGAGATCCTCTTGCGGAACCCTGAGTACCATCCCTGGTTGAGCCAAATCAGCAATGTGATCATCGATGAGATTCACCTGCTGGCTGAGGAAAAACGGGGGCCAACCCTTGAGGCAGCCATTACTCGCGTCCAAATGATTGCCCCTCATATCAATCTCCTCGGCCTTTCAGCTACCGTCGGCGGAATTGCCCGTCTTCGTGATTGGCTCCAGAGTGCTGGTCGCCGTGTCATAACGATCGAGGATTCATGGCGCTGCCCCCCCTTGCATCTGAGGGTCACTCAGGTGGAAGACAAGAACGCCTACCTCTGCCAACAACTGGAGAGCATCCTCAAGCTTCCGGAACATTCGGTCCTCATTTTCACCTATACCAAGGATGACGCGAAGCGACTGGCTCAGCACATAGAATCCAGTGTGGCGGTGGCGAATGGGCCTGGTTCCGACGGATCGAGTCTTTCCGGAAGGTTTCAGACACGAGGAGTGAGTTTCTTTCATGCGGGACTTACTCTCCAACAGCGGAATTCGATTGCTGGGGCGTACCGCGACAACTTACTGCGGGTGATTGTCGCAACGACCTCATTAAAAATGGGAGTAAACCTTCCTGCGACGCATGTTTTCATAAGAGATCACCTTTTCTGGGGAAAGGACACCTCACCCTCACCGACATTCTCCAGATGCTCGGGCGCGCCGGGCGGGGGGATGCGGCCGGGCACGGTGAAGTATTGGTGGATGATGCCAAAATTGGGGAAATGTATGCGGAAAAGCTTCGTTCCATGGCTTTGCCGCCACTTGAACCCCGGATGTTCGGTACCAGCAGTAAGGAGGATTGGCGGAGAGATGAACGGCGTCGGGAGGAAGAGCAAGGCATCCTGCAGGCGCTGGTGCTATCGGAAATCGTTGCTTGCGGGAGAACGTCCGGCAGGAAGATTGAACAATTTCTGAGGAGCACCTTTTCTGGCTTTGTCTTCGGTTTCAGCGGAAACATCCACTCTGTTCTCCAGCATCTCCAGCAGTGGCATTTGATCGAACAAGTTGAGGGATCAGAAGACCTCTACCAATCGCGTCCCCTGGGGCGGACAACCTGCCTTACCGGGCTTCACCCCCAAACAGGTGCGGCACTTGGTGGTTTTCTGGTTGCCTTGATTCGCCTGAATGAAAAAGAAAGAGAGCAGGACCGGGACAAAGACAACAACTACCTTTCACGCCTTACCGATCTCGATTTCTTGTTTATGACCTGCGCTGGCCTGGAAATGTGTGACCACCTGCTGAGACCACCAAGCAAGAGTAGGATCGGTGCTATCCAGGACTATATCGAGCAACTGGATCCCGATGACAAACCCCTTGTGAACCTCTGGCGTTCAGAGAGCAATCCGGAACGGGGTCCTGGCCGCCTGCTCGGGTCTCTGAAGGTGAAGATTGAGTCTCAGCGCAAAGGCGTCGCCGAGAAGAAATTCTACCAGTTCATGGACGTCGCGATTCTGCTGCACCGCCATTCACGAGGGAAGGCTCTAGCTGAGCTTGCCAATCTGTACCAGGTTGACGAGGGCAAATTGGAGCAAGGCTTGAAGACCACTGCACTGTGGTTACTGAGCGGGTTGGCTCAGATCTGCGACAGCCGCAAATGCTACAAACTTGACTCGCTAATGTTGCGCATCCTGGAGCTCATCGAAAAGGTAAAATATGGTTCCGGCCTGGGTTCCCTCCTCAAGTTGGAGGGGATCGGCAAAAGGACGATTGAGAAGCTGGTTTATTCAGGTTTTCGAGAACTGAAAGACCTCCAAGCCGTCGGCAAGACAGATCTCATCTCCCTCGGTCTCGGACAAAAGCAGACCGAAAAGATCATCAAGGTGATTCGAAAGGCGCGAAGATAGTGCCAACTCGCCTGCCTGCAACTCAACGATTTTGATCAATACCGCTTTATCTTCCTGACAACCCGGCCAATGATCTGAATTTCTTCGGTGAGCACGATGTCATCATAGTTAGGGTTGAGAGGTTTCAGCACGGCGGTTTTGCCATAGATTTTATATTGCTTGAAAATCGTCTCGTTATCCTTCAAGGCAATCACGTAATGTCCGTTTTCCCATGCTGCATGCGGGTCCACCACGACGAGGTCCCCATTCGCGAATTCCGGCGCCATGGAATCTCCTTCAACTCGTAGCGCAAAGACTTCTTGTTTGGCAACATCGGTTACTACCCAGTCAGACACATCCGGGGATTGATAAGACTCAACCCAGTTTCCGGCGTTTACCCAGGAAATGACAGGGACCAGATTGAGGGTGCCGATAACGGGAACGCCGAGCGCGGAAAGAAGTTCGTGAAACGGCACTAGCAAGGCTTCCGAAAGCCGCATGAGGGTCTCGATCTTGGGTACCCGCTCGCCTCTCTCCAGCGATTTCAGGTAGGCGTACGTGAGTCCCGATTTTCTTTCGAGCTGGGAATAGCGCAGCCCTAATGCTTTGCGCCTCACCTTGATCATTTTCCCCAGGCGCTTTGTCTCCATGATTCCCCTTCCATGAGTATATGGATTTACATACTTTTGTATCCTTACATACAGGTTAATACCCATAAGTATGCGACGTGTCAAATATTTTGTATTGATATGCGAAATTTTGTTTTGTATTTCTGCTTCCATCGGTATCCAAATAGGAGGCAAGCGATGCAAAAGTCTCTGTTCGACCTCAAAGAGGTTGCCGTCGTCACCGGGCTTTCCATGCACACAATCAGATCATGGGCTCACGCTGGCAAGATTCCATCCATCAAAATGGGCAGTAGACGGATGGTCAAGAAGAAGGACTTGGAGGCAATGATCAATTCCGGAGTCGGCGCCGGGAAGAACAAGTAAATGCGCCGATTTCGGACTCAAAGGATTTCAGCCGAAATCCTTTTCTATGCCGCCCCAGTATGAAACCGGAGCGGCGGCTTTAGGCCAAAAAAAACCCGGTTCCCCGTAGCACCAAACGAACCCTGCTTATTGGGACGGGGGATGAGTTCAGTCGTCAAACCTTCGATACCGATTATGGTCAATGACGGGGCGGTGATCAACCCGCCAAATGGCACCTGCCCCGAGTTGGGCGGAGCCTGTGCAGCTCTTCGGAAAGTCACAAGGTTCGAAACGATACCGTCAGCAATCCCATGAGAAACCCAAAGGCTGAGCGAATAGGGCCCAGGATCCCGCTATGCATATCAGGCTGTTAATGCCTTGATTTCTCACAGATTGTATTTCAGTGCCTCTGATCTGCCATGAGCTTGAGAGAACTTCACGAACAGTTGGGGGCGCCCATGACCCCTCATGAGGTAGCGCAGACTTTCGGTGTTGACGTACGAACGGTCCGAAAGTACGCTGCTCTTCTTGGCGGCGTAAAGGTTGCACCAGGATGCCTACGGTTCTTTGAAAATCGAATACGGAGGTTCTTTGATGCCAACGGAAACGATGAGACGTGGTGTCCTTCGGTGGCGCGGAGTCGTGAAGTCCAACGGAAAGATTGTGTCCAGCAAGTGGTTCAAGAAGGGGGAAAGAGAGAGACGGAAAGCGATAATCTGGGAAGAAGAGGAAAAGAAGCGGCTCGAAGAGGAAGCAAGGGAGCTGGATCGGCAGCGGCAGCAGAGAACCGAGATCGTCACGGACTTGCCGCAGCACTTGGACTGGGGGAATAGCTACCTGGACGATGTTCGCAGGAGGTGCTCCAACAAGACTTATGATGAAAAGAAGAGTGCTATTGGACGTTTTCTGAGGTTCAGCAAAGGTAAAGAACTCTCAGAGATTACCCCTGCTGTTGCCCTGCAATATCTCCAGAAGCAGTTTGAAAAGCGTTCCGGACATGCTGCCAACAAAGATCGAAAGAATCTTATGACGGCCTGGGAGTGGGGTAGGAAGTATGTTGATGGATTCCCAAACTTGGCCAATCCTTTTGCTGCAGTCGAGCGATTTTCTGAAGATCCGTTACCTCGATACATTCCTCCTGAAGAGGATTTCTGGAAGGCTTTTGAGAAGTCCCAGGGCCAGGACAGAGTCATGCTCTCCTGCTTCCTTTATTTGGCTGCCCGGTGGGGAGAACTCTTCCGGCTGAAGTGGTCGGACGTGGATTTCCATCATGGCCAAGTTCGTTTGACCACCAAGAAGACTCGGGATGGATCCATGCGAGCTGACTGGATCCCGATGACTGATGAACTCAAGTCCATTCTGCGGCACTGGTGGGCGAATCGCCCTTATCCTGATTCAGAATATGTATTCACGATGCTTGAGGATGCTTCCCCCCGGTTCAGGCCAGGGGATCCGTTCAAGTACCGACAGCACGTTATGGGAAAGCTCTGCAAGAAGGCAGGAGTCAAGAAGTTCGGCTTTCACGCAATTCGGCATTTGACGGCTGTGCTTCTGTATAAGGAGGGAAAACCGGTAAGCATGATCCAGAAGATCTTGCGGCATCAGCATCCGACCACCACGGAGCGGTATCTTGCAAGCCTCGGCTTTGAGCTGAACGAAATGAAAGAGGCTTTGCAGGTGCTGAGCAACCGTGGGCCGGAGAAAGGAAGGGTAATACCCTTTGTTCAAAAGGAAAGAACCTCCCAAGTTGGCGCTTAGGAGGTTCCTGGTATATCCACCCGGTATATCCACCGAGTGTTGTTTAGGTCGTAAAACCCTTAACCTATTGGAATCGTTTGGCGTCCCCAACCGGATTTGAACCGGTGTTGCCGGCGTGAAAGGACTACGACAGCAAGAGTTATGCGCTTTTACAGCAACACTCTATCCAGGATGGTGTGCAAAAAGTGGCTTAAAATGCTGGGTATGGAATAGAATAGCAAATGGGAGTACCCCAGAAAGTACCCCAAACGGACCCGCTTAGCATGCCTTTTCTGCTCGCTCAAAAAGGAGTAAGGATGCCTACCGTTCCCCGCTTTCGGAATTCATTCCATGAGATCATCATATTTTGAAGAACAGCAAAGCCCATGGCGCAATGTATTTTCCGGAGTGAGCCATGATAGGTCAAAAGAGAGGGGGAATTTGCATTTTGTATTCCCGGCCGCGGGAGGTTCTTGGTGCCCGGCTGGGGAAATGCCCTCCACTGGGGAGAAACTCCTCACTTCAAGAACTTCCTCCCTCGTCCCGCTTGGCCAACCAAAGCATAGGGGACGGGTCCACAGTATTATCGTATTCATTTGATTTACATAGATAAAACGCAACAACCAGGACAAAGAAGATTATGACGGAAACGGCTGGTCGTCCCTGGCATACGGCTTGCTGATATGGTTGAAGCGCATGGGGCGCACTATGATCATCAAGGAGGTTTTCTCATGACCCAAGACCCTTTCGGCAACCTACGGGAGTGGGGCTCAGTACTGGAGCTCCTGGCGGATTTGAAGAGCGCGGGCTGTTTGGCCGAATGCCAGCGCGGCATCATCCGCATTCTGCGTTATAGGGAGAACTGGCGCTTGCGCGAGGAGCTGCTCAAGCAGCTCGGTCATATTGAAACCCCCACCGAAGAACTGATCGATGAAGTGTGCAATATCGTACTGGACGAAAACAGCTACTATGAAGTTCGGATCTTGGCCAGCAGGGCTCTGGCTCGTCTGCTCAACAACCAGCGCAGACTGTCGGGTACCCGATTTCGCCCCAAAACAGAATCGATCATAGAAAGCCTGAAAGCCACCATGGCAACTCCCCATCCACCTGTCTTTCGTGACGCTCTGGGCCATTGTTTACAGTTGCTTGGCTTATGAGCCCTGTGGCGGCTTACCCTGGCCCTGCGAGAATCTGAATTTAGGGGATAAGGAAGAATGGTCCTTGTTTCGCTTCGACATCAAAGAAGACGGATGGCAGGAAAACGAACAGATTACAGCCCCGTCATATTGGAACTCGGACGAGGAACTCGTGCCGTGCCTACCGGCCGAGTCGGCGTAAATTGAAAAAGAGGCTGGTGCACATCCAGGATCAAGCGTCGACCATATCTTCGAGAGCGTCTGACCAGAGTGATGCACAATATTACGCCGATGGCCAGCGAAAGGCCGGCACCCGAAAAGACCATGGCGACGATGAAATTCTGGTAAGAGGATGTCATGCTGCCGGCAGCTTTATGTCCCTCATCGATCAATCTCTGATTGATCCCAATGGTCTCATCGAGCAGAGCCCTAGCGGTAGCGAGGCTTCTGCCGCATGCCACAAGAGCCTGCGCGGACATTGCCTTGTAAGCTGCAGCGCTTTTGCCCGTTTCGAATTCCCTGGCAAGCCTGACGAATTCCTCATGATCCTGCCACCACCTCTCCAGGGCGGGTATGAAATCCTGCCACAGCCTTGCCTCGTCCATACTCTGAGGAAGACTCTCATACGCGCTGCGAGCGTCCGCGATGCTCCTGTGAAGCCCATCGAATTGCTGGTAAATGCTTCGCCGCTGCTTTTCTCCAAGATCGGTGGCCAACAAAGCATTTTCGGCACTGTCAACAGCGAGCATCGCGTTGCCGATGGCATGCAGACTATCGATGCTTGGTATTCTGACTACGGCCAAATCATCGAATGAATTCCTGATGCTGCTCAAACCATAGAAACCCAGAGCACCGATCAGGGCGCAAATCAGGAGCATCACGCTAAAGGAGCCCAAAACCGTGAGTGCCAATCGGAAAAACCTGAACATCAACGAAAAGTCCCTCCGTGAGAGCGGATTACAGAAGCGCAGGAATAGCGGATCTGAAGCGATAACTCGAAGTAATCTTAAGCAATTAATATGCCAGCATGCCACCAAAGCAGTGGAGACTCACCTTGCGATGTTGTAGAATCAACAGGGGCCATCGGCATGTTATCGTATTTTGAAGATACCTCAAGAAGCGGCGGCACCTCATGGAAAAGATGATCACCGGAAAGGGGTTTTTCGCACTCACATCCCTCATCCTCAAAACCGCCTCAGAGGATCTCTCAAAAGCTGAATTCTTCCGGCGGATTCTGAGCGTTCTCCTGGATCACACCCCATGTGATTTGATTGGCGTTAAAGTGGCTGGAGCCACGAGCCGGCCGTTTGCCCTGGCGATCCTCCGCCGGGAGAATTCCTTGGATTTCGTCCCAAGCGCTCCAGACGAGTCGATCCAAGCGGTTAAATCTCCCTCCGACGGTGGTCGGGATGATTGCCTCAGCCTTCTGCAAGGAATGCTCGTGGAAAGAGGGGCTCCAGGCCATGGTCAGGTCTCCGAAAAGGGGAGCTTCTGGACCAATCATGCGGACGGTTACTTCTTGCGTTGTGCCGAGAGGGTAAACCGGCCCATTCTGCACGAAGCCTGCCTGAGCAAGGGTTATCAGTCCGTGGCGTTGGTGCCCCTGGAGGCGGGCGAGGCCGGTTCAGGTTATTTGCAGTTCGGACTTGAGCGGAAGGAGGGTTTCAACCAGGAGATCATCGAATTCCTGGAACATGCCACTCAGGTTGTTGCCGCCGCGCTCTACCAGTGGCATGTTACCTGGTCATTGAACGAGCGGGTGAAGGAACTCGCCTGTCTTTACCGGATAGCCGACATCCTCGATACGCCCGCAAAATCCCTGGAAGAGATCCTGTGCGAGATCGTCAAGATCATTCCCGGAGCCTATTTGCACGAGAAAGTTGCCGCCGCGAGAATCACCTTCGACGGAAAATCCTGCGCCACCGAAGGTTTTGAAGAGTCAATTCAGCGGCAATCGGCCAGGATCCTTATCAACGGTCAGCAGCGGGGGCTCCTCGAAGTGACCTATCCGGTGGCCATGCCCGAATTGGACGAAGGTCCGTTCCTGCACGAGGAGCGGAAGCTCCTTGATGCCATCGGCCTCGAGCTTTCATCACGCATCGAGCGATGGCTGTACGAAAAGGAGCAGCAGGAGATCAAAGAGAAGATGAGGCATTCGAACCGGCTGGCCATGATCGGGCAACTGGCCGCCGCCGTTGCCCATGAAATCAATGAACCCCTGACCAGCATCCTGGGGTTTGCCCAGCTGGCCAAGAAGAGTCCCCGATTACCGGCTCAGACGGCGAGCGATCTTGAAAAGATTGTGGCCACATCCTTGCACGTGAGGGAAATCGTTCGAAAGCTGCTGATGTATGGGCGCAAGATGCCTCAGCGTGCCTCCACCGTGGAGTTGAACAAGATTGTCAAGGAGGGGATCAGTTTCTTCGATCACCGGTTGGCCAAGGAAAAGATCAGCATCGACCTCGATCTGGGTGTTGATGTGGGAGAGATCACCCTTGATCCCGGCCGCCTGCGGCAGGTTGTTGCCAACATTTTCCTTAACGCCCTGCAAGCGGTTACGCACGGAGGCAGGATCACCATCAGGACGGCACGATCGGATGAAAGTATTTCACTCACCATCAGCGATACGGGTTGTGGCATGTCTCCTGAAATCAAAGACAAAATATTCATTCCTTTCTTTACCACCAAGGAACCGCACGAGGGAACCGGACTCGGCTTGTCCGTGGTCCTGGACATTGTGAAAGGACTGGGGGGATCGATCCGTGTAGACAGTGAGCCGGGCGTGGGAACCAGCGTTCAGGTGGTGCTGCCGGTTGCCGCGAACGCAAGAGGAATCGGCGGGGGTGGCGTGCAGTCATGAAGAAGCGAGAACGCATCCTGGTGGTCGACGACAGTCCCGGCACCCTGGAAGTGCTGCGCCGGAACCTGGTTTCCAAGGGCTTCCTGGTCCTGACGGCGGGCGGAGGGGCGGAGGCGATCGGCATTCTGGACAACAATCCGGTCGACCTGATCATTTCCGATGTCAGAATGCCTGATATCGACGGTTTAGACCTGCTCCGGCACATTCGTGAAAATTTCAAGGACAATGAGGTATTGCTCATTACCGGTTTCCCGACCGTTGAGGGGGCGGTCCGGGCGATCAAATACGGCGCTGACAACTACCTGACCAAACCTTTCACGGATGATGAACTCTTTGAGGCCGTCGACCGCGCCCTTGAGAAACTGAGACTCCGGAGGCAACTGGCCCGAACCCCCCCGGCGTCGGTCAGGCACGGTTTTGTCGGCGACTCCAAGCCCATGGTGGAGGTCTACAAGGCGATTGCCCGGGCGGCCGCCAGTTCCGCTACGGTCCTGATCCAGGGTGAAAGCGGCACCGGCAAGGAAATCATCGCCCGCGCCATTCACTACCACAGCGCCAGGGTGTCCTTCCCCTTCGTGCCCGTGAACTGCGGCAGCATTCCCGAGCAGCTGCTCGAAAGCGAACTGTTTGGCTACGTCAAGGGCGCCTTCACGGGAGCCGGCAGCAGCCGGGCCGGCTTTTTCCAAACGGCTGACAGGGGCACCATTCTCTTGGATGAGGTGAGCGAAGCCAGCCTGCCCATGCAGGTCAAGCTCCTGCGCGTGCTGCAGGAAAAGGAAATCTGCATGCTGGGCTCAAGTACCGTGCGGAAGGTGGACGTCCGGGTCACGGCGGCAACCAACAAGGATCTGCAGGCCCTGACCGGGAAAGGGCTCTTCCGGGAAGACCTCTTCTATCGCCTGAATGTTTTCACCATAAACGTTCCGCCACTGCGTGAGCGCGGCGATGATATCATCCTGCTGATCCAGCATTTCATCACGAAAAAAGCCGAGGAATTCGGCCGCAAGCCGCCCCGCCTCTCCGACGAAGCCTTGCACATTTTGCGCGCCTATCACTGGCCGGGAAACGTGCGGGAACTGGAAAACGTCATTCAACGCTTGCTGGCCATGACCGAAGGCGACCTCATCGAGGTGCCGGATCTGCCCTCCCTCATGCGGTTTTCGGCGCTCCGTACCGGCGATCTCACGCGCCCGCTGGCTGAAATCGAGCTGGAATACATCCGCAACGTGCTGGCCAGCGTGAACGATAACAAATCCGCGGCAGCCGCCATCCTGGGGATAGACCGTAAAACCCTGCGCGAAAAAATGAAGAAAATAGGCGGCTAGTCACCCTCATCCGGAAGGGTCATTGGGGAAAATCTCCTCAATGATTCAGAATTCACCACCCGATCGGCCTCCCCGTAATCCCTTTTCCCCTCCTTTGCTCGGCAGTCCCCTGCTCCCGCAAAGTGCACACTCTCGTGATTTGAACAACGATTCCCACGAGACGCCTTGTGCTATCGCGCCACTTTGCCACGCTTCGAGGGCCTTCGGCGGTGAATCCCCGTGGCGGGAGAAAGGGCGTGGCATGACCTGACCTCGAACCTCTGGCATGCCCCTTGCCATAAGACCCTAAGCGAACGGGGTTGCGCCAGGGGAGCCCTCGAGAATACTAGGAAGGGGTTCAGGGAACGAAAAAGGCAACCCATTACCGGATGAGAGGATGATCGACATGACGAAGAAGGCAAGCGCGCAGCGCGATGAAATTCTTTTCGAAGGAGACGAAGATAAGCATCGGGAGGAACCGGTGGAACCTTTTTGCCCTCCGGTCGTACATTACTTGGGCCTCTGTTTGACCTGCAACCATGCCCTGACATGCACCTTTACCCGGAGACCCGACACGCCAGTTCTCTATTGCGAAGAATTCGATATTTCCGCACCCCCTCATCCTCGACTGGTCAGGCCCGTTACAGTGCATCCACCCACCCAAGGCCAAAGCCCTGACGGAGGCCTGCTCGGACTATGCAGCAACTGTGAAAAACGCAGTACTTGTACCCTCCCCAAGGCCGAGGGGGGAGTCTGGCACTGTGAGGAGTACATCTAAGAGTGCGTCTGGAAGGTCGTTCGAATCGCCACCCCCGCGAAGGCGGGGGTCCGGGAAAACCTTGAAAGATTTGGATTTCCGCCTGCGCGAGAATAGCGAAATAGGCAATTGTTCAGCCTTTTTGGATACTCAGCGGCTGATGCGGACAGGCTCAAATAGAACAATAACTCATGTTGCTTCAGGACGTCCGAGGACTAACGAGCAGGATCGAGTCCAACTCGGCACTC
>CAZDKX010000112.1:0-13890 GCA_964505935.1 uncultured Syntrophobacteraceae bacterium
TCATCACCACGCTGTATTTCCTTTTGGCCAATACCGTACCGATATTGGCGACGGTAGTGGTCTTGCCGACCCCGCCCTTGCCTGATGTCACGACAATTGTCTTCCCGGCCATGATTCATCCTATCCGTTTTGGTATTTCGCGATTACCGCACTGTGACAGCTCCTGACAACAAGCCAGGAAAAGCCTGAAACCCTTCAAAACAACAGCTGTTCTTCCGTTACAGGGTGATGACCTCAATAAGATTATCCTGAATTTCGGCGATCTCGAAGCGTTTGGGCGTCGGTTTACCGCCGCGGGGCGGGACCGCCACGATATCGGCAATTCTGATCTGGCTGGGTTCAATACTGAGGGCCCAGATGCGGGCCGAACGGTCGCCGTTGGCGCCGGCATGAGCCACCCCGCGCAGATTCCCAAAAATGATCACATCCCCCACGGCAATGACTTCGGCGCCGGGGTTCACATCGCCCAAGACGACGCAATCCGTGTCGGAAACCACCCGCATGCCCGAACGGCAGGTGTTGCGGATGACCAGCGCCGCATTATCGGCACGGGGAGCAGGGGGGACCTTGGGAGCGAAGAACTGACGCTCGGAGGGGCGATCCATCACCAGGGTGAGATCTTCACCCAGTTTCACCTCAATCAGCCGAACCTGCCCCCGATCCACCAGCAGGCGGTGCAGGGCCGCGATCTCATCCGTGCGCAAGGGCCGGTCCCTGAGGTCCAGGGTCATCTCGGCGCGGCGGAAAAAATCCCTGGATTCGCTGAAACGCTTTTCCAGGAAAGCGACCACCGCCTCAAAAGGGGCCGCGGGATCGGGCACCAGGGTGAATCCCTGCCGATTGGCCTTGATCTGGATGGGCGGCGATTCACCCGGGTTGAGCGCGTCGGCGGTGCGGTGCTGCGTGTCCATCGAAGCCCTCGTGACTTCTATAAATTCATCTCATCGTGGATTGGCGGGAGGATGCTGCCCAGCACCATCCTACCCCGTGGTATGAGCCCGCTCCCAGTAAGTACCTCCCCTCAGTAAGGGTCCACCTATTCTAGCGCAAAGGGTAGGGGGAAAAAAGGAAATTTGGTGAGTCGCGGTCAAAACGTCAGCCTTTGGCTCAGCTGCTGCCAGTTCTCAATCCTTGGGAAAGGAAGGGGTCCCGGCCCCCGATTCCAGGGCTGATCGAAGAGCAGGGGTTGAATGCCGTTCGCCGCCAACAGCCAGCAGGTTTCAATGCGGTCGTCCACAAAATGCTTGACCTGCAGGTCGATCAAAAGATCGCATTTGGCTTCAGGCAATCCCGTGGCAAAAACCTCGATCCGCCCAGGAGGCACCTCTGCCAGGGTAGAATGCAGCCAGGCGATGATGGATTCCGGCCAAAGGCGGGCGGTCACAAAACGCAGCGGGGCATGCCGGGCAAGCTCCGTCAGCACCGGAACGGCCCCTTCGATCGCGGGGAGTTGTCGCGTATGATCATCATCGAGGGTCAGGCAGATCAGCTCATCCAGGATGTCGTGGGGAATGTCGAGACAGGCGTGCAAATCGTAGCGACGAAGGTCCTCACGGGTCAAGGACGAAAACCCGTACCGTTCGCGCGCGAGCCTGACAAAGGTGGTCATGGTATCGGCTACCACCCCGTCAATATCAAACGCCACCTCCGCCGGATCGATGCTTTCAAGCCTCACCGCCGCATCCTTTCTCCTGACTCCTGACTCCTGACTCCTCACCCCTCACGCCCAGCCCTTCACCATAAACCGCCGGCGCCGGCGAGGGCGGCTGCTGCCATCCGGCCTGCTGGGCCAGGAGATCCAGATGGAGGGTGGTCCACTCCTCGAGAGGGAGGCAGGGAGGCTCCAGTCTTTCCCTGAGATCGATCTGCTTGAAGTAGACCTTGCAGAGACGGCAGTAGTGAGCGCGATACTGGGGTTCGCCTTCGGCAAAAAGGTAACCCAGGGACTCGTGATAGCGGTTGTCGCAGTAGGGGCACTGCAGTCGGTGCAAGCCCCAGCGTGTGCCGCACCAGGAGCAGGAGGCCCGGCGCTCCCCTTCGCCCTCGAGAAGCAGCAGGGAAGGCAGCGAACCGCAAACGGGGCAGTAACCCTTGAACCAGGAGTCAGGGACGGGGAAGCGCCGGAGGAGGTCTTCGGCCACCCACTCCAGGGAGGGACGCAGGCAGCTTCGGGCCAGGTAAAGGAGGGACGCCAGGTCAACGCCCTCCATGGGCACCCATTCTTCCCACGGCTCCCACTCATGATGGAGAAAGCTCCGCCAGAACTCGGGCTGCTGCCCGGAATGTTTTGCCAGGCCTTCCTTGAGAGCGGTGTGAGCGGTGCGCAAGGCCTCGTTTGACGCCGGCAGGTATTCCTCGACCAAGTTCAGCAGGGTGGCGGCGGCTTGGATATCCAGGGGGAAATCCCACCGCAGCAGGAGAGAGGCCCCCTCCGCCCATCTGGCCTGGACGGCTTCCTTGGTCACGTTGACGGGAACCAGGTTGAGGGAGCTTTTGGCATGGAGCTGGCCGACAATGAGGGCTTCCAGGAAAGGGTAGACCTCACTGTAGGCCGGCTTGTTCGCGCCGGCCGAGGCAAAAGCGTTCTTGATCCGAGTGATGGTTACATCGATTTCGGCTTTCACTGCTCTCCTTCTATCGGCAAAAAGGGGAAGCTGAGCAGGCTCAACTTCCCCTGACCGTCAACCCAACTTGATGCCGGTCCTCACCTTCCCGCTGGGGAACCGGGATAGCTGGAGTCATTATGGCAAAAAATGAACGTTAAGAGAACGGTTTTTTCGGCTCCTCTCCGCCTGACCGGTGTTCATCCGAAACCCCGTCCCCCGATGGGACGGGATTGATCAAATCTTCCATACTCGTTGAGGATAGAAATCCGCATTTGCGTGGGAGCGGCTTTCCAGCCGCGATGGAACGGTTCTCGCGGCTGGAAAGCCGCTCTCACGGAGGTCCTCTGGACAAAAGGGTCATCAGGAATGCTCGAATTCAAGCTTAACGAGCATAAATCGAATCCTTGTTACACCCCCACCCAGCCTCCCCCATCAAGAGGGATGGGCACTTTCCGGCCGGGAACCAACTCCGCTCGTTACGCTCGTTCCCAAGCTCCAGCTTGGGGAACGTAGTCTCGGAAGCTCCAGCTTCCAGTGGCCACGAGTCACGCCAAGCTGGAGCTTGGCTCACCCGGGTTCCCAAGCCGGAGCTTGGGAACCAGCGAATCCAGGGGCTGGTATACTTCCTGGACCCCGGCCTGAAACCTGCCGGGGTGACGGTTTCTGCATAAGGTCATAGAACTTACGCAATCAAACATCAGCTGGCCGCCGCTCGCCGGGTCAAGCGCTGTGCCAGGTTACGCATGATGCCCGGCTTGAGCCCGGCGATGGCGTTCTTGTGATACTTCTTCGGCTCGTCCGCCACCAGGTAGATCACCCGGACCATCTCCGCATCCAGCAGTTGAGCCTTGGGATTGCCAGCCTTGATCTTCTCCAGCCGCTCGTTGGCCAGGGCGAGCATGGCGTCCCGGTCGCCGAAGTTCATGGCCCCGGTGGGGCAAATCTTCACGCACGCCGGGATCAGCCCGTTGCTCACCCGGTCGATGCACATGGTGCACTTCACCAGGCGGCCGTCGGCCGCCTGTCGCGGAATGTCATAGGGGCAGGACGACCGCACCTCGTCGAAGGGAGCCTCCTTGGCTTTGGGGGTGTAGTAAACCGCCCCGGTCGCCTCGTCCAGTTCCGCGCCGCCATCGACATAGCCTTCGATGGCGTCCTTGCAGGGCGGTTCGAGACAATGACGGCACTGATCGGCGAAAAAGTACCACGCCGGCTTGCCGTCGCTTTCCACTTCACTGAACCGCACCAGTTTGAAGGTATTGCCGTCCAGGTCCGGCGGGTTCTGGTGGCTTCCCGTATTCTTGGTCACGGACGCCCCGTTCTGGTTCCAGTTCTTACAGGCCATCTGGCACCCGCGGCAGGCCGTGCAACGTGTGGTGTCGATAAAAAAGCTCTTTCCAGCCATGGCTTAACCTTTCTTGCGGACGTTCACCATAAAAGCCTTGCTCTCCGGGATGCGGGTGTTGGGGTCGCCCACCGAGGGGGTGAGCAGATTGGCGCTGTCCCCTCCCTCCGCCGGCCACACCCAGCCGAAATGCCAGGGAATGCCGACCTCGTGAATCTCATTGCCCTGGATTTTGAACGGCTTGAGACGCTTGGTCACAATGGCCACCGCCTCAAGCATCCCGCGCGGCGACTCCACGATCACCTTCTCGCCGTTATTGATGGTGCGGAGCTTCGCCAGTTCTTCACTCATCTCCACAAACATCTGCGGCTCCGCCTCGATCAGCCACGGCAGCCAGCGGGTGAGGACCCCGGTCTGCCAGTGTTCCGTAACCCGGTAGGTGCTGCAGATGAAGGGGAAGCGCGGGTCGCAGGCCTTGATGACATCCCGCTCGGTGCTGTAGGTTGCGGCCACCGGGTTATTGAGCTGCGGGCTGAACGGGTTCTTTTCCACGGGGCACTCGAGCGGTTCGTAGTGCTCGGGGAAGGGACCGTCCTTGAGCCCCGGTCCATAGATGGAGGCATAGCCGTCGGGCTTCATGATATACGGCAGCTTGCCGTCTTCACGGACCGACCCGTCGGGGTTTTTCAGGGGATACCACGGCCCGTCGGGCACATCCCCGGTCCATTTCTGGGTGGTGTACTTGCCGTCCTTGACTTCGCCGGCGAAGGCAATGACCACCTTCTTCGGGTTCCACGGCTTTCCGGTGGGATCAACGGAGGCGCGATTGTAGATGATCCGGCGGTTCACCGGCCATGCCCAGCTCCACTTGGGATACAAGCCGATGCCGCTGGGGTCGGAGTTGTCGCGCCGAGCCATGTTGTTGCCGTCCTGATTGTAGCTCTGGCAGTAGAGCCAGTTGCCGCTTGAGGTGGACCCGTCGTCTTTGAGCATGGCAAAGGCCGGGACCGGGTCACCCTTCTTGTACGTCTTGTCGCCGATGGTGACGTCCTTGGTAAAGAACCCGTTGATGGCTTTGGCCACCAGATGGGGATCGAAGGCGTGCTTGGTCATATAGTCCCACTTCAGCTTCAAAATGGGGTCTGGGAACGCCCCGCCCGGCTTCTTGTAGAGCGCTCGAATCTCGTTGAAGAGCTCCACGGCGATATCGCCGTCCGGCTTGCTCTGGCCCGCCGGATTCTGGGCTTTATAACGCCACTGCGCCCAGCGTCCGCTGTTGCTGATCGAGCCCTCCTTTTCCATGGAAGCGGCACACGGCAGGAAAAAAACCTCCGTCTTGATCTTCTTGGGATCCATGCCGGGGCCCTTCCAGAAGGATGCCGTTTCGTTGTCGAACAGGTTGACGTTGACCATCCACTCAAGATTGGCCATGGCTTGCCGCGTCTTGTTGGCGTTGCCGCCGCTGCAGGCAGGGTTCATGCCCCAGGCGAAGAAGCCTTTGAACTCCTTCTTGTACATGGCGTCAAAGAGATCGAGCCAGGTGTAGGACTTACCGTCGTCCAGCTTGGGCAGCCAGCCGTAGCCGAATTCGTTTTCCGGAGTGGCGGCTTCCCCAAACATGGACTTAAGGAAGCTGACCATGTATTTGGGACGGTTCTGCCACCAGTTGGCGCTGTGCGGATCGTTGGTAGCCGGCGTGAACTTCTTATTGTATTCCGCCAGGGTGGGCACCGATGCGCTCGGTACGGGGAGATAACCGGGGTAGATGTGGAACAGCAACCCGGCATCCGTCGATCCCTGGACGTTGGATTCTCCGCGGAGGGCATTGACGCCGCCGCCGGCGATGCCGATGTTGCCGAGCAGCAGCTGGATCATACTCCCCGCGCGGATGTTCTGCACGCCCACGGTGTGCTGCGTCCACCCCATGGCGTACATCATGGTGCCCGCCTTGTCGGGGACACCCGTCGCACTGTACGCTTCGTAGACCTTGACCAGGTCGTCCTTGGAAGTGCCGGTGATGCTGGAAACGGTGTCCAGATCATAGCGCGCGTAGTGCTTCTTCAGGAGCTGATAGACGCAACGGGGGTCCTGAAGGGTCGGGTCTCGCTTGGGGACCCCCTTGTCGTCCTTCACATACGCCCAGGAGGAAGGATCGTAGGCGCGTTTGTCCTTGTCGAAGCCGGAGAACAAGCCGTCCTTGAAATCAAACTTGTCGCCGACGACGAAGGCGATATTGGTGTAGTTGACGGCGTATTCTTTGAACATCTTGTCATGATCCAGAATATACTTGATCATCCCGCCCAGGAAGGCGATGTCGGTGCCTGAGCGCAAAGGCACATAGATGTCCGCCTTGGTGGAGGTCCGCGTATACCGGGGGTCCACGTGAATCAGCGTGGCCCCGTTGTCCTTGGCCTTCATCACCCAGCGGAAAGAAATCGGGTGATTCTCCGCCGGGTTGCTGCCCATCATCAACACACAATCACTGTTGGCGAGATCATTCCAGTGATTGGTCATCGCGCCGCGTCCGAACGACTCTGCCAGAGCCGCAACCGTGGCGCTGTGTCAAATACGGGCCTGATGCTCAATGTATACCAGCCCGAGGGCACGCAGCATGGCCTGATACACCCAGCATTCCTCGTTGTCGAGGGCGGCGCTGCCCACCGAGGCGATGCCGTTGCAGCGGTTGACCACCTGGCCCTTGTCATTCTTGGCGGTGAAGGTGGCGTCACGGGCCTTCTTCACCCGCTTGGCGATTTCTTTCAGGGCCCAATCCCAGGTCTTCGTTTCCCACTTGGCGCTGTTCGGAGCGCGGTAGAGCACGGTGGTGATCCGCTTGGGATTCTGGGCGAGTTGGTAAAGCGAAGCACCCTTGGCGCAAAGCGACCCCTGGTTGATGGGGTGATCCGCGTCGCCTTCCGTGTAGACAATCTGACCGGTCTTGGCGTCGGTGTGGCAGATGATGCCGCAGCCCACCGAACAATAGCAGCAAATGGTAGGAGTCTCTTTCGCATCCTTGGTGCGCAAAGCACCGGTGTATGCCTGGACGGGCGTGAGATTGAACCCCAGCCCGTTCAAGGCAAGACCAGCCGTAGCCGCACCAGAGACCTTGAGGAAATTTCGTCGCGTCAGCTTCATACTTTCTGTCCTCAAAAGGTTGGCTCGATAAGGCTTTACCTGTTTGATCTCAAGAACTGCCGTCTGCAATTGGCGGGGCCTGTCGACCGCGCGTGCTTCACCTCCCTGGCTTTGTGAATTACTTCTTTAAACCCCTGAAATCCATCATCCCTTGCCAATTCATCGTCTGTGTTCCGGGACATGCTGATAACGGTGAGCTTTTTTCGGTTATTGTTAATACATTAAACGCTTGAATACTGTCAATCAATTGTTTCGGGCCGGGCGGGGAGGCGAGCGCGGTGCAGGGCCGACCCGGACTTTCAGACCGACTCGGTTTCGAAAACCGAGTCGGTCTGGTTCCGGTGCGCATCATATTGAGGGAGGAGGACGCTGGTCCGGTGAAGACAAGAAGAACATTTTCACGAAGTAGCTCATGTCCCGGTGGGAAACCCGGAAACACCTGAAAAGGACCGCGGTTGACAGGCAACTGCCACTGGTAACCCGCAACCCGCAACTTTTCAGGGCAGTTGCTCATGACCCCTCGGGACACCCGAAGCCCCATGAAAAGGACCAAGGGGATCTATGAACCCGCAACCCGCAACTCGCAACTCGCAACCCGCAACCCGCAACTCGCAACTCGCAACTTTTCAGGGCAGCGTGGCGGTGTAATGGTCTACCGGGGCATAATCATCGGTCAGCACGGGGACATCCTCAGCCACGGGTCCCGTCCAGAGGTGGGCGAGCAAAGCTTCGAGGGTCGGGTCGATACTCCGAAGAGTCGGCTCGGCCTGGGACTTCAGGGCAACGAGCATGACGTTTTGCCACCTTTGCGGGTCATGGGGGGCAGCCACGGGAAAAAGCAGGACCTGAGGAAAAACCGCCCGGAAGGTCCGGTAGGCTGCTCGCACGAAGCGTCCTTCCCGTCCTTCGAGCGTGCCCAGCAGGTTGACCAGAGCCACTCCGTCTGCGGCAAGGAGGGCATGAAGGCGCCGCACGGCTTCCAGGGTGCACAGGTGGAAGGGAATGGCGTAATGGGAGGTGAAGGTATCGCCGAGGACGACATCGTAGGTGGTGGTGGCGGTATTGAGGAAGCTTCTGGCGTCCTGGTGAAAAATCGAGAGGCGGGGGGTATGGGGAAGGGCGAAAAATTGCCGGGCGAGGGAAGTCATTTCCGGATCGATTTCCACCACTTCGAGGTGGGCCTGGGGATAATGAGCCAAGGCGTATTTGGGGAAAGAATAGCCTCCTCCGCCAAGCATCAGCACTTTCGCGACATCCGGTTTGAAGTGTTCCAGCAGGCGGTAGTAATGGGTGTAGGCGACTGCCAGGGCAAGGGGATCGTCCGGGTACATGGCCGATTGCACTGCCTTCGGGTGCGTGGCGAGGACGCGCAGCGGCCTTTCCGTCTGCTCCTCAGCGGAAGGATAGATGAACACGCGCTGGTAGGCGGTATCGATATCGAAGAAGCCGAACGCGGCAAGGTGGCTTTCATAGCCTTGAAGGGCGACCCACAGCACGCCCAATACGAGCAGTCCTGCCCCTTTGAGGAGGCGATCCCTTCGTGACGTCATGAGTGAGGCCAGCACCAGGGTGCCGGCCAGGAGAAGGAGGACCTTGGTGCTCCCCAGGACGGCAATGAGAAAAAAACCCGCCAGAAAAGTGCCGAAGATGCTGCCGATGCTGGAGATGGCGTAGAGCGTCCCGGCGGTCCTTCCGGCTTCTTCAAGGTCCTTGATTTTCAGGCGCACCGCATAAGGGGAAACCATCCCCAGAAGGATGCTCGGCGCGGCGAAAAGGATCAGCGTAGCGAGGGTCGAACCCACGTGAAGGCTTGCTGTATAACGTTGCAGGGTGTCGAGGGCAAATGTCTTGGAGAAGGGGATGGCGGCGGTGGCGAGCGCGGCAAGAAAGATGATGCGGGAGAGCACCCGATAGCTGGGGTTGCGGTCGGCCAGGCGGCCGCCCCACCAGTACCCGAGGCTCAAACATCCCAGGATGGTCCCGATGAGGGCCGACCAGACGATGAGGGATGATCCCAGGCAGGGCGCCAGGAGCCGTGATCCGACCAACTCGAGGATCATGACCACGGCCCCGCAGAGAAATACGACCCCTTCCAGCATGGTTGCCCGGGATCAGGGGACTTCGAAAGGATGATGCAGGATGATAGTTTCCTCGCGACCCGGTCCCACCGAGATGACCGCCAGTGGGATTCCGGCCAGGTCTTCGAGGGCTCGGAGATAATTCCGGGTATTCGTCGGCAGGTCCGCAAAGCGGCGCACCTTACGGATATCCTCCTCCCACCCCGGCAGCTCCTCGAAGATGGGCTGACAGGCTTCCAAGGCCGATGGTTCCGGGGGGAGGGTCCCCCGCCGGTCGGATCCACAGCGGTAGGCGGTGGCGATTTTCAGCAAGGGGATGCCGGTGAGCACATCCAGTTTGGTGACGACGAGCCCGGCGAGGCCGTTGAGTCGGATGGAGGTGTTGACGACCACCATGTCGAGCCAGCCGCAGCGGCGCGGCCGGCCGGTGGTCGCTCCGAATTCACCACCGATTTCCCGAATCCTGATCCCGATATCGCCCAGGAGTTCAGTGGGGAAGGGACCGCACCCAACGCGCGTGGTGTAGGCTTTGACCACGCCGAATACCTGGTGAATGCGGGTGGGGCCAATGCCTGCGCCGCAGCAGGCGTTGCCGGACACGGTGTTGGATGAGGTGACGAACGGATAAGTCCCGTGATCAATATCGAGATGCGTTCCCTGGGCGCCTTCAAAGAGCAGGTTGCGGCCCTCCCGATCCATTCGATGAAGGAGCTCGGAGACATTGCTCACATAGGGGGCCAGCCTCGCGCCGTAAGTCAGGTATTCGTCCTCGATGGCTGCGGCATCAAGGGGAGGTTCTTCGAAAAAGTGCTGCAGCAGGAAATTCTTCTCCTCGAGATTGTGGCGGAGCTTCTCGGTAAAAGCGCCGCGATCGAGCAGGTCATGGATGCGGATGCCGTTGCGACCGACCTTGTCTTCATAACAGGGGCCGATGCCTCGGCCGGTCGTGCCGATCTTGGTCCTGCCTTTGCGTTTCTCCCGGGCGGCATCCAGGGCCCGGTGATAGGGCATGATGACGTGAGCATGGCTGCTGACGACGAGATTTTCCGGGGTCACGGTGAGGCCATGCTCCTGGAGTCGATCCATTTCATGGATGAGCACAGCCGGGTCGACGACGACGCCATTGCCGATGAGACACATTTTCCCGGGATGAAGGATCCCTGACGGGATGAGGTGAAAGATGTGCTTCTGGTTGTTGACAACCAGCGTGTGACCGGCGTTGTTTCCGCCCTGGAAACGCACCACGCAGTCAGCCTTCTCCGTGAGGAGGTCGACCACCTTGCCCTTGCCTTCATCTCCCCACTGGGTCCCGATGATGATGATATTTGCCATGATCGCCTTCTCTTTCTAGCCACTTCAGCCCAAACAAGGCATGGCTTCGGGTGCTGTAAGGGTCCGGATCAGCTCCAAGCGAGTGTGATAAGCGGTGTTCCCATACGCTGGTAGCTGTAATGAAAAAACCGCTTGATGTCAAAGACAAACTGGGGCGGGGCGATGGGAGGCGGGAGACGAGGGACACGTTCATCCCCTCCCTCGATGGGAGGGGATGGGGGAGGGTGAGAGCAGGTCAGGAACAACACCCTCACCCAGCTTCCCCTATCAAGGGGGAGGAGTTTTTTTCAACAGCATTGCCCCTGACTGGGTCCGGCTGTGGCTCAGTGGGGCCGCATCGCCCGCAACCGTCGAATGCGCTCCTCGATGGGCGGGTGCGTGCTGAAGAGGTTGGCCAGGCTTCTCCCGGTCAAGGGATTGACGATGAACATGTGAGCGGTTGCCGGTTGCGCGTCGGTCATGGGAATGCGGTGTGCCGCCATTTCCAGTTTTTCGAGGGCTCGCGCCAGGGATTCCGGGCGATGAGAGATCTGCGCTCCCGTTTCGTCGGCAAGGTATTCGCGAGATCGCGAGATCGCCATCTGAATGAGCATCGCGGCGATGGGCGCGAGAATCGCGCTGACGAGAAAGGCCAGCATGCCGCCGCCGCCCCCTTCCTCATCATCCCTCCCGCCGACCCCGCCAAAGATCGCTCCCCACCGTGCCATGTTGGCCAGGAGCATGACCACGCCGGCGAGGGTCGCGGCGATGGAGCTCACCAAAATGTCGCGATTCTTGATGTGAGAGAGCTCATGGGCCAGTACCCCGCGCATCTCATCAGGGCTGAGCAGGCGCCACAAGCCTTCGGTAACGGCAACTACGGCATGCTCGGGATTGCGTCCGGTGGCGAATGCGTTGGGCGTCTCTTCCGGAAGCAGGTAGATGCGGGGCATGGGAAGCTGTGCCTGGGCGGCAAGCTCCCGCACCATTTGAAAGAGTCCCGGAGCCTGGCTTTCCTCCAGCGGTTGGGCTCGGTACATGGCGAGAACGATCCTGTCCGAGAACCAATAGCTCCCAAAATTCATGATCAAAGCAAAGACAAAGGCGATGACCATGCCGTTCTGGCCGCCGAAGTGGCCGCCCATCCAAACGATCAGCACGGTCAGAAGGGTCAACAACAGCACTGTTCTTATTCTGCTGCTCATCTTCGAGTAAACCTCCCTGGGATAGTGGTCAGTGGCCAGTGATTGGTGACCAGTGACCGGTAAAGAGTGATCAGTGACCAGTGGTTAGTGGTCAGTGACCGGTAAAGAGTGATCAGTGACCAGTAGAGCGCTTGGAGATGGCTACGGTCAGGACCCCATCTTTGAGCTCGGCCGTGACAGCCTCGGTCCGGATATCTGCAGGCAGCACAAAGGTCCGCGTAAAAGCCCCCTCCGGACGCTCCAACGGTGCTGCCGCCGTGCCTCCCTTGATTCGTGCGGTTTTGCGATGCCCCCGAATGACCAGTCTCTCTTCGGTGAGCTCGACCTCAAAATCTTGCTGGCCTACGCCCGGAAGATCCACGAGAATGAGCCACTCTTGCTCGGTTTCCCATACGTCCACCGGGGGTTGGAAGAAATCCCGGCCCCCCGCGGTTCCCGAATAGGCTTCAGCTTCTTTCGAGGATTCCTTGAAATTCTTGGAATAAAGCACCTCCATGCGTTGTTTCATCGCATGGAGCTGGCCAGCGATGGGATTATCCTCTGTCAATGCCACGGCATCCCCTTATCATTACCCAAATTCTTCGATGATCAATGACTTAGCAGGAGCGAACTCATTCATCGGTTGGTTGACGTACATTAACCTTTTGCACAAAAGCACATTTGTCAATTTAAAGAACCGGGGAAAAACTGTCAAGGCACCGTGAGAACCGAATCCGATAAGCGGTTGAGAATTTCGGAGGAGCCGTGGTAGTATCAAACCTTTGGCGGCACCAGTGATGGTGACAGAGCAGGACCCTTTGCATCCAGGCCGAGGAGGTGAGGACCGATGCGCTATTCCTCTTATTTTATCCACACCCTCTTTGAAGTTCCCAAAGAGGCCGAAACCCCTTCGCACATTTTCCTCCTCAGAGGTTGCTATATCTACCCGGTGGCAGCGGGGGTTTATTCTCTGCTGCCTCTGGGGCATCGGGTAGCGGAAAAAATCAAAACTATCATCCGCGAAGAACTGAACAGTATTGCCGGCATTGAAATCACCATGCCGGTCCTCAACCCTGCCGAGCTGTGGAAAAAGACCAAGCGATACTATGATATCGGGGAAGAACTGATCCGCATCAAGGATCGGAAAGATCGTGAATTTGTTCTGGCCATGACTAATGAAGAAACGGTGACCGATATTGCCAAGCACTTTCTGCGATCCTACCGGGACCTGCCGGTGATGCTGTATCACATCCAGACCAAGATCCGCGATGAAGCGCGTCCGCGGGGCGGATTGCTGCGGATACGAGAATTCTTCATGAAGGACGCCTACAGCTTCCACCGGGATTTTGCCGATTTGGATGCCTACTACCCCCGGATTTTCAATGCCTATTTGCGGATCTTTGCCCGGTGCGGAGTGGAAAGCATCCCCATCGAGGCAGACTCCGGCATTATGGGAGGCAGTGGTTCCCATGAATTCATGCTCGAATCGCCCAATGGGGAAGATCGCTTTGTGGTCTGCACCCATTGCGACTACCGCGCGAATACCGAAAAGGCCGAGGGGGTGAAAGCGAACCTGGAAAAACCTGCTGTCCCGCCTCCACCCATGGAAAAAGTTGCCACACCCGGCATCAAGACCATTGCCGACCTCATGCGAAGTTTCCAAACCGGTGAAGCCAGTTTCCTGAAAACGGTTGCCTATGAGGCCGATGGGGAACTGGTGCTGGCGGTGATTCGTGGCGATTATGCGGTCTCGGCCACGAAGCTGGCCAATCATTTGAAAGCCATTCATGTTGATCTGGCATCCGAGGAAGATCTTGCCGCCAAGGGGTTCCACGCCGGCTTCCTCTCACCCGTGGGGGCTAAGGGGGTGCGGGTTGTGGTGGACTCCTCCGTTACCGAGGGGCAGGTTTTCGTGGCCGGGGCCAACGAACCGGATTTGCATTTCAAAAATGCCGTGGCAGGCCGTGACTTTAGCATAGGAGAACAAACCGATCTCGCCGAAGTCCGGGAGGGGGATGTCTGCGCCAAATGCCGTCAGGGCACCCTGCGCATCGGGCGTGGCATCGAGCTCGGTCATACCTTCAAGCTGGGCACCAAGTACACGGCGCCCGACACCATGGATGTGACCTACCTCGATCACGCCGGCGAAAAGCAACGGGTGATCATGGGCTGCTATGGGATCGGTGTCGAACGCCTCATGGCCTCGGTGGTGGAACGCTGGCACGATGACG
>CAZDKX010000113.1:0-13800 GCA_964505935.1 uncultured Syntrophobacteraceae bacterium
TTCAGCATGTGGCCAATGACTGGCTCCTGCCGACGGGTCTGGCCGGGGGCCAGATTGCCCTCTCCTATCGCCTTTTTGTCTGGGTCATCGATCATCTCTTCTGCCTTTTTGGAGCGTTGTTCCTGGTCTGTTTCGGAGTGGTGCTGGCGGTCCTGATCAAACTGGACTCTCCCGGCCCGGTCTTCTATGTCCAAACCCGTCTGGGACAGGGAGGCAGACTGTTCAAGCTGGCAAAATTCAGGTCAATGGTCGTGGATGCGGAAAAGGTCAATGGCGCTCAATGGGCCACTGAAGATGACCCGCGCATCACCCGGGTGGGGAAGGTCCTGCGACGCATGCGCCTGGACGAACTGCCGCAAATCATCAACATTCTGCGTGGTGATCTGCACCTCATCGGGCCGCGTCCGGAGCGGCCGGAATTCCATGCCCAGCTGACGAAGGAAATCCCCTTTTATACCGTGCGCCTGGCAGTAAAACCCGGCTTGACCGGTTGGGCCCAGATCAAATATCGCTACGGCAGCAGTGTGGAGGAGACGCTCGTCAAGCTGCAGTATGATCTCTACTATATCAAGAACCGCTCCCCGCTGCTTGATCTCAAGATTCTCCTCAGGACCGTCTGGAAGATCCTCTCTTTGGGAGGGACCTGATGCCTTGGTCGCGGCACAATGCCTGCTGATCCTGTTGCGCAACAGGAAAGCGGAGAAGGGTGCCTTTGCGCCGGGAGCTCTGGCAGGTGAAGCACCTTTTTCGGGACACCAAGTCACTCCTTGAAACGCGGCCGATCTTCCAGCGGCCAGGTGTTCCAGGCTGTCGGCGTTGCGGTGTCCCCGACGCATCCGCCAGTGGGTCGTGGCCAGCCATGACTGAGTCGAGTCCAGCGGCGAAAGGAGAAAGAACAGGCTGATGAAAGCGGCGACGCTGCTCTCGAACCGGGAGGACAACAACAGGGAAATAATGAAGGCCGTCAAGCTGCTCACGACGGCTTGGAAGTGACAGCCCAACGAGTTCGAAAAAGGAGTACACGGCTCTTTTCGAAAGCCATTCCACCGGCCCGCAACGGCCTCATCTCCCATTGCCCGGTGATCATATCCTGGAAGATCTTCCAAGAATTTGGAATCGCTGGTGTTCACTGCTGCGGGAATTTGGGTCCAGTCGTCGATGCATGAGGTCCATTGATTAGCCAGGAGACTGTTCAGGAGCACTGACAGGAGGATGAAGGCAAGGAGTCAGAAGGATTTGGCGGGTTGAATCGGAATGCTTTCGCTTCCTTCCCACCCCACGCAAACGCTGGCTGTTGGGTCAGGCCTTGTTGATACCATTCTTGCACCAGGTCGAACGGTTCCTGACCGCCTCCTCCAGGAGCCTGTCATTGCGCGCCAGGGAGTCTCGCGGATGCGGGGGATGGAAGAGGTGGAAAGCCAGTGCCCTGAACCTTATCGTCTGGCGCCGAACGCCGCTGTTCATCAGTCTGGCGGCAAATTCGCTGTCCTCCCTCCCCCAGCCCTCAAAATCCTCATTGAAGCCGTTCACGGCCATCGCGTCGGCCCGCCAGAAGGCAAAATTGCAGGTCCTTATGCCTTTGAGATTGGCGGCCTTCCCGGAGACCAGGCGCGAGAGCAGGCGGGAATGGAGGGCGTTCTTGCGATTGTTGAGGCCCTTTTCAAAAAAGGAAAAATGCGTCTGTTTGGTCGAGAGGACCAGGGCGCTTTTGCTTTGCGTCAGAAGGACCCTTGATCCCTGGGAAAAGCAACGGGGTCGCGCGACCTCCTGGTGGTCGGCGAGAAAGGCCGGGTGCAGAATCACATCGCCATCGATAAAGATGAGGTACTCACTCTTGGCCCGGACGATCGCCTGGTTTCTGCTCCGTGCGGCGCGGAATCCCTGATCCTCCTGCCAGACATGGTGAACCGGCACGAGCGACTCGCGGGCAAGGCGTTGGATCAAGTCCGCGGTATCTTCTCGGGAACCATCATCGGCGATGAGGACCTCATCCGCAGGCCGGGTCTGGTCCAAGGCGCTGAGGAGGGAAAGCTCCAGGGCCTCTTTCCAATTGTAGGTGGTGATGATGAGAGAAATGGTCACTCGGAAGGCCCTCCACCAGCGGAGCGCACCCTTGGGGCAACCTGCTCCGGGTGATCCGGGGGGGCCTCGGGAAGAGACCAGGCGGCGTGGTGTTCATATACTTTGGCATATTTGTAGAAAGTGCCTTCAAGATTTCCGAAGGCAATGACTAACCCCGCCCAGCCATCGAGAAAGCCCAGTTTGAAAAGATAGTGATGCACGAAAGCCCAGAGCCCGTGAGAAAGAGCCTTGAACATCCCGGCGTGCTCACCCGCCTTCACCATCCTTTGAGCCCCGAGGGAAGAGTATCGGCTGGCCTTTTGCTGGATTTCATTGAGGTCCTTGAAAGGGACTTGCCATATGGCGTTCCTGAGATACCCCGCCGGTTTGGAGCTGTGTAAGACGAACCCTTCATGGACCGGTTCCGGGGTGTAGGTGAGCGTTCCTTTCCGGAAGAGCTGGGGTTGGCGGTAATCCGGATAGAAACCGGAGTGCTTGATCCACCGGCCCATGAAGAAATTCCTGCGGGGCAGAAAATAGGCATCATGGGCGGAATCCGACCGGACCACTTCCCGAATCTCTTCAGCAACGGCCGGGGTGCAACGCTCATCGGCATCCAGGCTCAGAATCCATTCGTGACTGCAGGCGGCAATGGCCTGGTTTCTGAGCTTGCCAAAGCCCTCGAAGGGAATCTGCATCACCCGGGCACCCATCGACTCCGCGATTTCAGCCGTGCCGTCGGTACTGCAAGAATCCGCAACCAGGATCTCATCGACCCAGAGCACGCTGCGAATGGCCGGGCCGATTTTTTCCGCTTCGTTGTAGGCGATGATACAGGCTGAAATCCTGCCCATTAGGAAAACCTCATTGGGTGCAGTTCAAACCGCCTCACAGTCACCGTAAAGGATCCCACTGAAGTAGGCGAACGTCATGCCGCCGTAATGGCTCATGAGATAGGAGTCAAACAGCATGATCGTGAGAAAGAAGATGGGCAGCGCCAACCGCCAGGGGTCCAAACCATCGCTGCCATGGCGAGCACAACGGACCTGGACCAAGAAAATAGCCAGCAATGACACCAGACCCAGGAGGCCAAACTGAGCCTGCACCAGCAAATAGTTGTTATGGGGATTGACCGTCGCCTCCACCGCGGGTGAGCGGACTTGGTTGATCCGCGCATACTCTGCAGGAAAATCCCCCGTCCCCACCCCCAAAAGGGGGGCTTCTCGTATGAGCTCAAAAGTATTAACGAAATAAGTGAGGCGATCATTCCCGTCCATGGATTTCTGGTTCATCTGAAAATTCACGACCTCGTTGACGGCCCCAACCACGCGCTTATGAAAGGCCGCGCTATAATAAAAGGAAAGAGAAAAGATGAGCAGGGGCAATACGATGGAAGCGCCCAGGGCAAGAAGCGGCCTTCGCTGCAGGTACTGGAAGCAAGTCAGCAGGATCAGGACAAAGAAGACCAGGTGCCCGGCTCGTCCTTCCGTCAGGAACATGTTGACACTCATCATGACGAGAAGCACGGCGAAGAGCATTTGCTTCCATCCGGCAACGCGTCGAAACAAAAGGAGATGCAGGATCAGATAGATTGACAGGGCCAGCATGGGATTGTAGGAAATTCGCGTCATGGGCATATAATCAACCAGATGAAGGAGATTGAGGCAGGACAGAAGGCACAACAATGCCATGCCATAAATATAGGCATCAAAATAGTACTGGATATGCTCCTTCTTTGCCAGCACCATGATGATCGGTATCAACAGCAGACGCCATTGCTTGTTGACCGTATGGAGTCCCCACCTGACGTCCTGGGTCCAAAGCAGGCCGATCAGATGCAGGAGCAGGAAAGCAGCAAGGGCCAGGACCAGGCGGTTGGAGCGGAATCTCTTGAGATGTTTCTTGAAATTACCCTGCACCAGGAAACAGACGACAAGCCCCAGGGCGGCGACGGTCCCTGCCGCGGTCGAGAGCGGCAAGATCAGCCCGAACGCCATCAGGAGACAGGAGGCGATTTCCGAGGGACCCTGCCAAAGCCTTCTCGCAGTGGCTGTCAGAGATCGACGCTCTGCCAAGCGATGCTCCTTCACTGCCTCGGCCAGGGCTGAGACGTCCGAGTTTTCCAGCGCCGGTGCAGCCAGAGCCACTGTTCCGGGTGCCTGCGCACATAGGCTTCGATGATCCGATTGAAAAGCGCCGTATTTTCTTCAATATCAGCCAGCATGCTCCCAGAACGGATGAATTGGACCTCCGGCTCGAAAACCATATGATAGCCACCGTCAGGGCGCCGGAAGTTGTAAGCCGGGAGCACCGGGGCGCCGGTCCTCAAAGCAAGGGTGGCGAGGGCCTTGTTCGTACAGGCGATCTCCTTGAAGAAGGGTACAAAGACGCCATCATACCAGTCGGCGCTCTGATCGATCAGGAAGGCGACCACCTCATCCTGGTGTAACAGGCGCAAGATCTTACGAACGGAGTCGCGCTTGGGGATGGTACGGTTCCCGCCGCGGGAGCGAATGTGGTCGATCAGGCGGTCCAAGAGAGGATTATCCAAGGGCCGCACCACCACGTTGAAAGGCCAGAAGCGCAGGGAAAAGGCCAGGGCCATCAATTCCCAGTTGCCGAAGTGAGAGGACATGACCATAAACCCTTTGCGTTTCTCGATGACGGCAAAGAGGTGCTCGGTCCCGGAGAAAGTGATGTACTGGTCCACATTGTCCTTGGTCAGTCTCAGCAGACAGGGCAATTCCAGCAGGACGCAGGCCAGATGAATGAAGGTGTTCCGGCAGATGCTCGTGCGCTCGTCCGCGGTCAGTTCAACCCCAAATGCCGTCTGGAGGTTCTTGAGCGCAATTTCGCGATGCCTCTTGTCGAGACGGAACCAAAGGTAGCCGAGCAGTTGCGCAAACTTTCGCCAAAATCGATTCAGCATGCTTTACACTTAAGGTTATCGGTCATTGATGTCAGCCGAGCCGGTCTGAACGGGCCGGGGGGCTCCCTCTGGTCATCGGTCCAAATCCAATTAATGCATATAGCTTTGTTGATTTCTGAGGCATGAATCAACCAGGTCCCTGGGTTTTGTGAATTTTCTGATGGCTATCCTTTCCCAAATCGTTTTGATGACATTATCGAGGAGCTTCTTGTAGGGTATGTAGGTGAGGAAGTGGCGAAAAATCGTATGACTATTGAGCGTATTCATAATGCGCAGGCAGTTTTCAGGCATATTCAATGATGTTTTAGTTGAACTTTGTCCAGATTGAAAAATAACGGATATATTTCCATTGAATGAAGCAATGTGCATCTTAACATATCTAAATCCAGCAAGTTCAAGAATGGCTTTAAGCGTGTCAACATTAAAGGTATATAGATGTGCTTTGTGATATCGGTTGTGAGGGTCTTGCCTTTCGTCTTCAGCGTTGGGGACTTCAATGACCACATAACCATTTCGTTTCAATAAGGTTTTGATGTGAATAAGGGCGGAACCAGGATCTTCAAGATGCTCTAACACGTGATGCAGGGTAATAATATCATAAGCCTCGGGAGTAAATATATCACTTACAAAACGCGTTTCGATGGGAATGTCAAAGTGGTCTCGGGAAAATGCTGCATAACGTTCGTCGGGCTCAATTCCTCGGGCATCATATCCCCTTTGGCGCATAGCATATACAAAAACGCCGGTTCCTGATCCAACGTCAAGAATAACGGAATCCCTGCTAACAATATCAGTAAGAAAATCGAATCGACGTATACTCTCTTTAATATCTCTATATATATGCTTCATCTTCGGTATGTAGCTGCCTTTGTACTCCATACGGTAATTCTTTGAATAGAAATCACTGATCGCGTTTCCTGCCGGTCGAGGGTCCGACCAAATGAGACCACATCGTCTACAGATAACCGTTCTCAGGGGTTTTCCTCTGCGATCCCGCAAAGAGAGAACTTCAACTTCGGAGGCCCCGCAAAGGTTACAAGGTATGGAGCTGATCGGGCTCAACGGCTTGGCCTGCTGTGCGATACTCATCACCCTTTCCTGTATTATCCTCCGAGGGTTCGCTGGCCCCCGCCTCATTAGCGGCTGTCCAAAATTATCTGGCACTCATTTCAGCCATTTTCAAACCACGAAGGGCACGAAGCGCACGAAGAAATCACTTCCTGTGCTCCGTCGTGCTCTGCGGTGGTAAAAATTCCTTGTACTTGGACAGTCCCTCAGTGCTCGGACTTGACAATGCCAGTCGATACTTCGAACTGAGCAAACTGCAGTTCATACAAGCGCCGGTATTCAGTGTTTCTTTTCAGCAGTTCGTCGTGATGTCCTTCCTCGACGATACGGCCCTGAGCCAGGGCTACAATGCGGTCGGCATGCTTGATCGTCGAGAGGCGGTGCGCGATGACCAGAGTGGTGCGTCCGACCATCAGGTTTTCCAGGGCTTTTTGGACTTCCAGTTCGGAGTCGCTGTCCAGGGAGGAGGTCGCTTCATCCAGGATCAGGATGGGGGCGTTTTTGAGCAAGGCGCGGGCGATGCAGAGGCGCTGACGTTCGCCGCCGGAAAGCAGCGTGCCCTGTTCGCCGATGAAGGTGTCAAAACCCTGCGGCAGTTTGGCGATGAAATCGAGGGCATTGGCGGCCCGCGCAGCCTCGATGATTTCCTCCTCGCTCTTGCGGATGTCGCCATAGGCGATGTTGTTGCGCACGGTATCGTCAAAAAGTATCGTCTGCTGGGTGACGATCCCGATTTGGGCCCGCAGCGAGGCGATCGTCACCTCTCGGATATCCACCCCGTCTATGAGGATGGCCCCTTCGGAGACCTCGTAAAAGCGGGGGATGAGGTTGACGAGCGTCGTCTTCCCGGCGCCGCTCATCCCCACGATGGCCACGAGCTCCCCCGCTCCCACCCTGAGCTGGATATCCGTCAGCACCGGTTCCTCCCCATATCGGAAATGGACATGCCGAAACTCGATACCACTGGCAGTCGGCGGCAGCTGGCGGGCGCCGGGTCTATCGACAATCTCGGGCGGGGTGTCGAGCAGGTCGTAGACCCGGTAGGCTGCGGCGATTCCCTGCTGCAGCGTCATATTCATGCTGCTGAGGCGTTTTATCGGTTCGTAAAGAAGGATCAGGGCAGCAAGGAAGGAGAAGAAATTCCCCGGGGTCGAGATTCCTTCAATAACGCTGTAGCCCCCATACCAGATGATGGCCACGATGCCGAGGCCGCCAAGTAATTCCATGAGGGGCGACGACAGGGTGTTCACTGAAGCCGCCTTCATGGCGTATTCGAACGAGCGCATATTCTCTTTGGCAAACCGCTTCTTTTCGTACTCCTCCATGCCGAAGGCCTTGACAATGCGATTGCCGCCAATGGTTTCATGAAGGATCACCGAGATATCCCCCATGGCCGCCAGGCCCTTGGTGCTGATGGTACGAAGCTTCTGGCCGAATTTGACGATGGGCAGGAAGGCGAAGGGCAGAATGAGAATGGCAATGATGGCAAGTTGCCAGTCACGATAGATGACCACCCCGACCAGTCCGACTACGCTCAGTGCGTCCCGGACCATACCGGCGGTGCATTCTCTCACGGCGGATTGAATTTGACCGACGTCATTGGTGATGCGGGACATCAAAAGCCCTGTGGGAGTCCGGTCGAAAAAGGAAAGGGAGAGCCGCTGGAGATGATCGTAGAGAAGCTGACGCAGGTCCGTGACGATTTTGTTTCCCACATAACTCATGAGGTAGCCCTGACCCCAGGCGCACAGTGATTTCACCAAAAAAATCAGCAAGACGATCAGGGGCAGGACCCTCAGCATCGCGACTTTCTTTTCGATGAAAATTTCATCGAGGACGGGCTTGATAAAATAGGCCGAAGCGGCAGTACAAACTGCGACTCCGAGCATACACAAAACGGCGGCCGCCATCCGCCGCCAGTGAGGTTTGACCATCAGGATCAAGCGCTCGTATATATTCATGGGTATCGGATGATCTCCTATCATCACTCCCTAGGGAATCCTGAGAAGAGTGGGCAGAACACCGGCTGCGTGCAGCCTCTCGATCAACTGGACCAGGGCATAAATCCAGACAAACCATACCGTGTCCAGGAAAGCATAACGATACGTCCTGGTGTTCACGAGGTAAGTCTGGCTCTCGTGGAAGAGCGAAAAGTCGGGAATATATCTGGGAGTGCGGCGAAGATAGTCAGCGTACTCCTGTCCGTACTCGGCCGCGAGCCGTTGTTCTTCGCCAACAGTGGTAAGGGGATAGAAAAGCAGGAACCCCAGAATCAGCAAGCCTATCAGGACCAAACTCCCGGTTGCACACCCGACTCCCACGGCCCCAATGAAGCTGAAGACGTAAAGGGGATTGCGCACGACGGAGTAAGCTCCTTCGGTGATGAGCATCCTATCCTTATAGCCGGCGATGTACATCGAGGCCCAGACTCTACCCATCGCTCCGAGCCCCACCAGCACCAATCCCAGCGTGCTCAGGAAGATGTCAAGGAACCCGGTCTTCGGCCAGGAATGATCGCTTATTAGCAGCAGACCGGCAAGCAGTATGGCAAGTTTTCGTGTCGCCGCCGTTCTGGAGCGGGAAACCCGGTTGATGAGCCGGCCGATCAACGACGATGAATGGTTGGCATCCATTTCACACCCTCATGAGCCGAAAAGGCACAACGAAACCGGACCATTTCCGCAACCCGCTTTTGGCAAAGCGGTGTCAGAAGGAATGGTGCGCGAATCCCTCAAGAGATCATGAGCTGCTCCCACCACATCCGCTACGGAAATGGCGGTCATGCAACGATGGTCCGTGGGACATTCAGTTTTCAGACAAGGGGCGCAAGCGGTTGCTTTGCGGACGATCCGGCACGATGGCGAGGGGGGAGAGGTGGTGGTATGGTCCGTGGACCCGAAAATCGCCACGATCGGGACCCCGAAAGCCGCAGCCACGTGCATGGGCCCGGAGTCATTGGTAATCAGCAGCCGGCATTGCGAGAGGAGGGCCATGAGCTGGCGAACGGATGTCTTTCCCGCCAGGTTCAGGGACGGCCCGCGCATCCCCGCGGCAACCTCCCCGCCGATCTCGGCTTCATTCGGGCCACCGACGATGAGGATGCGAGCCGAAAAGGCTTCGGCGACGGCATCCGCCACGGCGGCGAACCGCTCGGGGAACCAGCGCTTGGCGGAACCGTAGGTGGCGCCGGGGTTGATCGCCGCCCAGGACCCATCGCCAAGCTGCGTCTGAGCCCACGCTTGCTCTGCCTCCGTGCAGTGCAGCCGCAGCCGGCCGGGTCCACCCTCAATCCCCAAGCCGGCGAGCATGTTGCGATAATAGTCCGTGTGATGAAGGCGGCGGGCCCGCCGCCACCCCCACACCCGATGGGTCAGCAGCAGGGCGCGCCCGTCCGTGGTATAGCCGGCCCGCCGCGGCACGCCGGCAAGAGTAGTCATGATGGCGGCTTCGATGGCGTTTTGAAAAAGAATTGCCAGATCGAACCGCTCCCGGCGGATTTCCCCGCAGAAGCGCAACAGGCCGCCGATGCCGCGGTGTGGTCCCTTCTTGTCATAGCGCAGCAGGCGATCACAGTCGGGATGATGGCGCAACAGCTCCGTCACGACCGGGTTGGCGGCGACAACAATTTCCGCCTGGGGGAAAGCCGCCCGCACGGTGCCCAGGGCGGGCGTCGTCATGACCGCGTCGCCGATCCAATTGGTAGTCCGGATAAAGATTTTTCCGATGTTGTTTGGGGTTAAGGTTGCAGCAGCACCCATTTTCCCTTTTCCACTTTCACCAGCACCAGCGAATCCGTTCCCAACCCGTTGTGATCCTCCGGGGTCAGGCTGTAGATGCCGCTGATGCCAACGTAGCCTTTCGTCTGCTCGATGGCGCCGCGCAGGGCTTCCGGTTCATGGCCCACCTGGCGCATGGCGTTGGCCAGGAGATAAATGGCATCCCAGGCATACCCCGAGTGAGTATTGATGGGATACTGCTGATCGTAGTGATAGACGTCCTTATAAAGCGTCACGAATTCCTTGATCACGGCCTTTTGCGGATCGGTGTCGGGCAGCTGATCGACCACCATGAGCTTGGTCGAGGGCATGATGCTGCCCTCCGCCGCCTCCCCGGCAAGTTCGACATACTTCGGGTCGGGCTGGCCGTGGCATTGGTAGAGCGGTATTTGCAACCCCAGTTGCCTGACGTTCTTGGCGACGCGGGCGCCGGCCGGGCCGATGGTCCAGCAGATCAGGGCCTGGGCGCCGCTTTCCCGGATCTTCAAAAGCTGAGGCGTCATATCCGTGTCGGTCACCGCAAAGGCTTCCTTGATGGCGATCTGCATCCCAAATTCGGGGGCAAGCTGTTCCAGGGCGTTGAGGCCGTCCTTGCCGAAGCCGTCGGTGGCGGTGAGCAGCGCGATCCTGGCCTGCTTCTGTTCTTTGAGATAGCCGTAGACCTTCTTCACGGCGACGGAAGTGCGCTGCGGGGTCTTGAAGGTCCAGCGGAACGGTCCGAATTTGCCGCCCGAGATCACCGGGTCACCGCCGATGGTCATGATAATGGGAAGATGCGCGGTATCCTCGAGATAGGGTTTCGCCGCCAGGCCTTCATCCGTGCGGGTGGGGCCGATGAGGGCGACAACCTTATCCTTTTCCACCAACCGTTTCGCTTCCATGAGCGCCTTGGTCGGGTCGCTTTCCGTGTCTCCGGTGGCCATTGCCAACGGCCGCTTATTGATGCCCCCTTCCTTGTTGATCTTATCCACCACCATCTGGGCGACCAGCTTGGTGGGCGTCCCGATGGAAGCCGCCGGTCCCGAGAGCGCAAAAAAAGCCCCAATCTTGATCGGTTCCTCCGCACGCGCGGGGACCGCGCCCATGATGGCAAGAAACAAAACCGACAAGACCAGACAAGAGAGTGCGGCAATCCCAAATCTCCTCAAACTCATGGCTTCTCCTCCCAAATTGGCTGTTGGTTTCTGGCTCATAGCACGTTGCTGCCGGCATTCAGGGACTGGCCGCGGACGACCTGCCCTCATGCCAAAAAAACTTCATCCACGAAGTCACACGAAGAAATCACCCCCAAGGCCTTACGCTGCCATATCGCCTTTCATCCGCTGACAACCACTCAACCCGCAACCACCCCTCACCCATCACCCCTCACCCCTCACCCCTCACCTATAACCTCTGATCGAACACCCGTTTGCTCTTCCGTTCGGTGCGGGGCAGGGTGCCGTAGTCGACCAGTTCGATCTGAGGGCGGACCAGAATCTTGCTGCGAATCTCGCTGGCGATGAGGTCGGCGAGGCGGCGATCGTCATCTGGGGAACCACCGCCTTTCCGTTCCACCTTCAACAGCATGACATCGCGCCCGTCTTCCCGGTGATAGAGATGGACCTGATATTCGCTGCCCGCCTGGGGGACCTGCGAGAGGACGTGGTCGATCTGGCCGGGATAAATGTTGACGGCCCGAAAGATGAACATGTCATCGGAGCGGCCGAGGAGATGATCGTGCCGGGGCAGGCAATTGCCGCAGGGGCAGGGCTCAGGGATGAGGCGCGTCAAGTCCCGGGTGCGGTAGCGGATGAGCGGGGCAGCTTCTTTGCGCAGCGTCGTCACCACCATTTCGCCCATTTCACCCGGCGGCACCGGTTCGAGGGTTTCGGGATCGAGGATTTCCAGAATGTAGTAGTCAGCCCAATAGTGAATACCCTGGTGAGCGCTGCATTCCAACCCGGACCCCGGACCGTAGAGTTCGGTCAACCCGGGAATATCAAAAAGCTCGCTCGCTCCCGTGATCTCCTGAACCCGCTGCCGCATCCTCCGGCTGTGGCGTTCCGCCCCGAAAATGATCTTTTTCAATGCCACCTGCTTCTGGATGCCGCGCCGCTCGATTTCTTCGGCGATGAGCAGCGCCATGGAGGCCGTCGAGCAGAAAACGGTGCTCTGCATATCCACCAGCATCTGGCAGTGGATTTCGGTATTGGCCGGGCCGACCGGGATCGCCATCGCCCCGAAGCGCTCACAGCCCAGCTGAAAGCCGACGCCCGCGGTCCACAGGCCGTAGCCCACCGCGATCTGAACGCGATCGGTGAGGGAGAGGCCGGCCATTTCGTAGCAGCGGGCGAACATATCCGCCCAGTCGTCGATGTCCTTCTGGGTATAGGAGAGGACCTTCCGTTTGCCGGTGGTTCCCGAGGAGGCGTGAATGCGGCAGATGCGCTCAAAGGGCACCGACCTCAAAGGGAAGGGATAGTCTTCCTGGAGGTCCTGTGCCGAAAGGCAGGGCAGGCGGCGCAGATCATCCAGCGAGCGCAGCTGTTCCGGCTGAAATCCGGACTGCTTGAACCGTTCCCGGTAGAAGGGAGAGTTTTGGTAGACATGCCCGACCGTCCATTTCAGCCCCTGCAGCTGAAGGGTCGCCAGTTCTTCTCTGGTGGCCTGGACCGGCATGAAGGAAATGCTCATCAGAGGACCCCTTATAATATTCTGAAATAGAAAAAGCCCGGAAGCAACCTGCAGCTACCAAGCATTCAAAACCGTTCCTTACTATAGAAGTCAGCCCGTTGTTTCAAGCCCTCCATATCACAAAGGCGGACATTTTTCAGAAAAAGTGTGCGGATGCCTTCCGGAATACCTTGGCTACCCTCGAACCAGAAGGCTGCTGGCGCGATCCGATTCCCTTTCGAGGGCAATATGGTTGAATTGGGCGAGGGGGGAATTGGTTCTGTGTGAGGTCCTCATTTCAAACAGGCTTGGCCTCCGCTATTCGGGACTTACCTCCGTTGCTGCCCCCGCTATGGGAGCGCGGGGCAGGGAGACGGTGAAGAGCATGGCGTGGTCTTCCTGGAAGAAGGAGAGCAGCCCGCCCATGCCCTTCAGCAGCCGGTAGCTCAACGGCAGCCCGCCGGGCTGCGCTCCCTCTTCAAAAGGCAGCAGGAGTTGTTCGGGGTCCTTGATGAGTTTGCCCAGCGTGACCGGGATGCGGAAGTCGACCTGAACGGTCAATTCGCCTTCATAGGTCCTCACCGTGAGGACCCCCTGTTTATCCATGATCTTGGCGATGTGGGTGATCACATGAATGCAAACCTCGGCGAGGATATCGCCGTCCACGTAGGCGGCAGGCAGATCGGGCGCCAGTTCCAGTTGCCAGACCACCTGTTCCCGTTCGAGGTCGGCGGCGAGCAGCCCCAGGCACTCGGCCACGACGGTGTTGACGGGGCATTCCCGGGGACGCATTTCCACCGGCCTGAGGTAGTCTTTGATGCGGTCGAGGATTTTCTCGAGGCGTCTGCACTCCTTCAGGATGATCTCCACTTCGGGCAGGTCTGGAAACTTCTTTTGCAGGCGTATGGCAAAGCCGCCCAGGGACATGAGCGGATTGCGGATTTCGTGGGCCACCTCGGCGGCGATGGCGCCCAGGGTCTTGAGCTTCTCCTTCTGGACGAGGGCCTTCTGGGCGGCTTCGAGCTGAAGAGTCCGCTCCCGGACCATCTTCTCGAGGTGATCGCGGTAGTTCTTGAGCTCTTCCTCGGTTCTTTTGCGGGTGGTGATGTCCCGGATGATGGCAACGTAGGCCGTCGGCGAGCCATCAGGATCACGGATCGCGGAGTACGTGCCCTCCATGGGGAAAATGGTGCCGTCCTTGCGCACCAGGTCCCACTCCATCCGGAACGGAGCGAGCACTTCGACGGCATGGAGGGCCTTCTGTCCAAAGGCAAGGAAGCTCTCTTCCGAAGGATGAACGATGCGGATCGACTG
>CAZDKX010000114.1:0-13645 GCA_964505935.1 uncultured Syntrophobacteraceae bacterium
CATGGTCCGAAGCGGGGGCGAAAGTTCTCAATTCCGGAGACGCCGTGCTCGCCAACGCCCTGGCGTGGTCGCTCGCGGGTGACCAGGAAGCCGGAGCATACGCCAAGGCGGTCTTGCTCAGAATTTCCGATTATCCCACCTGGACCCACCCCTGGCAGATCAAGCGGGGGCGCTGGGCCGATCACCGCTCCGGGGCCTGGGCGCACCGTCTGGCGATTGGCTACGACCTGATATACGATCTGATGAGCGAGAGCGAACGGGCCAAGGTTCGGAAAGCCCTGCTGGACAATCTGGTGAAGGACGCCTTCAAGTCCCATGTTCACGATAACAACATCACTTCCAACAGTTCGAACTGGCTGGCCATGATCGCCGGCGGATCGCTTCTCATCCAGGCGGCGGTGTTCGAGGACGGCCCCGAGGCGGAGAACCTGGAACCCTATTTCACGGGAACGGCCATGAAGCTCTTCGCCTTCTGCGAGCGGGTCGCCAATTACGGCGAGGCGTGGGGCGAGGGCTACGGCTACAATCATTACAGCTTCGAAAACCTCCAGCGCAGCCTGCCCGCGCTCAAAACCGTTTTCAGTATTGATTTCTCGAATCCCTTGAAAAGCACCTGGAAAGAATACCTTTGGAGCGGTGTCATCAAGAACAAGCAGTATTTCCATTTCGGCGATTCCGGCAACATCGGCCCCGCATCCAATTGGGCATGGCTGGTCGCCAAATATCAAGACCCGCTGCTCGGCTGGTACTACCATTTCATGAAAGATCGGGAAACGCTCTTCGATGTCCTTTACGAAACGAAGGAGGTCCCACGGCAAGACCCGTTCTCTGAAAGTCCCTCGAAACTCTTCCGCGAGGTGGGAACCACGGTCTTCAAGAGCGGCTGGGAAAAGGACGACATGGTGTTCACCATGCGCTCCGGCCCCTTCTACAACCACCAGCACCTTGACCAGGGTTCGTTCTGGTTCGCGGATCGGGGAGTCACCTTTATCGAGGAGCGCCGCGGTTCCACCTACTATGAGGATCCGCTCTACCAGCCGTGGTACATCCAACCGGTGGCGCATTCCACCATCCTCATCAACGGCAACCACCAGAGCCAGCGGGTCGGCGATCCCCTCGTCTTTGCCGAAGGATTCGACGATTACGCCCAGGTGACCCACTATCTCGAAGGCGACTTCGCGGCGTTCGCCACGGGAGACATCGGCAGACTCTACTGGGGCGTGGTCAAGGGGCTGGAGCGCAACGTGCTGTTCATCAAGCCCCGGATGATCCTCATGCTCGATACGGTTTACCCCGAGGCGCATGCCGCCGAAATGACCCTGCTTTACCAGACTGCCCGTCTCGCCGACCTTGCCGCCGACGGGAAATGCTCGACCATCACCAGGGAAGGGGTGACCCTGAATATCATGCACCTCGCTCCGGCGAAGGTCCAGGTGAAGGCGGTGGCAACGCCGCACTACCTCCATACCCTCCAGCGGGAGCCGGCGTTGGAGAAGGAAGGGATGCTCACGGTTACCGTGAAAACGGATGGGACGCCGCTGGTTGCCGCGAACCTGCTTACCACGACTGGAGGCGAGCCTCCTGAGGTGACCTGCGTTCCGGGCGACGGCTGCATGTCCGGAAAGGCGGGCGGCGTGGACTTTGCCTTCAGCACGAAGCCCCGCGTCGTGTACTCTGCGGGGGGACTCACCACCGATGCGGTGGCGATCAGCTGGATCGGCGACAAGGTCTTCGCCGCCCGCTGTACACAGCTTTCCCGCGACGGGAAAACCCTCTTGCGGGCCGCCGCGCCGATCACCTGCGAAGTATCGGGGAATTCGGTGAAGGTTTACCACGGCGCGGTGGGCGAGGTCTCCTTCGGCGCGGCTTCGAAACCCGCGTCGGTTCTGGTGAACGGCGCGGCGGTAAAGGAATTCGCCTGGGATGCGGCAAAGGGACTGGCGACGGTGATCCTCCCGCAAGGCGAGGGGACGGTGAGCCTAAAGGCGAGTCTGGCGCACCACGAGGTACTCTTGCTGGATGAAGTTTCGGGACTCTGACGCAAGATATCGGGCTTGCTGAGGCCGTCCCTCGAAGATGGTCAGGTAACCACTGCCGGCGCCGCATTTCGAGACCCACCCTGGACAGGATCGATCCACAAACCGGACATCAGTTTGCGATCTGCGACGTCTCGCAGCAGGTTTGCCACTTCGTTCCTGCGTGACTCGCTCAGCCGAATCGAGCATGCTGATCTCCTTTGGGCGGGAGTCAAATCAGGAAGGTTCCCCGGGCTAAATGGACACCGGCGTATAGATCCTGGTGAAGGCCGGAGTACTGCGGCGAAGACCTGTTCTCGTCAGACCAAGTCTCTGGCGCATCCTTGAAGGCAGGCAGATGTGTCTGTCGGGTGACACAGCACAACACGAGCCGCCGGCGAGCAACCTTTTGTCGGTCCTATGGACCGTGGCGCTGATTCTATTTTTGCCATTCCAGACAATGACCGTACCGCCGAGTTCAACCCCAAGTGCACGTCTCAGGGCTAAAGGCATTCCCACAACGTAGGGGGCCCCAGGCCGTTGATCCAGCCACGCAGATGAATCGTAGACCTCAATTCCGCAATGCTCAAGGGCTGGGGCGCTTGAAAAAATCAGTTTCCCTCTCTGGAATGCGCACAACTGGCCAGGCTCAAATACTGCCCAGCCCTGTTCGTTCGTTAGCCTCTTGGTGGCGATGATAACCGCTCGCTGGTTCCCCGCTTTATGGACGCCAAGCTCGATCCGGTAGTCTCCGTCTTCAAGGATCGTCACCTGTCCGGAGCAGTGCTCAGGACGCTCAAGCCGGTAGAGGGTCCCTTTGGCGAACCTGTCTCGATAGGCAACGAGCGTATCGCCGTCGGAGAGCAGCAGGTTGATTTTGGATGGCGTTCCGTTCGAAGAAAGCTGATTCAGGCTGAGGAGGGCATCCCACAAACGGGAGCAGGTTTCCACCGCGATACCCCCATAACTTCCAATCAGATGAAGGATATGGCAGAAGAGACGCTCCGAGTCCGTTTCTCCAACCGGACGGAAGCTGCCTGTGTCGACCGCCTCGGCCCCTCGCAGGGTGCCGTTGTGAGCAAACGTGCACTCACGTCCGTTCAGTTCCCGGCAGAAAGGATGGGTGTTTCGATAGGCAACTCCTCCCCGGCTCGCCCTGCGTACATGGGCTATGAAAGTGCGGGAGCGAAGCCTCTCGTACTGACCGAGGAAGGATGCAAGAGAGCTTCTGTTTGCCGGAACATCCTCCTTGATGACCGACGCAGCCTTGCCATCGGGATACCATGCGATTCCCCACCCGTCGCGGTTGCGGCTTGAAGGCGAATCTCCCTCCGCTCGGCCCCTGAATGCCCGGAATGAAATCGTGGGAATGTCCTCGGTCTTGAATGATAATCCAAGAAGCTCACACATCACGTCCTCCTTTCGTTGCCGGTTTCCCTATCGGCATAATCTCCGGATTCAATGAGTCTTCCTCTCGGGGATTCGTTGAAATAAAGCCATGCCAGAACGCTCGATCCATCTTCCAGCGCGACCTGGACCTGTTCCCTCCGGTACTAATCCGGATGCCCTTCGAGCCGGTCCACCAGGCCAAGGGTCTTCCCGTCCACAAGAAATACTTCCCCGAAGATTCTCAAGACGGCCGCGGCTTTGGAGACGTAAGGGATTCTTTCCGCAAACAGAGAATATCTCTTCGTCGTCCTCGCAAAACCCTGGAAAACTGCTCCTTCCAGGAGGTAGTGGTTGGAAAAACCTTGGCGCAAAGTGCCATAAACAAACAAAGCATGAAGCCGGGACGCGTCCAGCCTGGCGTCTCTCATGTCGCCTTCCTCCTTGGTGAATGATTGCGCGAACCATGCCGTGACAGCCCTGTGACATTCTCAACGGTCGAGCGCTCTCAAACGTCAGGGAAGAACTCATGGGACCGGTTGACTCTAACGGTCTAATTCGAACCAACTTGAATCAATCACGACGAAAGATCCACGAAGTGCATTGGCTTTCGCGCAGGCTGCTTCAGCCTGCGCGTGCCTGCCCTGTTTCTCAAAGCATACCGACATGTTGTAAAACGAGACCTCCATGCTTTCATAGGCATCAGCGAAACAAGAATTTAACTCGATGGTCTTCTTGCACGCAGGGATGGCATCGGGGTACTTTCCCTGTCTTCCGAGGCAATCCCCGATTACCAGCTGATCCTCATAGTCTGTGCGGTTACCTTACCGGGCACGTTCAGATGCAAGGCGCTCGTTTTCAAGTCTGAGGCGTTCATTTTCAAGCCTGAGCCATTCATTCTCACGTCGTGTCTGGTACTCGTATTCGGCTACGAATGCCGAGGTGAGACCAGCAAATGTCGCGTAATCCTGAGCAAAATGTTGTGGATCAAGTGAAAACCAGGTCATTTTCTTCTCCTCTAGGTTACGTGCTGAGCAAGCGAACAAGGATCCATGGAAACATCACCCACCATGGGAGATAACCCCGCAATTCGCCGCATGCTGCCATACAGCACCTCCATTTAAAAATTCCCGTAATCGTTGAGCCTCTTGCACGAGTCTCAAATTCCGTCACCCTGGCATGCTTCTAGCCGGGGTCCAGGGGGACCTTAAAGCCTGGATTCCGGCCCAAAAGCCCTGCCGGAATGACGCCCTGAGGGACTTTTGCAAGAGGCTCTCTTGTCACAATTGGCTGGGGGCACAGATTAGGGGAAAAAACTCGGAAGCCCAATCGGGGCCCATCTCAACAGCCTGTCTGTACACGGCGAGGGCCTCGTCATGATTGCCTGTCCGAGCCAGGCAGACCCCCAGTTTGTAGTGATAAAGAGCATGATCGGGGGCCACATCGACAGCGTCCTCAAAGGCCCGTGCGGCATCCTCATAATTGCCTTGCTCATATAAACAAGTCCCCAGGTTGCCATAGGCGGTCGCCAGATCGGGATCCATATCGGTAGCTTTCCGAAAGGCACTGACAGCCTCTTCGTGTTTGCCTTGTCTGGTCAGGAAGACTCCCAGGTTATCATAAGCCCGAGCATCGTCAGGTCTTAATCGAAGGGCCTTCTCAACCTCCACCACCGCCTCGGTGTATCTCCCCTGCGCAGCCAGGCAACCGGCCAGATTGTTGTAAGGGTCTGCATCATCGGCGCTCAGCTCAATGACTTTCCTATAGGCAGAGATGGCCTCATCAAGGTTGCCTTGCATTTCCAGAACAATTCCCAGGTTGTTGTAGGCATCGGCATAGTTTGATTTCAGCTGGATGGCGATCTGGTAGGCCACAACAGCTTTATCGAATTTTCCTTCTCCTGCCAGTCGATTTCCTCTTTCGAACATCACGTAGAAGCATCCCACAGGAGCGTATTTGTATACATCGTCCGTCAGTTGGAACGCTCTTTGGTAGAATATGACGGCCTCGTCGTATTTTCCCTGTTCGTCCAGGGCAACTCCCATATAGTAATGGGCGGCACAATGAGCCGGATCCAACTCGATAGCCTTTGCATAGGATTCGACAGTTTCCTCGTATTTGCCCAATTCTGACAGGCAGCTTCCAACAATGTAGTGGGTGGAAGCATGGTCACCATAGTCGCTGTCGAGGGACATGGCTGACCGGTAGGCGTTGATGGCTTCTTCATACCTGCCTGCCTTTTTCAAAGAGTATCCCATGGCGGAATAGGCGACCGCATTGTTTTCGATTTGGGCAGGTTCATCGGAAGCTACCTCCGCTGCTTTCCGGTATGCTTCAACGGCCTCATGGTATCGGCCAACTTTGGCCAAACTGACCCCAAGCATGTAGTGTGACAATCCATCGAAAGGACCTAGCTCGGTTGCTCTTTCGAAAGCGGTGACCGCCTCCTGTGCATTTCCTGTTTTGAGAAGGCAAAACCCCAGGCCCAAATGGGGAGAAGCCGCATCAGGTCTCAGCTTGCAAGCCTTCCGATAAGCAGGTATGGCCTCATCGAATTTGTCTTGCTCGAACAAGGTAGACCCTAATTCCTCGTAGTATCTGAAAGCTTCATCAGACTGCATCGCGACAGTTTTCCGCCTTGCCATTTTCACTCCTTCAGGTTTTCAAAGAGCCAAGAGTTCAAGAAGAACCCTTGCCACAGCTTGAATTGTACGGGCTCAGCCGTGACAAGGGCGTGACCTTCGGACGATCAGCTTCCGGACTGGAAAAATTATGGCAGCATTAAGAACCCTTCGGGATGGGTCAATTTCCCCTCGTCCACGATCCGGCTATAGTTGTTTCTCACCTCCACCAGGAGCCGCCCCAGATGATTGTGCCCATCGAAGACGTTTCCATCTTGAATGCAGCCCCAGAACTTATCTTTCCTCGATTTTTCGACAATCATCCTGTTGCCCGTTGACTTGAGCACCCTGCCAAAGGTTTGCCGGTTGTACCTGAGTTTCAATTCCAAGACCCAGCGCATGCAATCGATCATGATCTCTTCCCAGTCGGGGCGGACCAGGCCAGCCTTGACGGCACACTTTTGGGTCATCTTGGCACGTTGGGGGGTGTTGGCTTCGATGATTCGCTTTTGGACGCGAGGCTCGACATGGTCATTGGCGCTCGCCGGCTTGCATACCGTGTCCGGATGATATTTGCTTGCCTGATAAAGCTGTTCGCTGGAGTTGAACAGGGTCCCTTTCCATCTGATCTTCATCTCGGTCGCCATGTTCGAGAGAGGCCAAAGATCCGGTGGTTCTTCTTTGCTGAAAAAGTATGCTACCTCGTTGACCTTGTACCGCATGCCATACCTCCTGTCGTTTGGGGTTCGCTTTCTTGAAGCCGGTCTGGCCCCTCACAGGACCTGCTGGAACCTGCTCAGGACGACCACCGTTGTCATTCCTGTTGCCAAACTGGAGGCATCTTAGGATAGCGTCCGGCACCGGTGTGTCCGGACTCCGTTTTTTGGGAGGGGCGCAAAGGAATTTTTCTCCGGAAGGAGAGCTGGTATATTGTTTTGGTGAATTGTCGGTTCAGAAAGGAGAAACGATGGTGACTCACAAAGAGGATGGCACGGTCGAAGACGGTAGCGGGGTGGAATTTGAAAGGCTCCTGGCAGTTCTGCGGAAGCTCAACAGGGAAGGCGGTTGCACTGTCGGCAAGCTCGCCGTCGGACTCGGTGTTGGTGAGAAGCTCATCGAGGATTGCCTGGAAAGCTTATCATCGTCTCTGAATTTTCCAGTTCTCAAATCAGCCGGCCCTGATCCAGGGAATGTGACGTACAGCCTTGACAAGCATAAAATGAATAGCCGGTTGCCCATCGAGCAGCAGCTCGCCATTGCCATTGCGGTGAACTCACCAGCCAATTGGGGAGCTGCTCCGGCGGACATTCTTCTTAAGGTTGCCAAGAGTTCACAGTTTAAAGAAGGCACGGTCCAGAGAAGGGGAATCAAATTCGACCGCCTGCTGGCTATCCTGAACCTGTTCGACGCCGGCGGAGCCTATACAGCCTCCTCTCTCGCAACCAGACTCCGCGTCGACCCAAAGACCATTTTGCGGGATATGGACGATTTATCCTTTGCGCATTTTCCGGTTACGGAATTCCAGGAGAAGGGCCATCCGACGAAGTACGGGTTTGCGAAGGGGTACCAATTGAAGAAGGGGCGGCTGGACGTCGAGGAGCAGCTTGCTCTGGCGATCGCCAAAGGGATGTCGGCGGCCCTTGGCCCGGCCTTTGGAACTGTCTTTGAAAGGTTTGAGAAAAAGGTCCTTGACGCGGTGAGGCCTCCTGACGCAAGCCTCCCGATAGACGCCTTCATATTCAACAGTTTTCGCGACGATTCGAACGAGGCCCTCCAGAAAAACCTCATGATCCTGGCGCATGCCTGCGTAAAAGAGAGAGTGCTCAAGATCAAGTACCGCAAACTCGAAGACGGGACCCGAACAAGGCGCAAGGTGGAACCCGACTACCTGTTCTGCTCTTCGGAAGGCTTTTGGTATTTGCGGGCCTTTTGTCACAAGCGGAGAGCAATGCGGGTCTTTTCCGTTGATCAGATCCACGATATCGAAGTGCTGAATGAATTGCGTGAGCCCAGATCGAAACTGCAGAAGCTTGAAAGAGAGCTGGATTTGGACCGTGGTTTCGGTCCTTTCCAGGGCGGGAAGGAGTGGACGGTTGTGGTTCGGTTTAGCCCCCGGATCCGGCCATACCTTGAGCGGCGGAAATGGCACAGGTCCGAAGAAAAGGAGGTGGTTCCCGATGAGGTTTTTGGCGAGGGCAGCCTTGAGCTTCGGTTAAAGACCACAGGCCTGGAAGGGGTCAAACACTGGCTGAAACACTGGATACCCGACATGCGTGTGCTTGAGCCGGCCTCTCTCAGGAATGAGCTGGCCAGGGAATTCCGGCTTCAACTCAAGCATTTCGGCGATGCCGGTTAATTGGCCCCACCTTTGAAACGCTTCACCACCGATCATCGACGCATCCACCGAAACGCCGCCGCGGATTACTGCACATACACAGTACTGCTCTCCTGCCCCTTCTTCTCCACATAGACGCCAAGTGCCCAAATGAGATTGTCGACATGGCTGTACCAGGCACCGCAGGGTGAGATTGCCATGCCAAGCAGGGAGTAATAGAAATAATCCTTCAGGTCGGCAGGGGGATGAGCCCCGAAGACGGTGGCCAATCGGTTGGCTTGGTTCTGGACAACTGGGTCAGCCACCGGTATCCACCTCGAGAGGAGCCTCTTTATGTGCCTGTCTACTTTGAATCCATTCCACCTGAGGTTCCTCATGAACTCAGAACCCAAGGCGTATCGCATGCCTGGGAACTTCCATTTCTTGCGTACGATGTTTCTACTAACGGCTTTTCCGGCGGCATTTGTGTAATTCCACTGGCCGTACCATTTATTCTGTTGAACAGGCTGCGGCAATCCGCCTGCCAGCAGCTGATTTCCACTGAAGGGAAAAGGATCATTTCCGAAAAAGCCCACCATGCACAGCAGCAGCTCCGGCATGAGCAGGGACGGATTCAACTGCTGAAACATCCGTGCGACGGGCACAATGACCGTCTGGTAATAGTCCGGCACTTGAACCAGCAAATGAGCCCAAGCAATGATCGCATAAGAATCATTCTGAGCGGTTTGCCCGGGGAGAAACGGCATGAGTGAGACGGGAGAAACACGACCTGCAACCACCTTTGCGGGGTCGTAGCCCATGAGGATTTTTTGTAGCTCAGGCTCATTTGCCAGAAACAAACTCCATTTTCTCATATTGCTCCCAAGGGCACGAACGGCTGCCTCGAAGACCTCGTGATTGGTGTATGGTGCTGCCAATGGGTTGAGGATTGGCGTCTGCCCAAGGGCGTTCAGAAGGACCTGAACAAAGACGTGTGCGTCGCTGTATGTCCCGTTCAAGCCATAGTCCTTTCTGATTCTTTCATATGCGTGTTTGAACAGCCGCCCCTCAATGGCATTAGTCTGGACCGTCTGGGGGCTCTTGATCGGGGCCTTCGTTAACGAACCCGAGATGCTGCCTGCAGGCTCGATCATCAGCCAAGCGTAGGCCCGAAGCGCAGGTTCGTCTTGCGACGAGCGCAACTGCAACTCACAGCCCGAGTTAGGCAACCTGTTGGCTTTTTTCCACTCCTCGATGGCTTGGATGCGGTGATCGGGCGAGTCAAACTTGTCCAATCCACGCTGGTTGGCCAAGAGCACACGGTAACCCGAGTATAGGGCTGGCTGCAGCCGTGAGGTTTTAACATGCAGCCACCGCCGGTAGCCGTTGCCGTTGGGACGGGCCCCGGAAACCTCGTAAGCGGTCAAGTTTGCAAAAGCCTCGGCAAATCCTTCAAACCCAACGCCAAAAAAGGGAAAGAGGTGGTGACCCAGTTCATGCCAAAAGGTGAGCTGCAGGAAAGCCTCGAATCCCGCAGACCCTCCAGGAAAGCAATCCTCGGGCGATGCCGCATATGGCATGGAGCGCGCCATGCTGCTGATGACGGGTGGGCACAGAAAAATTCCGGGGCCGGTCTTGATGCGCTCGTCGCAAATCCCAGCCTGGGCCGCGAAAGCAACCGCCTCCCTCACGTACACCCCGGCAAGGCATATTACCCCTCTTGGGCCGCTTCGCGAATTGACACGCGACACGTCATGCTCGGGGATATTCGGACGATCCCTTCCTTCGTATTCCCGTGGCCCGGGTGCCGGCTCTCGACGAACCTGCTCCACATCTTCCCCTGCCAGCGGATGCCGCGCCAAAGGATCGGTGCCGTTGCGCAAATCGTCAAGAGGAGTCCCCTCGTCATCCGGGCAATCGAGGGGAAGACTGGTCATCATCCGGTACATCTTCTGTTCGATGAGGTAGACACCCTCAAGCTTTGCGTACTCTCCCGAGACAAGTGACAGGAGGTTCGATTGCTTCCTGCCCTCGTTGAACATACTGGCTGCATCGTCTACCAGGGCAATGTCAAAATCAGGAGTGTACAAGGGTGTGGCGTTTGGAATGTGCATGAGTTCACCTCTTGATCCAGGTATGGTCAGCCTTGTCAGCCAACGATTCTTCCTTGAACACGTACCTGCCGTCAGCGGTCTTCTCCGTCACTTTGGGGAAAAAGGCGGTAAACTTCGGGTTCTGGCTATCGGTAATTCTTTGCCGAATAGTCGATTCTTTAACACTGGGGTATCGTTCTTTCACCATCTCAACAAGATCGTCCCGAGTATATTCACCTGTGGAAATCAGGTGTTCGAGATAATCCAAATATTCCTTGCGCCGTTTTCGTTGACCGGGGTCTTGTTCTTCCTCCTCCCGACCACCATTTTCACCCTGATTATCTTCTCCATTTGCGGGCTCATCCCCGGCATCGGAAGGCTGTGACGGTCCCGGCGACTCAGCCTCAACATCGCTTTCATTGGATGAGCCTTCCTTTGATGAACCAGTCGCTGCTTCTGTCTTCGGGGTGGGACCCGGCTGCTCCGGCACAACTTCATCCGAGCACGGCTGAGCCTCCACAGGAAAGTACGCCTCTACGTCCTGTTCATTAACCTTGTCGACTGAAGATTCTTCCTTACCTTTGACTTTTTTCCCCTCGATGAGCACCGTTTCCTTGGTCTTCTCGATTACCCTCTGAAGGAAGGCCAGAATGCGCTCATTTCCATTCTCCGCCTGAATGGCAACCGGGACCCTGCGAGCAAGAGCGGTGTGGCTCATAACGAGCCAACTTCCAGAACCGAACATGGCGGTCTGCGTGAATACCGAGCTCTCCACGCTTCCAAAGGAGTTAACAATCGCGTCCCGGTCAACCTGGCGTGGAAGTCGGCCAACAAAATAGGTGCCAATCTGTCCCATAATACTGGTGTTCAGATGGGTCGTCCGCTGGGTAGCAAAACCAAGCCCCAGCCCATATTTTCGTCCTCTCCGCGCGAGGGTTTCGCAGGCCTTTGCCGAAACGTTCAACAGCCTGCGCTCTTCCTTATCCGCGCGGTCAATGGTCGTAATTCCTGGCATGAAAAGATCCGCCTCGTCAAAAAAGAAGAGCACGTTGGGCTCAATGATACCTCTATTCTTGCGGAGCTGATAAATGTCCCGAACGAAGAGTCCCGAAAAAAGCCTGAGCTCGTTCTCGGAACTGGCAAGGAAAATGACCAGGGAGCTTTGGTCATCGTGGCATATCTTCATCAGTTCATTTCTTCCTATACCATAGACGTAGGAACTCCGTTCAATGATCTCATCGAGTCTATTCTTGATGAACTCCAGGACCTTTGCCAGCCCGACGGCAACGGGTTCTTGCAGCTTGCGGTCCCCAACGGTGACGAGAGCATCAACATATTCAATCAGGCGATTGATGATTGGCTGCTTCGATCCCTCCAATTTCTGGCCCTCTTCGACAACGATTTGCAGAAGTTGCTGCTTTCGCTGGTCTCCCAACCCGGGCACCGACAGCTCCTCTACAAACGAGACCATTTCACCCACGAGCTGATCGAAGGTTTCATCGCCGCCATAATAAGGATTGAGCATTCGGATTTTCCCCTGGATGAGCAGCCTTTTCGCGAGCAAGGGGCAAATTTGATATTCCTCCGACTTCTGTATCTCGCGAGGTGCTGTCGTGCCTGCTATGAGATCACGGGCGGCGGCATCCCAATAGCGGAGATCCCCCTTCATGAAATTCCTCATATTTCCAGTTATCACTCCTTCGTCGAGGCACACCACATAAGCGTCGGAGCGATTGACAAGCTGGTCCATGAGCAACATGATGTATTCGTTGTTGACATCGAATATGAAGAGGTTGAGCCCGGGCACGGAACGCTCTCTCACTCGCCGCTCATCCTCATGAGCGATTCTGGCAAGGAGGGTGCTGACAAGATTGCTTTTTCCCGCTCCGGTATATCCAAATATCCCGAAATGGCGCGTGATCATTCCATCATAGTCGACACAGATCGGAACCTTGGAATACAACTTGTGCCGAGCGATTTGGACACCCCCATTGCCTGGCTGGGAGAGCCGAGCATTGATGAAAGCATTAACAATAGCTGGCGTCAGAAGATATACATCTTCCCCCAGAATTGGTTCGGAGATCGCACCGAATTGGGTTGGGACTCCTTTCTCACAGACAAGCGTCCCTTCGGTGATCTCTGCCTGGGCGATGATCCGTAACTTGTCGTTTTCTGGGTCCTGGAGTGTGCGATTCCAGTCCTGCTGAATATGCTCGAAGTCCTCCAGCATTTTCCTTGGCTGGAGCATTCGGCGCATATCTTCTATGGTAAAATGGGTGACCGATTTTGACTGTACCTGGAGAATAGCATAATGTTCACGCTTCCTGGCCTTCTCCACCGAATCCAGGCTCCGGATATTTTTCACCGCCAGAAATACACCTGGAGAGAGCAAGTACATTATTTCCAGTGAATATGGAAACCATATCTCACATTGCCCATTGGTGGAGATGTCGACGAGAAAGCCTTTCAATCTATATTTACCGATTTCTCCAAAGCCGCTTTGAGTGTTTTCCATGACAGAACCCCTTACCATCTGGTGGTCTGGCTAAACTCAACATCTTCCCTGATCTGCTTGAAGATTTTCTGAATGTCCATACATTCCATATTGGATGTATGCCTTACAACCTCCAGCACATGTCGTATGTCTATTGAATAGTTGATACCGACAAATTTTCTGTAATCGATACCTCCCACGGAAATTCCCACAATCTGTCCACTATTCAGAATAGTGGGACCTCCGGAGTCGCCTGGGTTGATCATCACATCATGTTGTATAATAGTCGCAATATCCAGATTGCTAATAATGCCTTTTCTAACACTCATACCTGCTGGTCCGGGGTATCCGCATGCGTAAATATCTTGTCCTCCGCACAATATATCAAGGGTTCTAAAGAAAATACTGAAGAAATCCAGTTCACTGGCATCATCAGTGTCGATAAAAAAGATTGCATAGTCTCCCATAAACGGATGATCATCATTCTTTTGCTGGTACAGTTTCGGCATCCATGCGATGTTGATAGGGTACTGCCTATCTTTGAATGTCACCGTCAGCTCAGTCTGGCAGCTTTTGATCGTCTGACCATCGCATACCAGGGGAAGAACCTCATAGGCTTCGAGAATCATATGGATTACATGTGCATTGGTGAAGAAGAAAAGCCTTGATCCCGATGTCGCTTTATCGATCACCTGTTTGTAGAGAAAAGAGCTGCCATGACC
>CAZDKX010000115.1:0-7322 GCA_964505935.1 uncultured Syntrophobacteraceae bacterium
CGCACCGCCTCCGTTACCTGATCGGGTGGAATCCCCCAGTGCTCATCTGTCCACGCCGGGCTGGCCGTTTCTATGGTTGGCGTCAGTGAATAGAGCGGAATCCGGCGCTCTCTCACCACGGTAAAGGCGAATTCGATCCGCAGCCAGGATTTTTCCGAGAGACCGAGGGATTGTCCTTTCAATTGACCGCGAACCCCCCACATGAGTTCTCGATCTTTGGCGGCAAGGTTCTTGATCGATATCAACATTTCTGTCATGCTCAGGCCATTCAGCCGCTGATAGGCAAGCTCCCAATTTTCTGCATCCACAGCCATTCGGAATCTTATGGCGGCCTCACTGACAGAGGTCAAAGCAACCGGGTAGTACAAGGTTGATCGGCTGTAAGTGCTTGAACCAAGCTTGACATGGTCATCAACGACGGCGGCATTAATAAACATTCGTCGCAAGGCTGTCTTACGCTCTGCCGTAAACTCACGAAGCAGTGACTCCCGGGCAGCCGTTCGCCAATCACGCCGTCCAACTGCCTTGGTGAATTTCCATTCTCTTTTCAGAGCAGCCCAGGAGAGCACCAGAATTCCGAGTTGTGCGTCCAGAGGAAACGTGTCGAAGTCCTTCATCTCGTCCCAGCCTTTATACTCTCGCACCTTGTTTTCAGCGAGATTGGCAAAATGCTGTCTCACCCAAGCCTCGGTGAGCCTCAGAGACGTCACACTCTCAAAAGCCTGGCCTGCGCCGTGTATCAGGTCAGTCCTGGCTTTAACCGCGTACCACGCCTCAGTGAAGTCCTGGCCTCCACTCCATGGCCAATTATGGCCTACGTTGGGACGTTCATCCGGACGCTTGGTTCCGTCGTACTCCATCAAGAAACCGACCCCGGTGGATACCAGCGCTTTGGTATCCATATACATCCAGGTAATTATCCCTTCAAAATGGGTAAGGACCACCCGCAGTCTTTCCAGGACAGTCGGATTTATGGACATAATGCTTCCCTCGGACAGATGCTGGATTTCCTAAGTGATGTCAAAGTGAAACCCCTCATCTTTCAGCGACACCCTCAGCTCTTTGATCTGCTCACCCTGTGCCATCCTTGAAAGCAGCTCCTTGGACATCTCGGGCAGCAGGGTGTTGGTGAGGATGTGGTCCACATTCCGCGCCCCGCTGTCGACTTCGGTGCAGCGCTTGCCGATGGCTTCGATCAGCCCCTCCTCGTAGGTGAAGGCAATATTGCGGTTCTCCCGCATCCGCTTGGCGATCCGGTCCAGCTTGAGCTTCACGATCAGCCGCATGTTCTTGTCGGTGATGGGATAATAGGGTACGACCATGAGGCGTCCCAGGAAGGCCGGTTTGAATTGCTTCGTCAGCTCGGGGCGCAGCATTTCCTTCAGCGCCGGCGCGGCGGGCATGGTCTCCTCGTCGGCGCAGACCTTCATAATGAGATCGGTGCCCAGATTGGACGTGAGGATGATGAGGGTGTTGCGGAAATCGATCCGCCGTCCTTCGCCGTCCTCCAGCGTGCCCTTGTCGAAGACCTGGAAGAAGAGCTCCATCACATCCGGGTGGGCCTTTTCGACCTCATCCAGCAGCACCACGGAATAGGGCCGCTTGCGGACCGCTTCGGTCAGCACCCCGCCCTCGCCATAACCGACATAGCCGGGCGGCGAGCCCTTGAGGCCGGAAACCGTATGCGCTTCCTGGTATTCCGACATGTTGATGGTGACGACGTTCTCTTCGCCGCCGTAGAGCAGTTCCGAAAGCGCCAGCGCGGTCTCGGTCTTGCCGACGCCGCTCGGTCCGACCATCAGGAAGACCCCGGTGGGCTTGGAAGGGTCCTCGATGCCCGCATGGGCGGTCTGAATCCGCTGGGCGACCGCTTCCAGGGCATGATCCTGGCCGATGATCCGCCTGGCGAGCAGGTCCTTTAGCTGTAAGACGGTGCTGATTTCATCGGCGAGCATGCGGCCCGTGGGAATCCCGGTCCACCCGGAAATCACTTCCGATATGGTTTGGGCGTCCACGGCGATCTGGACCAGGGGAGAATCCCCCTGGATTTCGGCCAGCTCCTTCTCAAGGCCTTTCAACTGTTCCTGCTTTTCAGCCAGGGCGCCATTGCCGGAAGGCTCCTTGGCATGAAGCTCCTGGATCTCCTGCCGGACCTCCGTGATCTGGGTGGCGATTCCCATTTCCTGCTGCCACCTGCCGGTCAGCTTATCCAGACGCGCTTGGGTGGCTTCCTTCTCCGCCGCCAGGTCCTTGAGGCGCTCGGCGTGGTCGCGTCCCATGAGCTGCTCCCGTTCGAGGATCTTCGTCTCCCGGTCGATCTGGGCGATCCGCCGGGTGGCTTCCTCGACGGCCGGCGGACTGGTGTTGAGGCCGATGGCCACGCGGGCGCAGGCCGTGTCGAGGACGCTCACCGACTTATCGGGCAGCTGCCGGCCGGGGAGGTACCGCCGCGAGAGGCGCACCGAGTCAAGCAGAGCCTCATCGGTAATCATCACTTTATGATGCTTCTCGAGAAAGGGGGCGAGGGCGCGCATCATGACGAGGGCATTGGGTTCGTCGGGTTCTTCAACTTTCACCACCTGGAAACGCCGGGCCAGCGCGGCGTCCTTTTCGAAATACTTCTTGTACTCGGCCCAGGTGGTCGCGGCAATGGTGCGCAACTCGCCGCGGGCCAGGGCTGGTTTCAGCAGATTGGCGGCATCGCCCGACCCGGCGGCCCCGCCCGCGCCAATCAGGGTGTGCGCCTCGTCGATGAAGAGGATGATCGGAATGGGAGAAGCCTTCACTTCGTTGATGACGGATTTCAGGCGATTTTCGAATTCGCCTTTGATCCCCGCCCCGGCCTGCAGCAGCCCCAGATCGAGGGTGTGAATGGCAATGTTGCGCAGGGGCGGGGGGACGTCGCCTTCCACTACTCTCAGCGCGAAGCCTTCCACCACCGCCGTTTTGCCCACCCCGGCCTCGCCGGTCAGAATGGGATTGTTCTGGCGGCGGCGAATCAAAATATCCACCATCTGGCGGACCTCGAAATCACGGCCGAGGACGGGGTCGATCTCGCCCTTGCGGGCTTTCTCAGTAAGATTGATGGTGAATTGATCCAGAGCTTTAGTTCCCGCGGGAGCCGTGCTCGGGGCCGCCGCCTCGCCCGCGCCGGCGGCCCTCGGCACCTCCTTGTCTTCACGCGAGCCCGTGATAATGTCGGCGAGATGCTGGGTCAGTGTTTCCACCGAGATCTTCTTGAAAGTCTCCGAACCGGCCGTGAGCATGCGTGCCATTTCCTCGTTGCCCATGAGGCCCAGGATGATGTGCCCGGAACGGACGCTGGGCGCTTGGTAATCGACGGAAGCCACCAGCCAGGCCTCCTGGATCATCTGGGGGATGCGCGGAGACAGCGCCGGGGTCCTGGCGTTGCCCGTCTTGAAGCTGTCCATGGCGCGAGTGAGATCGGTGGTCAGGCGTGTTTCATTGATTTCAAAATGCCGGAGGATCTTCTGCAAATCGGTGCCGGGCACCTCCAGGAGCTTCAGGAGAAAATGCTCCAGGTCCACCTCGTAGTGCGTCTGTGAAAGACAAAGACCGGCCGCCGATTCCAGCGCGCTCCGGCAGGTGCTGTTCAGTTTCCCGATCAAGGACTTAAGGTTGGTCTTGGGCATGATCGAAACTCCTCTGAATTGGTCTTCAGGAACGGTCCAAAAACAAGCGTGCTCATTTCAGCTTTCTCTTCAGACCACACGAAGGACACGAAGGACACGAAGAGCACCAAGAAATGCCTTCGTGGTCAAATAAGACTCCTTGTTCTTGGACGATTCCTCGCAGTTTGGTGCTCAAACATAACGCCCCTCGGGTTCCTGAAAGATCACCCTGGGGTCCTCTCGGGGCAACACCTCCGGCGTCTTCACCCAGGTGGACCAGCCCAGGCGCGGGGAGGTCGGCGTCATGGCCCCCAGCGCGCAGGGCGGGACCTCCTCCCGCAGAAGAATGACCCCGATCTCGAACTCGTATTCGATCCCAACCATGTAGCGGACCAGGGAAAAGATCGGTTGCAGCATCTCCCCGGAGGGCAGGAAACTGGTGAATGCTTCGTACCCCATCGGCCCGAGATTCACGCGGAACTTGGTCTGGCTTTCCCATGCCAGGCTGCCGCACATGGCGTCCACTCCCAGGCTGCCGTTGGCGCTGCCCAGCTGCGTCTGGTCCTCGGGGCTAATCGGAATCATCCGGTCGATGAACTGTTCAACGCGCACGGGGGTGTCGGCAAAATACTCGACGGTTGCCTCGATGGCAGCCGCGCTGGGAACGGGTCGCGAGAGGAGGCCGCTGTAGAAGATCAGGGATTCCAACGGCAACCCGAGTCGCGGCGCCAGTCCCTCGGTGCCGAGGCCCATCAGGCTCAGCAGACAGCGGGAAAGTCGGTCCTTGGCTCCGGGCAGATAGTTTTCCGGGAAGCGGTGCTTCTTCCAAGCCAGGTAAAATAGCGCAATGAGCCGGTGATGAAAAACATCGAAAAAAGCCGTCAGGCTGAAATCCTTTTCCCTCACCCGTTCCATTGCGAGTTCGTTAATCCAGTAGGGGAGGACTCCCGAGGGACCGACCAAGCCCATGAAAGGGATTTCCATGGTGACCGGCCCGGCTTCTTCCGCCGGTCGAAGAGCCGAAATGTCGCTTGGGGGAAAAACCGCCCCGGGCTTTACACAGAACCGCACTGCTTCTTCGGAGGGAGCCAGGGTTTGCCCCAGGGCCTTGCGGTCGGGAAGGATGGACTCGAGCAAATGAACGGCCCTAAAAAAGGAGAAACGGTAGAACTCCTCAAAAAGGCGGTCATTTATAGAAGTATGCGATTGCCGCTCCGGGGAGGCCACTTTTTCAATGCCTCTTTCTTTTGCAGGGTCTTAGCGACCATTTGGGAGAAGGAATTGACCGATACGTACTGCCCCAGAAATCTTTCCAATACACAGGCAAAGAGATACAGGCCGGCTCCCACGTATTTGTCCTCGTCAAACTCGATGGTGACCTCAATGCCGCGACAGAACGACTGACCGATTCTCTTGGTGATGTGACCGGAGCGGACCGCAACGATCCCGTTGATTTGCTGCCTGGTGGCCGGCGAGTCATCAAAGTCATAAAGTCTGAGGATTTCCCGCAGGGCGTCTTCACCCCCTCCCACCAGGGAGAGGTAATTGAGGGAGAGGTGTGAGATGAGCTGCCATTGGAGGGCCCCGCCAAGGGTCGGTCGGCGAGCGGGGGTCGGCTTGATGACGCTGCTTACGGAAGTGACCGGGGCCGCCGTTTCCGGATGAAAATCGCCCGCCGGATCTCCAAAGGGAAGACGGGCCGGGATGTCCCGATTGGTGCAGGTGGTGTAGACGGTCAAGGTTTCCACCATCGGGTCGTCGGGTCGGAGGTTGGAATCCGTAAAGGAAAGAAAAACTTCTGTTCCTTCATCCTCCTTCCTGCCCGACGGTTGTCGCTGCACGTGCCAGAACACCCTGTGGCCGCTGCGATCCTCCTCGTCCAGGTGATGTTGCAGGGAATAAAAGGGTTTGAAGTCGACGACCTGCCCGGGCGACGAGGCCGTTGTGGAGGTGACCCGGTCAACGCTGAAGACCTCCGTCGCCGTCTGGCGTCTGAGGTCCGGGATAACCTGATATTCGGTTTTGCGCTGTTCCACCCGGATGGGCTCGGCGATCCGCCGGAACAGGTTGGCCGCCGGCGTGGCATTGAGACAAAACGTATCCCGGGTGATCACGAGGTTGGCTTTGGCAATCCGGTTCAGGTAGATGCAGATCTCGAGGGTGTCGCTGGTATCCCAGTCCCTGGTGCGCTCAAAACCGCTCAGGTCGAAAAAGAGGAACTTTTCCGGGAAACAGAAGTATTCCAAGAGAAGCAGATAACCGGGAAAGGATCGTCGAGGATAGGGGATCAGGCCTTCCTCGGAAGCGAATCCTACCGGCTGGATCACCCCCTGGGGCAGGAGAAGCCTCTTCGCTTCTCCGTCCCGGCTCGTCGACTCGAACTCAACGCGGATGGTATTGTTGAGGAGGAGTTCATAGAGATGGAAAACATGCTGATGGGGGCCGTTGAGAAAAAACCGGAGGGACTGCCAGCCAAGTTGCGACAGGCTCAGGTTGTTGAAGGTCTTGAGCTGAATGACGATGACCTGCTGGGCGTGGTCGACGGGTCGTTTGATTTCCTGGAGCTCTGCGGAAACGACTTCAACGGGCCAGAGGGTGACCGGATAGGTCGTGGTGAACTGGCAGGGATGGCCGCCGACCGGTTTGGAATGGAGGGCCGTGTGCTTTTCGAGACGATGCCCCGCCGGGGCTATGGTTTTTTTGGCCGGTTCGAATTTCACCACCGTCATGGAGGGTATGGGACTGACGTAATGAGGGTAGATGATGCTCAGGAGCGATTCGGTGATCTCCGGGAAGTGATCGTCTATCCTCTTGTGAATGCGCCCGCTGAGAAAGGCAAAAGCCTCGATGAGCCGCTCGGTGTGAGGGTCCTCACACCTGTCGGGTTCAAGCAGCAGCCTGCCGGCGATCTTCGGGTATTTTCTGGCGAATTCCGCGCCCAACTGGCGGATAAACGTCAGTTCGCGTTCATAGTAGTTTAGAACCTGGTCGTCCATGCCCGTTTCATTTCGATATCGTTACCTGGCTTCGGTTGATGTCGAATAAGGTATCGAAGGTTACCGGTTCCCTGATCGGATCAACCACCAGCATGCCGGTGATCCGAAACCGCAGGTTGCGTTCATTGGGGGTCGGCGCTTCAAACTGAACCGAAACGTTTCGCAACCTCGGTTCAAACCGGGAAACGGTCTTCTCGATGTCCTGGCGCAACTGCTGCTTTACCGAAGGGCTGCGCGGGTTCTGAGAGGTGAAGTCGCCCAGACCGTAGACCAGCAGGGAACTGTTCACCTCGGTTAAGGCGGCCGGCGGGGCAAGAATGTGCCGCCTGGTGTTAAGCAGGTTTTCCAGGTCTCTCACCACGGCCCCTTTGATCTGGCGAAGGTCGAAGGTCCGTTGCTGGACGGGTTCATGGGAAACCCCCGGTTCAAGATCGATGAGCCGGTCCAGGATCGAGGCTCGTACGTTTTGCTCGTTTTGGTTCATGCCTTCGGGACTATATATATATAATTGTTAGCTTATCATGACGCTGAAGGTACTTTCGCGCGGCCGTCCCCAGGCAGCTCCGACTCCCTGACCGCCTTTTCCTCCACAAAGTCACACGAAGGACCGCGAAGTCACACGAAGAGACGATCTCTCTGGTTCCCTGGTCCCCAAGCTGGAGCTTGGGAACCAGCGATCACCACTCACCACTCA
>CAZDKX010000115.1:7422-13634 GCA_964505935.1 uncultured Syntrophobacteraceae bacterium
CACTGACCACTGACCACTAACCTACCCCTTCGCCGGGGGCGGCAGGTTGGCCACCAGTCTGAGCGAGATCGTCAACTCGTCGAGCTGGTAGTGGGGCTTGAGAAAGGCAACGGCGCGATACGCTCCCGGTTTGCCGGGGATTTCACTGACATCGATGCGGGCTTCCCGCAACGGATGGCTGGCTTTGGCCGACTGGGAAGCGTCGTCATCCAGTAGCACGTAATTGGCGATCCAGCGGTTCAGAAAATCCTCGCAATTCTTGCGGGTCATGAAGCTCCCGATCTTGTCTCTCATGATCGATTTGAGATAGTGGGCAAACCGCGAGACCGCGAGAATGTACTGGAGCTGGGAAGAGAGCCTGGCATTGGCGTTGGCGGCGTCGGTGTCATAAACCTTCGGCCTGTTGGCCGTCTGGGTGCTGAAAAAGGCGGCATAATCCGTGCCCTTGCAGTGCACCAGCGGAACAAAGCCCAGGTCGGCGAATTCCTTTTCCCGCCGGTCCGTGATCGCGATCTCGGTGGGGCATTTGAGCGCCACGTCGCCCTCATCGGTCCGGAAGGTGTGGACCGGGAGGCCCTGCACCAGACCACCGCCCTCGACCCCGCGAATGGCGGCGCACCAGCTGTATTTCGCGAAGGCTTCGGTGAGGCGCGTGCCGAGGGCGTAAGCGGCGTTGCCCCAGAGGTACTTGTTGTGCTCGGTGCCTTCCACATCCTCCTCGAAGTTGAAGGCTTCCACCGGCACATTGGCCTGGCCGTACGGGAGCCGCATCAGGATGTGAGGCAAGGCGAGGGCCACATAGCGGGAATCTTCCGATTCGCGGAAGGAGCGGTATTTGGCAAAATCGGCGCCTTGAAAGATCTTGGCCAGGTCCCGCGGACCTCCGAGTTCGGTATAGCTCTCCCAGTTGAAAAGCTGTGGCGCTGCCGCGGAGATGAAGGGAGCGTGGGCGGCGGCCGCCACCTGAGAGACCTTTTCCAGGAGCGTTACGTCCTGAGGATGGTTGCTGAACTCGTAATCGCCGATCAGGGCCCCGTAGGCGGCTCCGCCAAAGGTCCCGAACTCCTCTTCGTAAATCTTCTTGAAAAGGGTGGATTGGTCAAACTCCGTGGCCTTTTCCATGTCCTTGAGGAGGTCTTTCTTGGAGACGTTCATGACCCGAATCTTCATGCCCTCGCCCGTCTCGCTCTGCTGCACGAGATACTGGAGTCCCCTCCAGGAAGCCTCGAGTTTCTGAAATTCCGGGGCGTGCATGACTTCATTCAGTTGCGCCGAAAGGAGTCGGTCAATCTGGGCGATGCGGGCGTTGATCATGGCTTCGGTGTCTTTGGAAACCACCATGGCGCCTTCCATGACCTGCTTGACAAACTCGCCCACGAGGTCCCTGGCCCACGCCTTCTGACTCTCATCACGCGCCAGGCGGCCTTCTTCCAGAATCTGATCCAGAAGGCCCCGTTCTTCCTGGGTTTCCTCAGCCTGCGACGGCTGAGCTTGCACCTGCTGTTCGTTCTCCGCCATGGGGCCTCTCCTTTATTCCTTGTCGGGTTTCTCTTCAGATTGTGCCACGCCGGCTTCCTTGCCAACCTGCTGCAGGGATTCGGTGCTGGCAATCACGCCCTGGAGCAGTTCGTCGAGCTTGTCGTTGCCGTCCAGTTTGTTCAGGAGGTCGGACAACTTCTGCCTGGCCTCCACCATCTTGCGCAACGGGTCGATCTGGGCCGCCACACGCTCGGGATGGAAGTCATCCATGGATTTGAAGCGGAGTTCAACGGCAAGCTTGGTATCTTCCTCCGTCAGCTTGTTGTCCACTCGGTAGGCCAGCCTGGGCTTCATGCCCTCGAGCACCTTGTTGAAGTTGTCGCGATCGATTTCGACAAACTTTCGGTCCTTCAGGCGGGGGAGCGGTTCATCGGGTTTGCCGGAGAGATCGCCCAGCACGCCAACCACAAAAGGGATTTCCTTCATCTCAATGGCGTCCCCAATCTCGACGTCATAGGTCAAGTGGACCCGTGGCGCCCTCACTCTGTCGAGCTTGTGCTGCAGACTTTCTGTCTTGGGCATAACCGTCTCCTTTCCTTGAGAACCATCATCATTTGGGTCAATGCCATGATCAGGAGCGGCCGTCCCGAAAAGGGCTGCGGGATTACGGCCCGTGCCGGATCAGTGCAAACCATGCCTAAAGGCGGTAGATCATCGCCTTGGTGATATCCGTTGTGCAGAGCCGCTGGAAAAGCTCTCTGGCCCTGCTCGTGTCCTCATCGATCGGTTCTCCTTTGGTCAGACACTGGTAGAGCGCGTCCAGGACCTCGGCAATCCACAGCGGAGATTCCCAGCGGTCCAGGTGTAGCTCTTCGATCATGGCGTGCAGCTCCTCCGCGATGGGTCTTGCCAGATCGGGCCGGTCGGCCTCGAGGCAGAGCTTGGCTATGAGCAGGCGATAGCGGTTCCTCTCCCTGACCGATGGCGCGCTGCACGAGGCGCTCAGCAGCTTATCGAGGGCTTCCTTGATGCCGACGTTCTCCAGCGCGGCCAGCGCCTCCTCCCAGCGGGCCGCCTCGAGGCGCCGGGAATCCGAAAACGGCCCCGGTGCTCGAACTTCATCCATCGCCGCCAGTTGGGCCATTTCCCCTCCTGCCCCCTCCGGTTCGGTGCCCGGGGCCGGTTCCTGATGGCGTTTGAAGAGCCTGGAGAGGACCCCTCGCCTCGGCTGCGCTTCGGGTTCCTGGGACGCCTGGGAAGGTTGCTCCGCAGCCGCCTGCCAAGCTGGTTCGCGCCCCCCCTTGGCTTTGAGCGTGCGCGTCACAAAGCGTCCGGCCTCTTCAATGGCTCCCAGCAGGTGGCTCAGGCTGGGCGCCTGGGAGCCGAATTTCTCATCCAGCAGACCGTCCAGCTTCTTGGCCTCCGCTTCAGCATGGGTCAGATCAGCCGCCAGGGATTCATACCAGGCCACGGAACTCTGCGCCACGGCGGCATCGAAATCCTCGGCTGAGGGTTTCCCTTCGGCGATCTTCTCCTCACGTGCTGCAGTCTTATTATAATCGGTACTGCCATACCGGTCCCGTGTGTCGGCCTCATATCCGACCTCGCGGGACTCCTGCCACTTTATAAAGGAATAACCAGTGGTTGCGGCCGGATCGGTGAGCGGGATCTGGGTAACGTAGGCGCCGAACTTGTCGTTGATGAATTCAAAAGAGGCCGCCCGAAAATCCAGATCGCCCTCCTCGATCTGCGGGTAAACCTGCTCCCAGTAGTTCTGCATAAAACCGTTGAGGATCTGCAGACCGGTCGCCAAGCCGGCAAAGCCGTCGGTGTTGACCAGGGCTTCGGCAAGCCAGGCGGCGATCTGCAAGTCCTTGGTGCTGGTGCTCAAGGCATCGGCTGCGAGCTTGATGACCGCGCCCCAGTCGGAGGTCTTGATCTCACGCTGCCAGTCTCCGCGGTCGAGGAGGTCGTCCGCCCGCCGGGCCTCCTTGATTTCATCGTAGACGGGGGCATAGCGAAGGTCCTCTCCTGCCGGGCGGTCGCCGGGCAGGGGAGCCAGAATGGTCTCAAGGTCAATGGCTGTTTTCATATTCCTCTATGCTTTGGCAGGCGGTTTGAACGCAACCTCCCGGATTTCCAGAAGGGCCAGCTCTTCTTCCCCGATCTGAAAGACATGCTGCCCGACACCCCTGGCGAATGGTCCTCCAAGGGATACCCAGTCGGTCATCCTGCCCAGCTTGATGCGGTCGTCCTCGTGACTGGCGGAATCGGGGTAGAGGACGTTGAGGTAGCAGCCGATGCTGAGCCCTTCCCGGGTGGTGACATGGGCGGGAATCCAGAGCAGATCAAAAAGCGTCCTGGGCTCTGAGATAATGAGCTCTCTCACCTCTTCCACCGGGAACCAGACGTAACGGTCGTGGACGATCCCTTCCAGAAAAAGCGCCAAGGCCGCATCGGTGTCTTCGAAGCCTTCGAAGCTCTTGCCGTTGATCGTCCCGGAAAGATCCGGCCGGCTCTCCAGAATCTGGTCGAAGGCGGTGGCCGCCCCTTCGAGGTCGCTTTTTGCAAGTTTTTCCAGGGCGTCAAAATAGCGTTCGAAATAGGGTGGCGTCCTGGGCATGAGGGAAGGGCGGCGAGTGCGCCTGGCTACCTCCAGTCGCTCCCTTTCCGCGTGGAGGAGGTTCTTGTAGACCTGTACCCCGGCTTCGGCTTTGGCCTCCTGCATGACGATGGCATCGAGATGCCGCTCCGCCCGGTCCCACTCGCCGCAGAAGGCGAGTACCTGAAACAGCAGCGTGCGTTTGCCGGGATCCGCCGGAGCGGCTTTGACCTCCTCGGTCAGCTGCTTGCGCGCCTCAGCCAGTCTCCCGGCCATGATGAGATCTTTTGCATCCATAAGAGGACTTCCTTTTTCATGGGGACCAGGAGGGGATTCCCGTGGAAGGTGACACGAGAATTTCCTCATGGTTTCTAGCAATTCAGTGCGGCTAAGGGTCACGGCCACCGCCCATATGCTGTTGGGCGCTGATGTTGGACAGTATTATTAAAGCGATACGTAAACCCTCAAGAGAAGGGCCGCAGATGAAAGGTTTCGGTGCCCAAGGTAGTGGCTATCTGCGTCGGGAAAAGACCGTTGCACCATATGCGCAAGAGCGAACTTTAAGCTAAACCAGCAATGGCAGGCCAGTACCTCCCATTCCCTTCCCCCCCATTAAAACAAATACTAACTTGAAATGGAGAGATACTGCAAGGTTAAATGTTCACTCTCGAAGGTTTTGAAGATATGTGTGGAAATTTTTCGAGCCGCAGTTGGTGCTGCGGCTCGAAGGAGAAACGTTTGGCTGACTTGAGAAACATTAACTGGAAAGCCGGCCTGCATCAGGAAAGATAATCTTCCGCAACATAGCGGCCTTCCAGAAGAATCACGAGGTCCTCCAATTCTTCCTTCTCTTTCAGGGCCGCCACTTCAGCAGGATCCTTCTCGCGTCTTTTTCGTAGACAGTTCATGGTGTCCTCCCTCTTTATATCGATACCTTGGCGTCAGGTGCAAAGCTGTGTTTAATTCCCATCATTTCGATAGAAATCTAAGAAGCATGTCAGGGTTGTCAAGACGGGCGCTCGGGGCCCCTCGCAATCAGGAGCGGCAAGCGAGGTTGAGCGGGCAGCGTGACGTCAGGGCGGGCAAAGAAAAGGCAGAGCCGCCGCCGGCTCCGCCCTGGAAAGGTCGAAGCGGAATGCCTCCCGCCGATTACTGCCGCCTGAGTCTTCTCCTGACAACGGCAATACCGGCAACCCCCGACGCGAGAAGAAGGACGCTGGGCGGCAGAGGAACGGCGGCGGTGCCCTCCATGCGGAAAACCCCCATGTTGTCGACATCAGTAATCGAAGTTTCCATATAAAAATCATCATGCTGAAACACCTCGCCTGGATTGTGGCCTGAGGCGCTGGCAAGCCATCTTAAGTCCAGGCCCTCCGCAGTGAGCACCAGCCAGTAAGGTGTGTTGGCGGCCAGCAGAGGCCGTGTCGAACTGGAAGAGGTTATCACCTGAGGGAAAGAATAATCAGCCAAGTTAAACTCAAAAACCCCAAGGATGCTGCCCGGGTTTTCCCCCGAAACATACTCCTGCACTGCCAGAGTGAATCCATTGTCGGCGAAGCCGACCGGGAGGGTAACGGAGTCAATGTAGTAATTGCCGTTAAGGCTGAAGGTAAAGCCTAGTGATGCATTACCAAAATCAGGACCAGAAAGAAAATAACCTGTAGTGCCGTAGATGTCCCCGGGGAAACTGTCGTAGACAACCTCCGCCTGGGCCGGCACGGCGAAACCAATGAGCAATCCGAGCAGAACCAAAGATAGCCGCAGGGAACACTTCTTCATGGTCATCTCTCCTCCTTTTTCACGTGAACCACCACCGTTCCTGGTCATGCCAGGACGATTAAACCCCCCGATACGAGACGTGAAACTGGAGCGAGTTAAAAGCAATAAACATGCCACAATGATAACATATTGAATCTAAATGCTAAATCGTTTTCAATTGGTTTTCTTCAATTTGGTTTTCTGTAAGGTTTCCCGACAGCAGGCTTGCTTGTCTTCACCAAAAACCGCGAACCGTAACGGCTTAACGAGGATTTCCGAATTTGTAAAGATTTCCGACAGTCGAGGGATAAAAGCGGATGGCGCGGCAAATTTCCCCGACTCAGGCCGGAATAAAGTTCCTGTCTCCGGTTGG
>CAZDKX010000116.1:0-13294 GCA_964505935.1 uncultured Syntrophobacteraceae bacterium
CGTTCAAAGCCAGGAGATTGGTCTGGAAGGCAATCTCATCGATGGTTTTGATGATTTTCGAGGTCTCTTCACTCGCCGTCGAAATATCCTGCATCGAAGTGTTGAGGCGGCCCATGGCGGTATTGGAATCTTCCACCACCTGGGTGATTTCCTTCATCAGGGTATTGGCCTGATTGGCATGGTCGGCGTTCTGCTTCGTCATGGAAGCCATTTCTTCCAGTGACGAGGAGGTCTCCTCGAGCGATGCCGCCTGCTCGGAGGCGCCTTCGGCCAGCGATTGGCTGCTGGCGGAGACTTCCCCCGAAGCGGCCGCTACCTGATCGGCGCCTTCATTGAGGCCCTCCACCACCCGCGTGATGGGCCTCGAGATGCTCCGCGCAAAGAAGAGCACCACGATGATCGTAAGACCCAGAAAGATGCCGCCCACCAGGAGGATGCCGTTGCGAATCGCATGCGCTGACGCCAGAAATTCATCCGTTGACTGAGTGGTCGCCACACTCCACCCGGTGAGCGGCACCGGGGCAAAGCCGGCGATCTTGGAGATGCCTTCGAAGACGTAAGGCTCCACACCCGATTTGTGAGCCAACATCTGGCCGGCGATGGCTTCCATCCCTTTGAGGGTTTTCATATCGAGTTCGAGAATGTGTTCCTTCTTGGGATGAGCAATGACGCGGCCGGTCGCATCCGTCATGAAAGAATACCCGGTCTGGCCGAGTTTAGTCCCGACAATCCTTTCCATTAAGAAGTCTATTTTCGCAATGACCGCGATGCAACCAACGAACTCCCCCTTCTCGCCCAACAAAGGAGCCCCTATCGGCATGATGGGATTGCCGGTCATCTTGGACCTGGACACCGCCCCGATGCTTGCCTTGCCATCTTTAGCGGCCTTGAAGTAATCTCGATCGGCGACGTTGAGGCCCTTGACTTTTCCATTGCTGTCATCCGCAAAGACTATTCCGTCGGGGCCGGCAACAACAACATGCTCAAAATCGCCGCCTATTTCCTTTTTCACGCTGGCCAGATGGCGATTAAGCCCTTCAATGTCGGCCGCCGCTTCCTCAGCCTTGCCCCTGGCGATTTTGGCCGCAGTCTTGACGGTGTTCTCCTCCAGCGCCAATTCCTTTACCACTCTTAGTTCTTGCGAGACGGCCACCTGCGTCATCTCAGCGAGCTTTGCGGCCACGTTGGCAGCCTGCTCACGCGAGACTTCGCTCAGCGCGTCGGAGGCTTTCATGACCGCCAGCATGCCAATAATCAACAATGGCACGACAACAATGAGGATCCCTCCCAAAACCAACCGAGTACCCAGCGTCATGGTTTTCATGCTGATCTATCTCCTGCTCCGCTATATGGCGTTTTCCAAAAGAGCGGTTTCTTCCTCGCTCAAGACCTGGTCAATGTCGAGCAGGATCTTGACCCCGCCTCCGATCTTGGCCATCCCCAGAATGAAATCGGTACTGAGCTTCGCGCCGAAAGAGGGCGTGTCTTCGATGTCAGAACCCTTGATGTTCAGCACCTCCGAGACCGAATCGACCACAATGCCGGTGTGCAGACGCCCGGAAGCGGTGGTGAACTCAACCACAATGATGCAGGTCCTGTCCGTGTATTCGGCCTCTGCCATGCCGAAACGAAGACGAAGATCAATCACCGGGATGACTTTGCCCCGCAGATTGATGACCCCCTTGACATATGCCGGCGTCTGAGGAATCGGGGTGATGGGCATCATCCCAATGATCTCCTTGATTTTCAGGATGCCTATCCCATACTCTTCCCGGTCAAGAAAGAAACTCAGGTATTTTCCCTCCCGGTGAAGCATCCCCTTCGCCAGTTCTCCAGTCTCTCTGGTGCCCTCACTCATATCCTGTTCCTCCCTCCTGCGATCCTCCGCTCTGGTGCCGTCCTGACTACTTGTCTTCCGTCGCCGTTGATCGGCAATCCCTTCCCGCGTTGCACGCTTGTCGAATTAAAGCAAGTCTCGTGCCGATCTTTTGATGACCGCCGATTCAACCGTATAACTATGTCGTAAGATGAAAGGAAATACTTGAGAATAAAGTTGGGGACAGGAATCAGTGAAGGATCATCGGCAAGGCTCCGTCCCGGAACAAACGTTACCAAAGGCGCAAGTCTGGGCTCTTAATGGTTTGCTTGAAGGGTTCCCGCCGGAAAAGAGGAAGGAGGACACATAAGGCGCCTCCTTCCTCGGTACCGCGGTTATCAGAAGTCTGACATGTCTTCCTCGAACGGAATCACCTTTTCCGGTGCCACATTGCTTGGCCGGGCCATTCCATGGGCCTTGCCATTGCCTTTCGTCCCACCCGGTGCCAGGCTTTTTGGGGGCCGGGTCGAGGCAACAAGGCTTCCCGCCTTTGCCGGGTTCTTCTTCCCGCGCTCCCGCGACAGGAAGCTTCGACCATCGCTCTTCCCGCCGCCGCCGCCGACGACGGCAGCCAGGTCCTGGACATAGCTTTTCATCTGTTCCGCCTGGGCGTTCAATTCCTCGGACGCCGCGGCGGATTCCTCGGCATTGGCGGCGTTCTGTTGAACGACCTTGTCCATCTCGGCCACGGCTTTATTGACCTGGTCAATGCCCTGCGCCTGCTCCGTGGAAGCTGCCGCCACCTCGCCCACCAGCTCTCCCATCTTGGTCGTGCTGGAAGCCACTAACTGAAACGCGTCGCCGGCCTTGTTCACCTGCTCCGTCCCCTCCTTGATCTTCTTGATCGTGCCTTCGATCAGACTGCTCGTGTTCTTGGCCGCTTCCGCCGCCCGGATGGCCAGGTTGCGGACCTCGTCGGCCACCACCGCGAATCCGGCCCCCGCCTCCCCCGCCCGCGCCGCTTCCACCGCCGCGTTCAAAGCCAGGAGATTGGTCTGGAAGGCAATCTCATCGATGGTTTTGATGATCTTCGAGGTCTCTTCACTGGCCGTCGAAATATCCCGCATCGAACTGGTGAGATGACCCATGGCGGTGTTGGACTCTTCCACTACCTGGGTGATTTCCTTCATGAGCGTGTTGGCCTGGTTGGCGTGGTCAGCGTTCTGTTTCGTCATGGAGGCCATCTCTTCCAGCGACGAGGAGGTCTCTTCCAGGGATGCCGCCTGCTCGGAGGCTCCTTCGGCCAGTGACTGGCTGCTGGCAGAGACTTCGCCCGAAGCCGCGGCCACCTGATCGGCCCCGTCATTGAGGCCTTCCACCACCCGGGTGATGGGTCTGGAGATGCCCCGGGCAAAGAAGAGCACCAGGACGATGGTCAGGGCAAGAAAAATGCCGCCGACCAGGAGAATGCCGTTGCGAATGGCATGCGCTGAGGCCAGGAATTCATCGTTCTCCTGGGTAACGGCCACGCTCCACCCGGTGAGCGGTACCGGCGCAAAGCCGGCGATCTTGGAGACTCCCTCAAAAACGTAGAAGTCTACTCCCGCCTTGTGAGCCAGCATTTCACCGACGATGGCTTCCATGCCTTTGGCGGTCTTGAAATCCATTTCGAGGATGAGTTCCTTCTTGGGATGCGCGATGGCACGGCCACTTGCATCCACCATGAAGGCATAGCCGGTCTTGCCGATCTTGATCCCGGCAATTTGCTCTACCAGGAAGTCAATTCTTACGAGCGTGGCGAGGGTCCCAACGAATTCACCCTTCTCTCCCACCAGAGGGACCGCGATCGGCACCATCGGGTTGCCGGTCTTCTTGGACTTTACCGCGGTGCCAATGTTTGCCTTCCCGCTCTTTGCGGTCCTGAAGTAGTCGCGCTCGGCTATGTTGATGCCCTTGTACTCACCGTTGCTGCCATCGGCGAAGATGACGCCTTCGCTGTTTGCCACGACGATCGATTCATACTCACTGCCGATCTGCTTCATGACGTTGGCCAGGTGGCGATTCAATCTTTCAACATCGCCGGCCGCGTCTTCCACCTTGCCTTTACCTACCTTGGCCACGATCTCGGTGGTGATGTCATCAAGCGCCAGGCTTTTTGCCACTCTGAGTTCTTCCGAGATGGCCACCTGCGATATCTCAGCAACTGAATGGGCCAGGTTCTTGGCCTGCTCCTTGGAAACCTCCGTCAGCGCATCCGACGCCTTCATCACTGCCAGCACGCCAACAATCACCAACGGTATCACCACAATGAGAATTCCTCCCAGCGTGAGCCGCGTCCCCAATGTCATCTTTCTCATGTTCGTTTTTCTCCTTAATCCGTTACGCAACATTGTCTAGAAATTCGCATTCGTCCTCAGTCAAAACCCGGTCGATGTCGAGCAGGATCTTCACGCCGCCCCCGATTTTGGCCATTCCGAGAATGAAGTCGGTACTGAGCTTCGCTCCAAACGATGGCGTGTCTTCAATGTCCGAGCCCTTGATGTTCAGCACCTCCGAGACGGAATCGACGACAATGCCCGTGTGAAGACGGCCCGAAGGCGTGGTGAACTCGACCACAATGATGCACGTCCGGTCCGTATAGTCAGCCTCAGCCATGGCGAAGCGCAGCCGTAGATCGATCACCGGGATGACCTTTCCCCTCAGATTGATCACCCCCTTGACGAATTCAGGGGTCTGCGGAATGGGGGTGATCGGCATCATCCCGATGATTTCCTTGATCTTCAGGATGCCAATCCCATACTCCTCCCGGTCGAGAAAAAAACTCAGATACTTGCCCTCTCTGTCGGGCATCGCCGCCGCTTGCACCTTAGAGCTCCTGACTTCCTCCGTCATGATCTCATCCTCCTGTCTCCTTTCCTCATATGGTGATGCCTTCGGGCACCACCCTCACCGATCTGCCCAAATCCTTGGAAAAGGCTCCAACCTCGACTTTGCAAATTCTCTGCCGACCTGCCGTTGCCTACCCGCAATCTTCAGCTGTACCCTCATGTCGTCAGACCCAGCGAATAACTTGATATTGAATAAAGAATGAACAAATGATTATTAGTAATCACTATTATGATGGCGACGTTTATGATGGCGACGTTTTACCGCGTTTCGGCAAGACCGGGCAAGGCCCGGTAATGACAAGCTCCGGCGAAGAGCTAGCGGATGTCGATGGACTTCAGATAGGAGATGAGGTTGATTTTCTTGTTCTTCAAGCCCAGTTTGGTCCTCAGGTGATAGCGGTGAGTCAAAATGGTGTTCACGGAAACCCCCAGCATCGCTGAGATTTCCTTGTTACGTTTGCCCTCTTTGATGAGGCTGGCAATTTGCCGCTCGGTGCGACTGAGGCCGGTGAACTCGCGGGACAGCTTTCTCAGGAACGGGGCGCTGATCTCCTCGAGGTGAGACTGGACCACCTTCAGAAAGGTCCTTTGCAGGTCGTTCAGAGCGCTTTGCTTCAATTTTTCCAGGTACGGGAAGACCAATTCCTTTAGGTTCGCCAGGACACTGGCAGCAAATTCCTGCTGGTCTTCCTGGCGACGTTTGAGGAGCACTCTCAGCGCCGTGTTGATCTCTTCCAGATCACGGGACTTTGCCTCCAATTCCCTTTCCCGCTCGCGCAGCATCGTTTCCATTTCCTTGCGCCGGGTGATCTCTTCGTTGGTTCCTTCATAATAGAGTGGCACCCCCCTGGCATCCCGCACCACCCGTGCGTTGATCGAAATCCAGATGATCCGGCCGTCGCGACGGTAGACTTCGGTCTCAAACCCTTCAATCCTGTCCTGTTCCACCAGAAGCTGCTTGAGCCGCTCCCGATCCTGGGGCCGGACATAGAGCTGCCTGCCGATGTCGGAAACGGCCGCCATCATCTCCCCCTCCGAGGAGTAGCCAAACATCCGGGCAAAAGCGGGGTTGACGCTGAGATAACGCCCTTCGGGAGTGGTCTGAAAAATCCCTTCGATGGCGTTCTCAAAAATGTTCCGATACTTTGTCTCGCTGGCCCGCAGGGCCTCCTCGACACGCTTGTGAGGACTGATATCAATTGTGAGTCCGAGAATTGACGTATCCCTGCCGCTCTCATCACGGAATATCTCCGCCACATCATGCAGCCAGGCGATTTCACCATCTTTCCTGATAGCTCGATACTCTGCTATGAACGGACTGCCCGTTTCCCGACAGTGCTTGAATTGCGACAAGACGCGCTCGCGATCTTCCGGGTGAATGCATCTCAACCAGCCTCCTGGGTCTTCCTGCAGTTCGCCGGCGGTATATCCGAGTATCCTTTCCACCTGAGGGCTGGTGTAGAGCAGAGCATTGGGATCTTCGAGCGCATGGATATAGGTTACGGCATCCGGGATTCGCTCGACAAGAGTACGAAATCTGTTCTCGGATTCCAGCTCCTCGACCCGCCGGCGCAACGCCCACAGCTCGCTGATGAGTTGCTGTTTCGTCCGGTCATCATCTTTCATCATCATGTGTCCTCTATTTCTTCTTTCTCCGCAGCAGCAAGGGCCGCCTCGCTGACAGGACCCTGCGCCAGTCCCTCCCAACTCATTTTTTCTTGACATCAAGACGATGAGTCGTTTAATAGAGAAGCCTTTTTGTGAAAAATATATTTTGTTTTGGTCACTGCCATGAGAGCTCATGGCATAGCGTCTTTAGGGTGATTTTGCAACCGACCTCTTGATGGGAATCCTTTAAACTCTGACGGACTGAGGCAAACTTATGAAAGAAGAGAACAAGAGCGCTTCCGGTGGTGGTGTGATAGGGGGGATCATCTTTTTGGCAGGTTTCATTCTTGCCTTGATCGTCGGCTGGGTCGTCTTTCCCAACCTTCTCTTTTCACAGAAAATGCAGCCCATGAATTTTACACACGTTTCGCATCAAGACAGCTCCTGTGAAGATTGTCACACCTTCAGACCTGACGGGACCTACGCGGGCATTCCCAAAATCGATAAGTGCAAGGAATGTCATGAATCGGCCATGGGAAGCACCGAGGATGAGCGCATTCTGGTGGAGGAATACATCCAGAAGGAACAGGAAATTCCCTGGCAGGTCTATGCCTGGCAACCCGACAATGTTTACTTTTCCCATGCTCCGCACAAGGCCAAAGGGGTTGAATGCACCACCTGTCATCGCGACGTAACGAAAGAAAAGTCGCTCCCCGCCTACAAGGAGAATCGGCTCACTGGATACAGCAGCAGCACGATGAAGATGATTGTCTGCGAAGAATGTCATGCCGAACGAGGCGTAAACAACGAATGCGAGCTTTGTCATAAATAGCATGAGAATGAGAGGGTAGACGGGATGAAACTTGGCAGGAGAGCTTTCTTACAGTTTGCAGCTGGAGCGGTGGGTGGAACGTTGCTCTCACCAATACCCTGGCAGCTTATGGACGATTCCGCCATTTGGAGTCAGAATTGGTGGTGGCGGCCATCTCCGGAACGCGGAGAAATCACCAAAGCAGCGACCACCTGCCTGCTCTGTGGTGGCGGCTGCGGCATACGGGCGCGCCTCGTGAACAAGAGTCGCGCGATCCTGTTGGAAGGGAATCCCGGCAGCCCGGTGAACGCGGGCGGCATTTGCCCTCTGGGCGCAGCCGGCCTGCAGTTTATTTATGCGCCTTACCGCATCACGCAACCGATGAAGCAGACCAAAAAACGCGGGGACGTGACCGGCCTTCAGCCCATCAGCTGGGAGGAGGCCCTCAAGGAGCTGAGCGGCAAGCTGGCGCAGCTCAAGTCCGAAGGCAAGGCGAGGACGGTGGCGGCGCTTACCGGTCAGCGCCCAGGCAGTATGGATGCTCTGTGGGAGCAGTTCTTTGCAGCCTACGGTTCTTCCAACCTGTTCCGGATGCCCTCGCCCGCTGACAGCCTTGAACTGGCGGCCGATTTGACCGCCGGCAAGAGTGTGCCGCTGGCGTTTGCGCTGGAGAATGCTGCTTACGTTTTGAGCTTCGGTGCTGACCTGATCGAGGGATGGGGCGCTCCCGTCCGCATGCAGTCAGCCTACGCGCTATGGCGAAAGGAAGGCAACGGCAAACCTCCCGCCAAAATCGTGCAGGTGGCAACCCGCTGTTCCTTGACGGCAGCCAAGGCTGACCAGTGGGTGGCGGTGGCTCCGGGCACGGAAGCCGCGCTCGCCCTCGGGATCGCTCACGTACTGGTTAAGGAGAACCTCTACGACAGTGATTTTGTAAAGAGCAACGTATTCGGCTTCGAGGACTGGACAGACGCTCAGGGAAAGACTCGGAAAGGCTTCAAGGACTTGGTCCTGGCGGCCGACTACGCCCCGGAAGCGGTCTCCAAGCGGACGGGGGTGGAAGCGGCGAAGATCCGCGACCTGGCCAAGGAATTCGCTGCCGCCAGCAATGCGGTAGTGGTTTGGGGTGCAGGCCAGGGAGGATTGCCCGGCAACCTTTATGACGATCTCTCCTTCATCGCCCTCAACGCGTTGAAAGGGACTTTCAAAGCGGGAGGGACCGTCACCCTGGCTCCCTCGGTGCCCCTTGGCCCCCTGCCCGCGCTGGCCATGGATGAGGCGGCGAGGCGCGCTCTGGTCCAGCAGCGCCTGGATCTGCAGCAATCCCCACGAGCACCGCTCGCCGGCAACAGCGTCCATGCCTTCCTGGACGCCGCCGCCAAAGGGTCTCCCTATCCCATCAACCTGCTCATGGTCCATGAAGCCAACCCGGCCTACAGCCTCCCCGAAACCAAGCTCTTTCTCGAGGCTTTGGCAAAAGTTGGCACACTGGTTTCTTTTTCCTCTTATATGGACGAAACGGCCCAGCAGGCAGACCTCATTCTCCCCAACCAGATGGCCCTGGAGCGTGTCGACGATGCCGTCGGCCTGCCGGGCGTGCCTTATGCCTTCTATGCGGTGGCCACGCCCATCCTGAAGGCACCGGCCGGCACCAAACACACCGGAGATGTGATCCTCGGCCTGGCCAAAGACCTGCGGGGCGGCCTTGCCGAAGCGCTCCCGTGGAGTGACTACAAGGCCTACCTTCAGCAGCGGGTAGAAGGACTGGCCGCATCCCGGAAGGGGATGGTCGCCGACAAGGAGGGCAAGGAGCCCTGGAAGTTCCAGGCGGGCGACCTGCTCGAGGCCAACTACAAAGATGGCGCAGACCTTTGGAAGAAACTGGCGGGCGGTCTGTGCTGGCTTGATGCCCCCGTCGATTTCCTCCAGACCCTCGACACGCCCTCCGGCAAGCTGGAACTGGCGGTCGGCGCGCTGCAGGCCAGGGGCCTTGCCGGCGGCGCGGACTCGGTCTACCTTCCCCGTTTTGCCCAGCTGACGCTCTCGGGTGACGAGAAGGAATACCCCCTGCTGCTGGTCAGCTATCGAACGATGGCGCTGGCCAATGAATACCTGCCGAATCCTCCCTTCATGACCAAGAACCTTTGGGACTTTGTCTTGAAGGGTAAGGAGCTCTTCGTCGAAGTGAATCCCCAGACCGCGCAGGCACTCGGAATGAGTGAAGGGACCCAGGCCGTGCTCAAGACTCCCCAGGGAGAAGTCTCGGTTCGACTCCATCTTTCCGCCGGAGCGCGGCCGGGTACGGTCTTTATCCCGGAGGGTCTGGGCCACACGGCTTACGACCGGTACATCCAGGACAAGGGGGTCAATGGCAACAGTATCATCGAGGTACAGATGGATCCGGTGACCGGCCTGGGGACCGTCTGGGCTACTCGCGCGCAACTGCGCCGCGCATAAGGGGGACTGATCAGTGAGTGAACATCCAACAAGCAATGTTCTCTTTGGCATGGTGATCGACCTGGACAAGTGCACCGGCTGTACGGCGTGCAGTGTGGCCTGTCAGGCAGAGAATAATGTCTCCTTTCTCCCGGACGAATCCAACAAGGTCCGGTCGATCTCCTGGATGGAAGTCTACTGGCTGCAGAATGGGAAGGAGTATCCGGATTATCAATTCACTTTCCTGCCGCGCCCCTGCATGCACTGCAACGCGCCTCACCACAGTCCCTGCACCTTCGTCTGCCCCGTGAATGCCACGCGGCGCGACGAGACCAACGGGATCGTGAGCCATATCTACCCACGGTGCATCGGTTGCCGGTATTGCATGGTGGCCTGCCCTTATCATGCCCGCAAATTCAATTGGTGGGACCCCGAGTGGCCCAAACCCATGGAAACCATGCTGAGCCCCGAGGTGAGCCCGCGCATGCGTGGTGTTGTGGAGAAATGCACCTTCTGTCATCACCGCCTGCTGGCGGCGCGGGCCAAGGCTTATCTGGAAGAAACGGAGCTTGACAAGGTCACTTACTCGCCGGCCTGTGTGGAAGCCTGCCCGACCAAGGCGATCACCTTCGGTAACCTGAGGGATCCCGAAAGCGAGGTGGCCAAACTCTCCAAGGACCAGCGGGCCTTCAGGATTCTGGAAAAGCTCAAGACCGAACCCAAGGTCTACTATCTGAGCAAGTATCAGTGGGTGCATAAGCTTGGCGACAAGGGGCTGTAGCCGGATTGAGGAGTGGTTTGGAGCCATGTCTGGCATGATGATAGGTCAACACGGTTTTCACCATAGCAATCACTATTCAGAAATGAGGGGTCGAAATGGATAAGGCATTGATTCCCGATGGAGTGAAGCGCTGTCCGCTTCCCGTTTTTGCCCTCTGGGTGCTGATCCTGGCCGCAGTCGTCGGCTGGGGCGTCTGGGCCGGAGGCATGGTCCTGTACAAAGCGATGAACCTCACCGGATTGAACGACTATTTCGGGTTTGGGTTCTACATTACCATTGACCTGGCCATTATCGCTCTCGGCGCCGGGGCGTTCTTTACCGGTTTTCTCTACTACGGCCTGTCGCGCTTTTTCCCAGCCTTCAAAGAGCTGAGCAAAGTGATCAACCTTTCGGTCGTCGTGGGGTTTTTATGCTATACCGGCGCCATCGTCATTCTCCTCCTCGAGCTTGGACAGCCGCTGCGTTCCTGGTTTCCATACTGGCATCCCAATGTTCACTCCATGCTGACCGAAGTAATTTTCTGCATCACCTGTTATGCGATCGTGCTGACCATTGAGTACGCCCCGATTATCCTGGAAAACCGCAAAATCAATGAGGTTCAAGGCGCTCGGGTATTCGGACACACCCTCCACGAAGTGATGGCCATCTTCGCCCTGACCGGCACCTTCCTCAGCTTTTTCCACCAGGGATCGCTGGGCGGCGTTGCCGGAGTACTTTTTGCCCGGCCGTTCGCGTATCGTGAGGGCTTCTTCATCTGGCCCTGGACGTTCTTCCTGTTTGTGCTCTCCGCCATCGCTTCAGGCCCTGCCTTCACCGCCCTGGTCTGTCGAGGAATCGAGAAGGTCTCGGGAAGGCAGCTGGTGGATCGGAGCGTCTACGAGCTGTTTGGCAAGATTGTCGCGACCCTTCTCACTTTCTACATTGTGCTCAAGATCCTCGATACCCTTTACTGGATTCTCGTCCTGGCTCCCAGTTTCGGCAATAAGCTCTCCGACTTCTATCTGTGGCCTCACTATGGTCTTTGGTTGCTCATCGCCGAGATCATCATTTGCGGGGTGATCCCCGCCGCGATCCTGCTTTCCCCCAAGGGGCGGGCGAGCAACGGGCTGCTCTTCGGGGCGTTCATCCTGGACTGCATCGGCATTACCATCAACCGCTTCGTCATGACCGTCCAGGCCCTTGCCGCGCCGGTCATGCCCTTCGACCGCTGGGAGATATATGTCCCAACCATCTATGAATGGGCCCCCGGCTTTGCCCTGGTAGCTTATATCCTGCTGGTCATTTCGATTTCCTATCGGTATCTGCCGTTGTTCCCGAGGGAAAAGGAGCTCAACCCGATTCGATAGGCCGAAAGGCCAAAATGCCGCCCTTCTCCGCATGAAGGCGGCAGCTCGGGTCAAAAGCGAGGTGATCGACCGCGATCGAAAGGGAAGTTCTGGCGCCTTATAGGATGCCCAGCCACGCATCCTCTTAAGGCGCCTCTTTTTTTGGGCGCGCCCCAGCCCCCCGGGTCAGGGAAGCCGGGCCCTGACTCCGGACCTTGAAAACTCAGCGGTTCAGGTTAAGATGCCGAGGTGGCCGGGGGCATCCGCCCGCCTCGCTGAGGAGAACGGGGGGTTGCGTAAACGGGGTCAACTCCAGGACGTCCTGCGACGGAAAGTTATGGCTGAGCGCAAGCATCTGCTGGGAATATTCGAGGGGCAGCGGCATCAGAAACTGGTCCTGACGGTCAGCGTCATGGTTTTCCTCGTCCTTGAGCTACTGATCTACCTGGCTGCCGCAAGCCAATCCGGGCAGAAATCACGAGTCGTGATCTCCGACGGCAACGGCGCCCGGGTTTACGAGACGCCCGGAACCGTATTGACCAGTTACGAGAAGCTGGTCTTTGAGAATAATTTCGGCCCTCTTGCCAACTACCAGGTTCGCGTTGACACGGAATCCCTGCCTTTTCCCTTCAGGGCCTGGCTCTCCTCGGCCGTGGGCATTCCCGTGGGGCTGATCCTGCTGGTCGCTTTTATGATCCGTGCTTATCTGGCGCTGCTCTACGGCGACCGAAGGGACCAGGACAAGGTCCCGGACACGGCGGAAGCCGCTACCGCCATGGGTTCCTTCTTGCATTTCTTTCGCCATATCTCCATCTTTCACATCGGTTTTCTGACCCTGCTGGCCGTGTTGGTCCTCTGGATGGTGCCGAACCTGGTGCGGGATTTCGCTCAGCTCGGCCTCAATGCCGTGCGGGAATTTCGGTGGTTCTTTCTGGGATTGGCCGTGTTCCTGGCGGGACTCGTGGTCTGGATCATCTACCTCCGCTACCGGCTCTCGAAACAGATGCTGAACAACCAGCTCGACCTCGAGAAGTTCCGGGTTGAACAACAATTGCTGTTGGCAGCCAAATCCCCCCAACTCCTTCCCCATCCGGTGAACGATGTTCAGGAGTCGTGAATTAGGCTGATCTCTTCATAAGGAACGTTAGCGTATGTGGTTGCGTCGTCTGTTCGAGCGTAAGAAGGAAGCTGGTAAGGACCAGCCGGAATCTGCCGATCCCGCCATCAACCGGGGGGTTTTTTATCTCTATACCATCGTCGGCGTACAGATCGCCGTCGTTTTTGGGCTGGTCATCACCATCATGTTCATGGGGCAGGTCATCGCCACCCCGCTGTGGGTATTTCTTTTCGCCCTGGCCCTGGGTATCGGGGGTTGCGTCTACATTTACCGGAAAGCCAAGCGTCAGTTCCAGAAGCTCCGCGAGGCCATCCAGAAGGTGGACCTCTCGGACCACAACTTCGAAATCAGCGTCATGGGAGGCTTCCTCACCATGCGGGTGGAACAAAACCCCAGGCGTCTGCTCGAAGCCCCCTCCGAGCCTATCTCCGAGCCGGAAGTCATCGTCGAACCGGAGGTCATCGATACCACCTCGGTCCGGTGAGCCGGAGCTGGCGGGTTTGCAGCCGTCC
>CAZDKX010000117.1:0-11493 GCA_964505935.1 uncultured Syntrophobacteraceae bacterium
ATTAGCTGAATCACGTCTATGGGAGACTGATGATGCCAGAACCAGCTTATCGGTTGACGCACCTGGGCGGAGAGACCTGCGTGACGGGGTCGTGCCACCTGGTGCAGACCAGGGGACTCAACCTCCTCGTGGACTGCGGGGCCGTGCAGGGGAACGATCGTGCCATGCCCATGGAGGCCTGGCCGGCGGCCCCCGCAGCGATTCACTATGTGCTGCTGACCCATGCCCATATCGACCACATCGGGCACCTGCCGCAACTCATTCAAGCCGGGTTTGAAGGCGAAATCCTGGCGACTCATCCCACCAAGGCGCTGCTGCAGCCCATGCTGAAAGACGCCATGAGCTTCTCCCCGATGGGCGAAAAGGAAGTCGAGCGCCTGGAAGAAGCCATTGACCGGTTGAGCTGGGGCTTCGAGTATGGCGAGGAGAATGAACTCAAGCATGGCATTCGCTTTTCTTTCCATCAGGCCGGGCATATTCCGGGGTCGGCCTTCATCCATGTGCATGGTGACAACCCGCCCTGGTCCATCGTCTTTTCCGGAGACCTCGGTGCCAGGAATACCCCTCTCCTGCCGGACCCCGAGCCGCCCCCGGCATGCGATCTCCTGGTGCTCGAAGCCACCTACGGCGACCGCCTCCACGAAAGCCGCGAGCATCGCCTCGAACGGCTGGGAAAGATCCTCGGGGGCGCTCTTGCCGACGGCGGCAAGGTCTTCATCCCCGCCTTCGCCCTGGGCCGCACTCAGGAGCTCCTCTACGAACTGGATCGCCTGGTCACCGACCCCGCCTTCCGGCGAACCATGCCGCAACTCGAGCGGCTGCGGCGCATTCCCGTGGTGGTGGATTCCCCCCTCGGTCTCGAACTGACCAGGATGACCTCCTCCCTTTCCGCCTACCGGGACCGGGAAGCCCGAACCCTCATGCAGCGCGGAGATCATCCGCTGGATTTCGAAGGGCTTTATGCCTGCGGCTCCCACCGCGATCATCTCCGGCTGATCGAACGGCCCGGCCCCGCGGTGATCATCGCCGGGAGCGGCATGTGCACCGGCGGGAGAATCGTCGATCACCTCAAGGCGGGCCTCGAAGACCCCAAAAACGATCTGCTCTTCGTCGGCTATCAGGCCGAAGGCACACGCGGCCGTGCTATTCAGCAGTATGCGGCCAAACCCGACGGCTATGTCATGCTCGACGGCGAGCGCTGCCGCATTCGCGCCCGCGTCCACGTGCTCAGCGGCTACTCGGCTCATGCCGATCAAAGGGAGCTCCTCGAGTGGGTCCGGGCCATGCCCGTAAAGCCGAGGCGGATCATGCTCGTGCATGGCGAGGCGGCGGCGAGAAACGAACTCGAAAGGCGTTTGGGTGAGGGGTGAGGCGTGAGGGGTGAGGCGTCAGGGGTTCAAATCGATTGGGCACCTGGATGATGCATGCAAAGTGAAGGACTCGGTGTCCAAAAGCCCAAGTTGGAATGGGGTCTTGTTGCCGATCTGCGGCGGATGAGATTCATGTTCCGACCAGCCCCTCTCCCTGTGCTGCAGCCGCGAGCTTGTCGTCGAAGGTTAGCAACACCAGTTCGGGCAACTGTTCCTGAAGGCCCTTGGCAGTAGCGAGATGCCACAGATCGGCGCCACGCAGAGGCCATTTCAAGGCAAGACGAGAAACTTCCACCCACTGCGGCCCCATGTTCAGCCGGCGCCAGGGACCTTGATCGAGGGCCTCCATCGCGGCTTCGGCCAGAACATCCGCCACCAAACGATCCCTTCGCATGCGCGCAATGACCGCACACGTCTCCGTATAGGACAGCGTTGAGATAAAGTGGAAACCGTCCCGCCTGGCCCAGTTCTGCGCATAAGCACTTTGGCTGTCTTCAAAAAGGACAGAAAGAATCGCCGACGCGTCCCAGTAAATGGGCAACACCTCAGCCTGGCTGGTCATGTCTGCTCTCGCGATCCTCTTTCAGGAGTCTCCAGGCAATTTCCCCGCCTACAGGAATCGGCGGCGGCAAAGTCTGCCGACGCTTTGCTGAAATTGGCTCGACAACCCCTGCCTGCTCCAGTTCCTTCATGCGCGCGGCCAATGAGAGAGCTTCCTTCGGCAGGGGCACAATTTTGCCCACCGGCCGTCCCCGCTCAGTGAGAACAATCTCGTTTCCCTTCTGAACGATTTTGAGAAGCTGACTCAGACGGGCTTTAGCTTCCCGAATGCCAACGCTCATGCTTGATGCCATGCGTGCATCCTCCTTTTACCAATGAGGGCTTTGTGGTCACTTCCATTCTGGCACCATTGTAACTATATGCTGGCTTTCGTCAAGGACAGGATGGAATGGGGAATGGGTTATGGGTTATGGGGTGGGCGGTGACCTTTATTCCAAGGCGCGGCGGTTGCTTGCGGGCCCTTCCATGAAAAGCGACTCCTCCATCGTTTTGGGGAGTAGCTTCAACTGTCGTTCTCTGTTAGGATTGACGGAAACAGGGGCGAGCAGATCGCTCGGGCAGGATTTTGGATTGTGCGCCGGATTCGCCGGCGAAGGCCTTCAACCCTTTTCGCTCAGCAATGAGACTCTGCAATCAGCATGAAAATTTACCGCTATCAAGAGTTGAAGCTACAGTCCCCCCGATGGATCGAACAGGCCTATCGGGATTACATGTGGCAATTTATGGTTAAGGAGGAGTTCCCTGATGAAGGAAGATACCCTGCGGACAGCAATCTTGAGGAGCCAGACGCTCAAAGAGGTTCTCGAGAGGGACATTCAAGCACTGGTGAACCTGAAACCGACGAACCTGATAGCCGAGAAGGAGATGACCTCGCTCATCCAGATGGCAAAAGACGAAAAAGCCGGAGTCGAGGTAAGGACGATCAATGAGAAGTGGAAGGTGTGGGCGGAATCGTATTCCCGGGTACTGAACAAGTTCGCCATGCTGCAGGACAAATACGGCGAGCAGGAAATCCAGGAACTCTTCGAGGAAGTGGAGGGAAACTCCGAGACAGCGGCATCGTCCGCCGGGACCGTTCCAGCCTGAGGGAACACCTCTCGGCGTCCCGGTATCTGCTGGGGGTGATACCGCTGAATGAAGTGCATTTCTTCATGGATGCCTCGGCCAAGCGCCACGGCGGAGGGCATCGGCTGATCCGGCACAACACCAAGACCGCCAGGTTCATGCGGGAATACTATGCGGGCCTGAGCGCCGACCTGGCCCGGCAGGCCTATCTCGAGGTCATGGTGCACATCGCCTTCGACGCCGGCCTGATCCATCTTGGCGACGTCAGACTCATGAGCGAATACACCCGCACCCTCTCCGGCAAGGGCGGCCCACGAAAACTCCTCACCCCTAAGAAAGAACGGCTGGTGAGTGAATTTGAGTTTGCAGGAAATCAGCGATAACATCGTCGCTCTCTTTTCGCGGGATGAGGCCATCATTGCCGCTTATATCTTCGGTTCGCATGGAAAAGGATCGCCCCGGCCGGGCAGCGATCTGGACATCGCCGTTCTGGTAAAAGCAACAAGTCTCCCTTCCTTCTCTTTGCTGTCCCTCTCGGTTTCCTTGCACCGAGTCTTCGACCGTGAAGTGGATGTCGTCCTGCTGAATCGCGCCGGGGAACTTTTGAAGCGGGAAGTTCGCCGCACCAGCATCCTGGTGTTCGAACGGGATGCCGAGGCCCGTAAACGGTTCGAAATTATGGGCCGCAAGAGCTATGAGGATTTCCTTCACCTGCACCGGCGCTACGCCCGACGAGTGCTCTACGGGCAATGAGGGCGACATGGTCAACCGACTCCTGATCGAGCGCATCCTGGGGGATATCCGCTGCAATATCCGACTTCTCGTCACCCTTCACGTTTCACTTTTCACCTTTCACCTTTCACCGGCGCTTCAGCGCAATGATGGTCACTTCGGGAGGCGAGAGCACCCGGATGGGGGGGCCCCAGGTGCCGGTGCCGCGAGTGGCATACAGGAAAGAGCCTTCGCCCAGGTCGTGCAGTCCGTCCTGCAGGGGGTAGACCATTCCCGTGAAGAACCGGAAGGGAAAGATCTGCCCGCGATGGGTGTGTCCGGAAAGCTGCAGATCGAAGCGACCGCGGCTTTGATCGTTGATTTCCGGCCGATGCTTGAGCAGCAGCGTAAAGAGCCCATTGTCCACCGAGGCGAGGAGGCGCGCTTCATCAACGGGCAAGCCGCCGGTGGGATCATCGACACCAACGATGTTCAGCACACCACCGGCCATAACCGCCTCCCCCCGCAGGGTCCGGAATCCGGACCGGGCAATGGTTTCCAGGGCCTGCGCCAGTCCGGCGTAGTATTCGTGATTGCCCGTCACGGCGTATTTTCCCAGCGGTGGTTGGAGTCGCCGCCACAGTTCATGAATTTCGCCGTTGCGCGCCATGTCGCCGTCCACGATATCGCCCGTGGCCACGACCAGATCCGGCTGTTCCGCAAGAATCACCTCCACAATCTGCTGCAACCGTGCTTTCCCATTGAGAAGCCCCAGGTGGACATCCGAAACCTGGGCGATGGTGAGGCCATCCACCCCGGGGGGTAGTTTCATGGTCTCGATCACACAGCGTTCCACCTCGATGGAGCGCGCTTCCATGTGACCGTAGAGGCAGACCAGCAGCACCCCGGCAAACACCGCTACCGAGGTCCTCCGGCCGGTCAGGGTGGGGTGCGCTGTCCCTCCAACCGCATTGACGAGTTTGAGCACCAAGCCGACGACACCGGCCCCGAGAAACGCCCAGACGGACAGGAAGACCAGAGCCATCCAGTAGTAGCCGACGTAGGCCAGCATCCTTGCAGGCTCCTCGTAACCGCTCCGTTCGAGAAGCCGAACTCCGATGGGGGCAACGATCATCGTCGCCACAAACAGCAGGAAGAAGGACTGCACCTCCCACCGCGCAGGCAGCAGCACCCTCCCCTTCAGGTAGACAACGGCATTCATGGCCGTGTAGACGGATAAGAAGATGATTAAGAAATACACCATGATCGTGGTCAGTGACCAGTGGTTAGGGGCCGAGCATCTTGGCGGGCGGGCGTGGCTTTTCGCGCCGCAACCTGCTGCCGGCCCGCAAAGATCCCGTCACGCAATGCCTCTCACAAAAATGACCTTATGGTCGCCGATTTCATAGAAATCTTGCAGCACCGCCTCCTCTTCGAAACCGTGCTTGCGGTAAAACGACCGCGTCGGGTCATAGGGCCGGCGAGAGGAGGTTTCGACGTAGACGCGCCTGCCGCCAAGGCCGGCCATAACCTGGAGGCTCCTTAAAAGCAATTCGCCGCCGATCCCTAAGCCTCGCCGGGAATGCGCCACCGCGATCCAGTATAGATCATAGCTCGCTCTGGTGCAGGCGATTGGCCCAAAACAGGTATAACCCACAGGGATGCCATCGTTTTCAGCGAATAGAAAATGATAGCCACTTCGAGGACCCTTTGCCAGGTGTTCGTCAACCAGCTCTACCGCTACCAGGATTTCTTCCGGAGAAAAAAACCCTGAAGAGGCAACGATCCGACGAACCTCCTCCGGGTCTTCGGGTTTGACTGCTCCCCTGAAGGTCAACACCGCCCCGTCCTCTCCCGCGACCTGCTCCCTTGCTTCTGCGAAAGACTTTCTCGATATCGGCATATCCTGTCCACGAAGAGCGAAGACACACGAAGAAGTCATCCACGGGTCCCCAGGTTTAGACTTGGTTGTTGGCGCATGAAAAACACCCCCCTACCCCCAAGAGCGCTAACTTACTGTAGTTTAGATCCCTCTGGACCTTAATTCCCCCCTTGAAGGGGCAAGGGGGGTGTAGAATCCTCAGAACATACCCCTGAATCCCCCTTCAAAGGGGGACTTTTTAATCTTCATCTCGTCAAGTTAGCGCTTATGCCCCCCACCCCCATCAGGAGGGAATATCTTCTGTGAGATTTCCGCAATTCAACGGCATTGTGCTCAGCCCCCCCGGCCGGGAGGCCGCCATGATGATGGCGATGACCTCCTCAAAGCTGAGGCCGGCCCGCGCCGCGGCAGCCACGAAGCCCGCATCAGGCGAAAGACACGGATTCGTATTCACCTCCAGCACCCAAGGCTGGCCTGCGGCATCAACCCGAAAATCGACCCGCGCATAGCCGCGCAGGGCGAAGAGGTCCCAGCATTGCCGGGCAAGGTTTGTCAGGCGCTCGAGCAGGGCCAGGTCCTCCCCGGAGAAGTCAAAACAACGGGGAGTGTGGCGGTATTCAAAGGAATCAGGCTCCCATTTGGCTGCATAGCCCACCATTCTTAGCTTCTCCGCAGGGAAACCGGTGAAGTCGATTTCCGCTGGAGGCAGCACGCGAGGCCCGTCCTTCTCCTCCAGGAGGGAAAGATTGAATTCCCGCCCCTCGATGAAAAGCTCCGCGAAACACTCGCCGCCAACCTTGTGCCTGCGCTTCCGCAGCTGCCCCAGAAGCTCTTCCGGGCTGTTCACGGCAACCACGGCGTTGTCGTCCAAACCCACTGAAGCATGTTCCCACACCGATTTCACGATATACCTTCCGACCGCTGCCGATGAACCGCCCTGCAAGCTCTCGACGGTCTGCCAGGGCGGCGTGGGAAGCGTGGCCAGCTGCAACAGGCGCTTGGCCACGGTCTTGTTGGACGTCAGGAAGACCGCATCGGTGGCGGAACCGGTGTAACACAGCCCCAGTTCATCAAGCACCGCAGGCGCCAGGTAAATGAACCGTCCCGTCCCGGCCACCGTTTCCACCAGATTGAAGACCAGCTCCAAACCGCAGCCCTGAAGCCGCTCCCTCATGAGCCCGAGATCGTCCTCGAACGCCAGCGGATCGGCCTTGTAGCCCAGTTTCACGAGCGCGCGACAGACCACCTCGGCCTGAACCAGGACATCATCTTCATCCTTATGCAAACCTGCCGTCACCCGACTGTGAAGCACCACAATGCGCGAGGGGTGAGGCGTCAGGCGGGAGGCGTCAGGCGGGAGGGGTGAGGCGTCAGGGGTGGGGAGAGGGCGAGGTGTCATCTTCCGGGGCTCCACATTAACCATTCAACTCCACGCGAACCAGGCTTTGGTCACTGAGAGGGCAACATTAAACCCCTTTGGACACCCGCAAAGAGCGTGTCCAAAAAGCCTCCACCGCCCGTCAATGCTGTTGAAATATCGAATTTTTACCATCATACTCTCCCGAACTCTACAGACGAGAGGGAGGGGAAGATCATGAGAGTACGGTTTACTAATGAAACAGTCAATCGACTTGAGAACGAACGCAGGATCGCGGAACGACTCAATCGCTTGAGGTTGTATAGGATGGTCTGGTGTCTGTTGCTCATCCACAACCAGAAGCCAGCAGATGCAATCGCAGAGATGCTCAATATGAGTACACGGACGGTTCATAACTGGCTGTCTCAGTTCATGGTCGGCCGCTTTCCATGGTTACTGGGTTTGCATTACCAGGGGCGAGGGCGCAAACCAAAACTGCGTAAGGAACAGAAAGACATGCTATATAGAATCATTCTGGACGGCCCCGAGAAATACGGTTTTGCCTGTGGCATATTGAAGGCTTTCAGAAACCAGGCATAAACGGCGAGCAGCTCTCTCGGGCTGGGGGAAGAGCTATCGTTCCAGGCATTGTGTCTATGAGGATCTCTGGCCATGCTGTGGGTGCCTGCTCGATAACTGGACGTCGTCTGCGTAGAATGCCACACCAACAAGGCGGCTCGAAGAAAAAGCCGTGGCCATCAGGTGAGACCATCAATAGCACACCCGCCGCGGCAAAACAATGCTCACCCGACCGGCCACCGCAAGCCTGATGAAATCCATGGTGACCGTATGCTAGAATATATTTGCAGGAAAGGCCAAAATAGCCGAAGAAGGAACGGATCATGCAAAAGCGTGGAGGTGGTCGTTTCGGCAAGTACGGCGATCTGAAGCGGAAGGAAAAAATCCGCCAGACGCGGGTGCTCAAGCGGGATGACAAGGCAAAGGCGGGGGCTCAGCGGTCCGTGACCGGTGGTTGGCAGCACGAACGTCCAACCAGGCTGAGCACCGACGGCGTGGCTGCGCAGCGGTCGCGCCCTGACCGAAAACCCTATGGGGAGGCTGAAAACAGTTAGTATTTTATGGATGCGTCAGACAGTAGCGAACCAAAGAAGAAGCGGGCGAATGTGACGATCAGGCACATGGAAATCGATGACTTGGCAACGGTGTTTCATCTGGGAGAAAAGCTTTTCACCGCCAGGGAAGTCCCCAATCTCTATCGCACCTGGGACGAGTTCGAGGTGGTGACCCTCTTTCAGGGGGACTCCGAATTCTGCCTGGTGGCGGAAATGGACGATGAGATGGTGGGTTTCGCGCTGGGGACCACCGTCAAGAAGAGCCATTCGGCATGGAAATACGGGCATCTGGTCTGGCTTGGCATCGATCCCGAGGTGCAGGGCCAGGGCGTGGCGTCAAAACTTTTTCACCGCTTTCAGGACCTCATGATCGAAGACGGGGTGCGGATGATGCTGGTGGATTCGGAGGCCGACAACCTTCCCGCCCTCTACTTCTTCCGCAAGATGGGCTTCGGCAGCCCGCAGGAGCACATCTATCTGGCCCTCAACCTGGACCCCCAGTTGCGGCAGCACCGGGAAAAGAAGACCAACGGACGGTCCCCTTCCCGCTATCGGACGGATGACGATGACTGAGCCGCCCACGGGCATCCACCCTCCCCGGCTGCGCCGGCTCCTGCGCCGGATGCTCGACATTTACAGCCCATCCGGCAAGGAAGAAGAAATCCTGGAATACCTGTACGGGTATCTGAAACGCCAGGGGCTGCCGGTCCTGGAACAGGAAGTGGACGATAACCGCTACAATCTGGTGGTCCTGCCCCCGGAAACCGAAATTGCCCTGGTACTCATCGGCCATGTGGATACCGTCATGGCCTATGACCTCGAAAGCTTCGGCTACGAAAAAGAGGATGATCTCGTGCTGGGCCTCGGCGCATCCGACATGAAAGGCGGGTGTGCAGCCATGATCGAAGCCTACCGGGCGGCCTGGGCAATGCTCGAAGGGCGGTTGCCCGTGGCTCTGGCCCTGGTGGTCGGCGAGGAGGAGGACGGGGACGGGGCGGTGGTGCTCGGCAGGGAATACCATTTTCCCTGGGCGCTGGTGGGCGAGCCCACCAATCTTCAGCCCTGCCTCAGCCACTACGGCTACCTCGAAGTGCAGAGCACCACCAGGGGAAAACGCATGCACGCCTCCCTGGCCAACAAGGACCAGAACCCCATCGATGCCATGCTGCGCTTTCTCTTGAAGATCACCCGCTACATGGAAACCGACCGGCCGGAGATGGTTTACAATCTGCGGGATTTATCGAGCTCACAGGCCGGCTTTGCCGTCCCCGACCGCTGCGACGCCTGGTTGGATGTCCATCTGCCGCCGACGGCCCCGGTGGGGGAGATCATCCTCGAAATGGAGGAGATGCTGCGCCGCGAGCGGAGTGAGGCCCCCGGCTTCAACGGCACGCTCCGGTTCGCCACCGTTCACGGCGGCTATACCATTCCGGAAAAGGGCTGGCCGGTGGAAATCCTGAAAAAGGTCTTCATCACTCACGCCCTCCCCTGGAAACCCCAGGCTTTCCGCAGCCATTCCGATGCCAACCTTCTCTGGGAAGCCGGGATGAAGCCGATCCTCCTTGGCCCCGGCGAGCTCGCCCGAGCGCATGCGCCCGATGAGGCCGTCTCTTTCGAGCAGGTCAGGCTCGGGGCCCAGCTCTACCTCGATCTCCTGCTCGCCCTGGCAAAAGTGCAGGATGAAAAGGCCAGCTGATTTCCTCCTTTTCCTGCTGGCGGCGCTCTGCCTCCCGGGGTGCGCCGGCGCCCCCGAAAGCATCCAGGACCTTCGCTCCCTGCCTCAAGACCTCACCTGCTATCTAGATCCTGCCACCGCCCATGAGACCATGGTTCCCGTCGAGCGGCAGCGAGAAATGCAGCAGCGCTTTTTGCGGATGTTTTTCCAGCCGTGGCGGCAGACCGGTCCATCCCTCAGGCGGGAGGAAATGGTAGCCGGTTTTGCTGAATATCGCCGTCACCCCGGCTATGGCGAGAATTCCCGAAAGCACGACCCCGAGTGGTATGAAGTCCTAGCGCGCAATGCCGACCTCGGCGCCTTTCCCAATGCCGGTTTCAGGGCGATCACGGTCTACCCCTCCAGCCTGCGCCTCATGCCGACCCACAAGCCCCATTTCTCAAGCCTGAGAGCCGACGGCTCCGGCTATCCTTTCGATGATTATCAGACCTCTGCCATCCCCGCCAATACGCCGATCTATGTGGCTCATGTGGCCCGCGACCGGGACTGGGTCCTGGTTGAGTCCCATTACGGCACCGGCTGGCTCCCCGCGCGGGATTTCGTGCCGGTGCAGGAAGAGCTTACCAGAGTTTGGCAAGGGACGGTGCAAGTGGCAGTAACCCGCGACGAGGTGCCTGTCTGCGACAACGGAGGGCGGTTTCTGTTCAAAACCGGCGTGGGTTCCCAGTTCCCCCTGGCAGAGGAGGTCGACGGTACGTATCGCATATGGGTTGTCCAGGCTGATGAAGGCCGGAACGCACAGCTCAGGCCGGCTTTGCTCCCCGCAGACGCCGCTGTCCGGCAGCCGCCGGCCCTGACTCCCCACGCGTTTGCCGAAATCGCAAACCAACTCATGAACCAGCCCTATGGCTGGGGAGGACTCTATCAGAACCGGGATTGCTCTTCCATGCTCAAGGACCTCTTCGCGCCCTTCGGACTCTGGCTCCCGCGCCATTCATCACATCAGGCCATGACGGGGGGAAGCTTCATCGAATTGGGCTCTCTAGCCCCCGAGGAACGGCAACGGATGATCCTGCAAAGAGGGGTCCCGCTCATGACCCTCATCTGGGCCAGAGGCCATATCATGCTCTACCTCGGGCATTATGAGGGGCACGCTCTCGTCTTTCACAATTTCTGGGGAGTCAAGACGCGCGACTTTTGGGGCACGGAAGGTCGAAAAGTGGTCGGGCATGCCGCGATCACCACGCTCCACCCCGGGGCCGAACTCGCCGATCGCGATCCCGCCGGGGGCGATCTGTTGAACCGGGTGGAAGGGATGACCGTTTTAAAAAGCGAACCGCAGAATATCGAACAAGAAACCGCAGAATGATGAAGGTGGAGGAGGAGGAGGAGGAGGGGCCTTCTGAATGCAGAAAAGCGAACCGCAGAATATCGAACAAGAAACCGCAGAATGATGAAGGTGGAGCCTTTTAGTTGCTGCGATCTTTTCTCCGCCAGGAGACTGCGGGGGTGACCGGGCAGCCAGGGCGCCTCATCATCTTGCCGCGTGATTCAGGCAGCTGTTCGTCAGATGAAAGATTCTTCTTTCAATCCTCGAAGGTAAGCTTGCTTCCCTCCCGGAGGCATTTTACTGGATATTGAATATTCGCTTTTCTTCACTTCGGTCTTGGACATTTCTTGTTGGATATTCGATATTCGCTTTTCTTCACATATTCGATATTCGCTTTTCTTCGCTCTTC
>CAZDKX010000117.1:11593-13267 GCA_964505935.1 uncultured Syntrophobacteraceae bacterium
ATATTCGATATTCGCTTTTCTTCACATATTCGATATTCGCTTTTCTTCGCTCTTCCAGGCCGCCGCCTTACCGGCCACTGGTCAGGGTGGTCTTGAAAAATGCCTCAACATCGGCCGTCAGCTTTTCCAGAGACGGACGTTGCGTGTAGAGCATGTGGCCGCCATCATAGGTGTGGAAGCTGATATTGGCCTGCAGTTCCGGGTTGAGGCCCAGATGGTGCAGCGAATATTTCGCTCCCAGCCATGGGGTGTCGAGGTCGAAGGTGCCGCACGCCGCAAATACCTTGAGATGCGGATTCCTGGTGAGCACCTGGTGGAGGGTATCGAGAATGCTCACATAGCCGTGAATGGCTGATCCCCAATTCCATTGTCGGTTCGCGTCTTCGTTGAGGACCACGTAGGGAAGATCGCTTTCGAATTTGAGCTCATGGCGCAGGTAGTGGTTCAAGACGGCGGTGTAGGGGGCAATCGTCATGACCACGCCGGGATCGCTCTGGAAATCCCCGATACGTCCAGCGTGGGTGGTCCTGCTGTCCACCAGGCCGACCCCGAGGCGCTCGGCCCGCAGCAGCTCTCTCATGAAGTCTGAACGGGCGACCCGGAGGTGGTGCTGCTCGATGAACTCCCTGGAAAGCCCCGTATAAGCCGCCAACCTCTCCGCGGTCTTCTCCCGCTCCGCCCCCGCAAGCTTATCACCTTGGGCCAGGGCGACGGTGTAGTCATGCAGGGCCCACTTTTCGGTCTCATTGAGGGTCTTCGCGAGATCTTCCTGCAAGCCGGGCGCCACTTTCTTGTGATACCAGGCGGCAGCGGTGTAGGATGGCAGGAACAGCGCGTAAGGCAGATCATTGCCCCGTTCGAAGGAGAAACTCTGGAAGTCCAGGGCAAGGGAGATGAGGATCAGTCCGTTGAAGGTCATCCCATGGGTCTCGTACAGGTAGTCGGCCAGGCCGACGGCCCGGAGGGTCCCGTAGCTTTCCCCGGCGAGGAATTTCGAAGAAGTCCAGCGCTCATACTTGGTGGTAAAGAGGCGGATGAAATCACCAACGGACTGGATGTCTTCCTTGATCCCGAAAAACGCTTTGGCATTTTCGCCGGCTGCCGGACGACTGAAGCCCGTGCCCACGGGATCGATGAAGACTAGGTCAGTGTGCCAGAGCCAGGTGCAGTCATTGTCGACGGCCTGGTATGGCGGAGGTTGCGGTTTGTCGGCATGGCCGAGGTCCACCCGTTTGGGGCCGACGGCGCCCAGGTGAAGCCAGACGGAGGAAGCGCCGGGGCCGCCGTTGAAGAGAAAGGTGAGCGGGCGGGCGGCGGTTTCCTGCTGACCTTCCTTGACGTAGGCGACAAAGCATATGTCAGCCTTGACCTTCCCTGCATCATCCTTGAGCGGCAGACAACCTGCGCTCGCGCGGTAGTTCAAGACCTGCCCTCCCTTCTTGAGGGTATGAGAAGTTACCAGCAGCTTCTCAGCGGGAGCGGCTTTTTCGGGGCCACTCGCAGCTGTTGCCGCTGGCGGCGATGCCGCAGGGGGCTGGGCCGCTTTTTCCCCGGCAGCCAGCCCAAAGGGAGGCGTAGAAAGGAACAAGACAACAATCAGGATCATTCGGGTGATCGGCATCATGGTATCCTTCTGGATTGGAAACTGAAATCCGCAACCCGCAACGCGCAACC
>CAZDKX010000118.1:0-13206 GCA_964505935.1 uncultured Syntrophobacteraceae bacterium
AAAGGCGGCTTCCGGAGCATAATAGGCGGTGGACGCGCTGTATCGATAATAAGGATCGCTCAGCAGGAATACTCGGTGGGATCCCCCCGGTTCGAGGTTGGTCGTCTGGAACTGCGCGGGAGGAGGATAGAGGGGAGTGGTGGTGCTGTAGGGAAAGAACCGAAGGGAAACGGAAGTCAGGACATGGGGAAACACATCCCATTCCGTGGCCTCAACGATGCCGTTCTGATTGACATCAGCAAGCGCCAGGGCATCACTGCCTCCCGCCGTGAACCAGGCACCGTTGAGACACACCCTGTCCATATTATTGAAGACGTCGAAAGGGGTTACCTCGCTAATATCTTTGAAACCTACGGCAATGGCACCCTCTTCGGCGCCCAACTTTCCGCGAAAAACCACCTGGAGGTACAGATCCGTGGCCGTGACCGGAATGGGCTGCGGCAGATCGAAGATGAGCTCCGTGTATCCATCCGCGGAGAGTGAGCCGACCCCATTTCTCTCCGAAGCGACCAAGTAGGTGAAGGCCTCGCTGACCGGGACTACTTCAGAGACAAAAGGGTCGCTCAGAGCGACCTTGTGTTTGATCACCAGCTTGATCACACCGTCGCTCATGGGTTCGATGGGGTTGCTGGTGGAATTTCTGGCACGGAGGGTGATGGTCTGGAATCCCCCCATGTCGCCGGCGGGATCGGCGGGGGTGTAAAAGGAGTAGAGGCCGTTGGCACCCGGCAGGACTTCGATCGTTCCTCGGAAGAAGTAATCGAGAAGGGCCGAAGCGTATCCGGTTGCCCGCGGGATGAGCCGTGCGGCATAGTCCTTGTGGACCTGATCGTCCAGCAGCCAAGTGTAATTCCAGCAATTTTTAGGAGCCATGCAGTCCTGCGCAAAGTAGGCTGCCGCCGCGAGGCGATAGGGATCTGACGAGGCGGTGTGCCTCAGGTAGATCTTCTTGTCGATCTTGCCGTCTTCCCGATCGACTTCCTCCGGGTTTTCCCAGTCAATGTTTGAGACATCGGTGTCAAGAGCATTGGGGTGAGGATACTCATAGATTTCGGAAAGGTTCAGGGTGTCCTTGCTGTAGAAATACGCGTTCGTGTATTCAGCCAGGCCTTCCAGGCCTTCTGAAGGATTCGAACCATCGTAGCGGTCCTGATCCCATAGGGCGGTGATGGGAACCATGCCGTTGGCGACTGCCTGGGTGAAAATTTGACGATTCAGTGAGATGGGCAGATAATCGAGCGCATCCTTGTGAACTTGAGCCCAGTTTTCATAAGGATCTCCCTGGGGATGCATGTCATCCCTCACATGAGCCGGGCAGGACAGGTCGGCAACCAGGTGCATCAACTGACCCAACCCTCTGAACATCCTCATCCAGTAAGCCTCGTTTCCATCCGATAGAGCCAGGTAGTATAGGCCCCTCAGTTCGTGCCAAGTACGTTCATCGCTAGTATCCCCTTGCGCCCAGCACACTGATGAAGTACCAAGTACACCGTCTTTCAGGCCGGCATTCCACCATGCTTTCAGAGGATCGTGGAAGTGATGCAACCACTGAGGCGACTGGTCCTCCTTTGTGCCTCCATCTTTGATCCATTCCAGTATTGACCTACCCAATAGGAACGTTTTCTCAATGCCGAGAGGGAATCCCAGAACCTCCCTGACGAACGCATCCACCTTGCCACCTTCAGATTTCAACGCTGCGTAATGATTAATCAAAGGATGGACGTATTTGTCGTCACAGGCCAGCACATTTCTCTCATCAGGGACTGAGGCTGTAACTGCAATTAGAATAACAACAGCAGCTCTCAAAATTGTCTTCATTGTATTGTTCTCCTTGGATTCTTGTATTTGAGGTAACCAAGTTCATCCATTTCTGCTTCGATCAATCTGGTTAGGTTTCTTCGCTTCTCTTCCGGCACGCCGTAAATAGGCATCAGATTCATGTTATTCTGCCGCTCTTCACGCGTTTTCAGTTTTGGGAGCCTAACCGTTATGTTTTGGTCTGAAGGAATTGAGAAACCTGGTTCATAGCGATCACTCACACCGGGATAAAAGGGAAAACCTCCATATCCACGCTGAAAGATTACAACATCGCAGTTTTTCTCCCATTTATGCGGGAACCTGAAAACCCATGAGCGATGAGGAGCGATGTGGAACGTACCATTCTGATCGGTAACCGTTTCAAGCGCGTCGACAAAATGACTCGTGAACCCGGCCAAGGTATAAAGAAGCGTCCTGAACTCCACCAAAACAACGGCTCCCGCTATGGGTTCCGCGGTGTCCTGGTCCACAACCTTGCCGTAGTAAGGTCCAAACTTCTGAGTGACGGTGCAGGGTCCGATTGCGGCCAAAATGATCCAGGCCAGCACCAATCTCAATGCCCACTTCAGCCTCTTATCTCGCATCCGGCTGTCTCCCGATGATTGCATCACCTGTTTCCAGAACGTTCGGTCACGATAACCGTGACCGGGAGCGGCTGGCTGTTCAAGCCAGATTTTCTCATCATTTTCATCCGCCGAGGCTCCGGCTCCTGCAAACTCCCGAGGCACCCGGGAGATTTTCGGTCAAAACCGGTCAATTTTCCAGAAACCGTTCTCATCAACCTCAAAGTAGATCGAATAGGTGATGGTCACCGGGTGCCCGTTCACCCAGTGCTCCCGATTGATGCGGTATTCGGCCGCATGATTTCGACAGTTGATCATCTCTATATCCTGCATTCCCGCGGCAATCCCGAGAACGGCGTCGCCGAGGTCGTTGAAGATCCTCCGATAACGATCCCTCGAAGACTCCAGGAAGAATCCCAAAGCCTCCTCCACTGCACCGCTCTGCAGCTGTTCCTTCATGCCTGTCCATTTTGCGCGCAGCAAGCCGTCCAATGCTTCGCGGCTCAATACAATGATCGAAACGGTGTCCTCATGGACCTCACCGTCCCGGGAGTTTGCCTGAAGGGTAAACTGGTAAAATCCCTCGCTGTTGATGCGGATTCTCTGCTCTTTCGGATCGGTACCCGGCAGCAGTTCCACTTCTCCCGGTCCGGTCCAGGAAAGAGACGGTGCCGAATAGTAAGCCGAAGTGTCAATCAACAGCAATGTCTCAAGAGGCTCAACCCCAGTAAACTGCATGGTGGTGAGCCGCAGCGTCCCCAAGCTGGAAGACAGCTGCACGGCGACCGAAACTGATCTGGTGTGGCCGTCAACATCGGTTGCCGTAACCATGAGCACGTTCTCGCCTTCCCGCAGCGGCACCCGGTGCGCGAGAAATATCCCTTCGCTGACTGCCGCAGCCACCCCGTTCACTACGACCCCGGTTTCTTTTCCCCAGGGATTGTACATCGAGCCTCTCACTTCCACCCATGGGTAGAAAAGCAATTGCCCAGCCGCGGGGGAAAGAATCTCCAGGGAGAGCTCGGGCGGAGGCTTGAGCGTCACCAGGACTGAAGCTGATGCGGTCCCGCCCCAGCCATCGCTCACCTCATAGGTGAACCGGTCAGTGCCCACAAAGCCTGCGGCTGGTGTGTAGGTTATGGTAGCCTCCGGGTTCACGGCTACGACGCCATGGGCGCCCTGAGTCGTACTGACGATGGATATGGGATCACCATCGGGATCGAAATCATTGTCAAGAACGCTGATGGTTACCGGCTTCCCCTCATCCGTCACAGCTTCGTCATCGGCTGCCTCCGGAGAACGATTCTCGACTGCAACCTGGGCGGTGGCCGTGGCTGTACCGCCTGGTCCTCCGGCAACGATGGTGTAGGTTGTGGTTTGCCTTGGAGCAACGGTTAGAGAACCCTCGAGGGGAACATTTCCGATACCCTGGTCAAGGGTGCAGTGATCGGCACCGCTTGAGCTCCAGGCGAGCGTTGCTAAGCCCCCCGTGTGAATCACGCTCGGTGATGAGGAAAGACTGACCACCGGCAGAACCCCACGGGAGGCGATCGTGATGATGAGAAAGCTTCCCGGTGGACCCATCGTGGTAACCTCGATGACGTTTGAGTGGTAAAGGCTCACAGGTCCTTCGAATTCCTCCACGTGCCGGCCGAAATCCGAAGGCTTGACTACTACCCGGCCGTTGATGCGAACGGTTCCGGTCGTCACGCGACAGCTTCCGTCACGGTTGCCGTTCATGACCTGTAAAACAAATTTCTGCCCCATACTGGCGCTGGTAAAGTGCTTGCGAACTACCAGCGGTGCGCCGTGCTGCCGCTCATAGCGCTCCGGCCCAAAGACCGGTTGCGCTCCCGCGATTACCGGACGCGTAGAAAGGACAAAAGCTGCGGCCAGGAGGAAAGCAAGACAATTGATCCTTTTGGCCATGGGTTGTTCCTCCTTTGCTGGTTGATCAACGTTCTGGGGATGTTGGTTTTCGCGGGCGTGCGGCGAACGGAGCAGAGATGTTTCCGGGGGGGAATTGCGGCGGCTCCATAATACCGGCGGAAAATCCGAGCAGGTGCCAAGGTGTGAAGATTTTTGAAGGGGGACCACCATGGATGCGCCTCCATCGCCTTGCGGCTGTCGCCGACCCTGTTAAGAGCATGGCGATGAAGTGCCATGCTCGTCCGGCAGCCCTGCTGCCATATCCCACCGGGACTTAGGCCAGAAGCTTTGCGCCCCATGCTTTCGCATGGTTTGCCCTTAACAAACGAGACTCGATTATGAGGTTAATATGGCATCACGATAAAGCATGGACTGCTGTCAGATCAATTCATGAAAACCCGTAATTTGTGAGTAGGGTGCAGGGAGGAAGCCGGTAGGGTGGGGCAGACTCCTGTTGAGTGCCGCAGTAGTTGTCTCTGTTTTCCCCTGCCCACTCGCGTTTCCTCGGAACCTAAAGAATCGTCACAGTCACACGCACCTGCCAACTTCAGAGAAAGAACCAGTTCCACCTCCACCCAAGCCTCATGGAGTCCGCTTTCATCGGACTCCCACGGCCGTCCCTTCTCAGCTAATCTGTCAGGACCGCTCAACGGTAAAGGTCGCTCCGGCCAGATCTGAGTGGTCGCGATCCTTGATGGCACCCCATGAGCCTCAGCGGCTGGAGTTCTGTCTGCCCGTGTCCCGAAGATCTACCCCCTACCGCTGGCACCGGGAGTATACCCTGCGCAGGGGGGAGTGCATACAGAATATTCGCCAAAATTTTCTCGATTCTTGAGTTTTGACCTTCGGCCCGCTCAACCCTTGCTCCCCGAAGTGTAAAGAAAACTCGAATTGTGTCGGGATTCCTTACAGTTTTTTAGAATCGGCTAGATGCTTATCTGGACTAGCATTGCTGGGATGTATCCCTATTCATTGTCGGGATAGTTTACAATTTCTCAACTTCATGCTGCCACCTCTTGCTTACTATTGTCATTAACATATTGGTATATCGTAGCATTTAGGCATGGCATGAACGGTGCGAAACAGAGACTGCACGTTGGCCCTTGCGACCACTCGATCTGTATCATCGAAAGTTCACCAAGAAGGAGCGGAAATGAAAGACACCATCAGACGCATAGGGTGAGTCCGCAGAGGTGTGGTAAGAAGGAAGGCAGGGTCACCCTGGCTCTGCCTTTCCTTTTGCCTTTGATCTCCGCTTAGCCTCATCGAAGCGACACGAACGATCTTGTCCTACTGGAGGGTTACCCCATGGCAAAGTGCAATGACGAAAACCAGACCTCTCGTTGCCCCAAGGATTCCGGACGGAACACCATCATGTCATGCCGTCCATCATTCGCATTGTTCACCATCCTGTTCGCATTTGCACTTGTCCTTGCCGGCTTTGGCTATTGGGGACTTGGGGACCGGCTGGCGCACAGCCAGGTTTCCAGTGAGGCAACCTTCTTTGGCCCGAAAACCTATACGCGTACTACCGCAAAACCTCGGCCGGTTATAGATGCGTTTTCCGTCTCCAACGGCCCCGGTGACTATTCCTTGCTGGTCCGGAACGGTGGGAACGGGGGGAATGAGGTGACCAGTGCGGTGATTCTGATCAACGGAGAGCAGGCACTGGGGCCGAAAGACTTCAACAAGCAGGTCACTATCATTCGCAAGGCCGTGTTCCTGGAATCCCGGAACACGATCTCTGTGGAGGTGCGTGGGAATCCCGGCACGTTCTTCACTCTCTCCATTTCGGGCACCAATCTCAACACGCAGCCGGTGGCCAATGCCGGCCCTGATCAAACGGTCTTTGTGATGCAAACCGTACAGCTGGACGGAAGCAAATCGAGCGATGCCGATGGGGATGCGCTGACCTTTCGCTGGTTTTTCATCGATGTTCCCTCGGGCAGCGGCGCCGTGATCTCCGGAGAAACCCTCGCGAACCCCACCTTCCTGGCGGACCGCCCGGGAACCTATGAGGTGCAGCTGATCGTAAACGACGGCAAGGTGGACAGCGCCCCTGCCACGGTGACCATCAGTACACAAAACTCAAAGCCCCTTGCCAATGCCGGCTCGGACCAGACTCTATACGTCACCAATACCGCGACCCTCGATGGGAGCGGTTCCACTGATGTGGATGGGGATTTCCTCACGTTCAGCTGGTCTATTTTATCGGCTCCGCCGGGGAGCACCACGGTCCTGACCAATCCCAACGCTTTCAACCCGACCTTCTTCGTGGATGAGCCGGGCAGCTATACGGTGAAGCTCGTCGTGAACGACGGCCAGTTGGACAGCACCCCCGACACCGTCGTGATCTCCACTGAGAATTCAGCACCGGTGGCCAATGCCGGGCCCGACCAGAAAGTGCACCTGGGCAGCCGAGTGACCCTGGACGGCAGCGCCTCCTACGATGTTGATGATAACCCGCTGACCTATCAGTGGTCCCTTTCCACCAAACCGCAGGGAAGCGCCGCCGCTCTTTCCGACCCTGCCGCGACCAGCCCTTTCTTCGACACCGATGTACTGGGTGAATACGTCGGCCAACTCAAGGTTCATGACGGCAAGGTGGAAAGCGCTTCCGATACGGTCGTGATCACCACCGAGAATGCAAAGCCCGTGGCCAATCCCGGCGAGCCTCAGAGCCTCTATGTGGGTGACCTGGTGAACCTGGATGGGAGCGGGTCGCGTGATGTCGACGATGATCCGCTGACCTACCGCTGGTCGCTCACCACATGGCCGGACGGCAGTGCCGCTCTGCTCGCCGATCTCACCTCCATGACCCCGACTTTCAGCCCGGATGTCGCGGGTTCCTATATCATCCAACTGGTAGTGAATGACGGCCATGTGGAGAGCGACCCGGCAACGGTCGTCATCACCGCGGAGGTGCGCCTGGTGGTGGTGCCCGACGTGGTGGGGATGGATCAGAGTGCTGCGGGCGCGGCTATTGCCGCCGCCAGCTTGAGCCTCGGCACGGTGGGGCAGGAATACAGCGATGCCGCGCCGCTCGGCCAGGTCATCAGTCAGAACCCTGCCGCCGGCCTGTCCATCCCGCAGGGGTCCCCGGTGAATCTGGTGGTGTCCCGCGGCCCTGAGCCGGTGACCGTTCCCGATGTGGCAGGCAAACCTCAGGGAGAGGCGGAAGAGGCCATCCAGGCGGCCGGACTCAAGGTGGGGAGCATAACGAACGAATACAGCGACACGGTCCCGGTGGGGCTGGTCATCGGCCAAAACCCTTCTGCAGGTACTTCCGTGCCTCGCGGCTCGTCGGTGGATTTGGCCGTGTCGGCAGGCCCACGGACCGTGACGGTCCCCAGCGTGGGTGGGCTGGCCCAAGGTGATGCCGCATCCGCCCTTGCCTCGGCAGGCCTGGTTGTGGGTACGATAACCACCCAATACAGCGACACCGTCCCCGAAGGAAGCGTAATCAGTCAGAACCCCGCTGCCGGAAGCACTGTGTCACCAGGCAGCTCGGTCGACCTCCTGGTTTCGCTCGGCCCCTCGATCATCCTGCCGCCGGCGGCCGAAAAGCTTCCCCAGGGGAGCTTCGGTTATAGCTACCGCGACCAGGTACCCAGCAATATCACCCTTGCCGAATATGCTCCGAAAAGATTCAGTCTCATCACCGGTCTTGTGAGGGATCTGAGCAACGCACCCATAAGGGAAGTTGCGATCACCGTTCACAGCCACCCGGAGTATGGCAGTGTCCAGACGGATGCCGAGGGCCGGTTCACGATCCCGGTCGAAGGTGGAGGGTATCTCACCGTCGTCTATGCAAAGCCGGGGCTTATCAGTGGACAACGGCAGGTCTTCGTTCCCTGGAATGATATTGCGGTAGCCGAGACGATTCAAATGATCGCGGAGGACCCCGCATCGACAACTCTCACCTTCGACGGGAATCCCAACACCGTGGTGACGCATCGGAGCACGCCGGTGACGGATACAATCGGCACTCGCTCCGCCACCATGGTTTTCAAGGGCGACAATCGCGCCTATTCCGTGGACGCGGCCGGAAATGTGATCGAAGAGCTCCAGACCATAACCACCCGTGCTACCGAGTACACCACCGAAGCTTCCATGCCGGCGAAGCTGCCACCCACCTCCGCCTACACCTACTGCGCCGAGCTCAGTGTCGATGCCGCGGAGCGGGTTCGCTTCGACAAACCGGTTATCATGTGGGTGGATAACTTCATCGGCTTTCCCGTGGGGGAAATAGTCCCCGTAGGCTATTACGATCGAGACCGTGCGGTCTGGGTGCCCTCCGACAATGGGCTGGTGGTGCGCTTGCTCGATCGCGACGGGGACGGGATCGTTGATGCTTTGGATGCCAGCGGGGACGGCGCTGCGGAGGACCTCAACGGTGATGGCTCTTTTGAGGATGAAGTGGCCGGCCTTCAGGATCCCCTGAAGTACGCCCCCGGGAAAACCTTCTGGCGTACCTCAGTCAAGCACTTCAGCCCCTGGGACTCCAATTGGCCCTTCACTTTTCCCCCTGATGCCGTACCGCCCAATGCGGACAGCCGGCCGGATGTTGATGAGCAGAAGCCGGAGCCCAAGACCTGCTCTCCTCCATTAAACTCTTATGCCGATGAGCGCAGTCGCGTTTTCCACGAGGACATTGCGATTCCAGGTACGGCCGTCACTCTGCACTATGCCAGCAACAGGGTAGGCGACTATCTTGAAAAGATCACAATTCCTGCAAGTGGTGAGACGGTACCCGGGACTGTGAGCAAGATCGTGGTCCGTTTCATGGTGGCGGGCCGCGTCTTTGAGCAAAAAATCGATCCACTACCGAACCAGAAGGTAGAGTTTGTGTGGGACAGGCGTGATCATCTCGGACGGTTGGTGGCTGATCCTGTGGTTGGGCAAGTGGAGATCAGCTTCGAATACAAGCTCATTCTAGCCAGTGCTGGATCTTTTGGTCCCAACTGGGATCGGATATATGCGTTCGCCAGAGCCGGAACCGTCGGGATCGCAATTCCCATCGGCCGGGATGTCGCCCTTAAAAGGTCTTTCAGCGTCACCTTGAATAACCACTCCGGCAAGGCAGAAGGAAAGATCGCTGAAGGCTGGACGATTTCATCGCACCACACCCTGAGTCAAGCCGACACTACCAGCCTGCTTAAGGGGGATGGGACGATCCTCCGACGGGGCGGGCTTATTGAGACGGTCGCTGGGAACGGCTCAGTGGGAACCACTGGAGACAACGGGCTTGCCACTGAGGCCAGAATTGAAAGACCTTGGTCGGTTGTCACAGATGCGGCTGGCAATCTTTACGTGTTCACGAAATACTATGTTCGAAAGGTGAATACACAGGGCATCATCACCACGTTGGCCGGGGGGGGCAACCCCGCCGATGGCTTGGGCGACAATGGACTAGCAACTCAAGCAAGGTTTCGCCCGTATTCCATCGCATTGGATTCCATCGGAAACCTCTACATCGGCGACGAGCTTCATGCTCGGATACGGAAGGTAGATCCCAATGGCATCATCACCACAATAGCCGGCAATGGGAATCCCTCCGTCTATTGCACTTCGTACGCATGCGCGTATGCGACGAGAGACAACGTGGCTGCAACGAGCACTCCGGTCGAGGCAGACGGACTTGCAGTGGATAAAGCGGGCAATCTGTATGGTGCAGACTCTTACGGTCGACACGTTTGGAAGGTAGCCACGAATGGCATCATCAACACGGTGGCGGGTCATGGGGGGGCGCCCGACGGCATCGGTGATGGGGGGCTCGCCATTCAGGCCAACTTATGGCAGCCGATGGATGTGGAAGTGGATGCCGTGGGTAATTTGTATGTGGCGGACTCCCGCCAGCACCGCATCAGGAAAATTTATACAGACGGCACTATCACAACCGTTGCTGGTCTTGGGTACTCTGGGGAGGATAATCGCGGGTACAACGGGGACGGCATGCCCCCAACCGAGGCCAGACTGAGCGAACCAATCGGGGTGCACGTAGATGCCTCAGGCAACCTTTACATAGCAGATAGCTCCAACTATCGGGTGAGAAAAGTGTCAAACCACGGGGCTTTCACCCATGGTGCATCGCCTGAAAACTTGCTTTACTCCGATTCCAATGGCCTTGGCTACCTCATGAGCAGTGCGGGCCTTCATGAAAAGACAATCGATCTGAATACCGGCATCTCCCTCTTCGCGTTCGGCTATGCAGAGGACAGGCTGGCCTCCATCAGCGATTCGCAGGGCAACGCCATTCGCATTGAAAGGGGAGGCAACGGGGTGCCTATAGCGATCGTCTCCCCGGACGGGTTGCGAACCGAGCTCACCGTGGATGCCAACAGTCACCTGACACAAGTCACCTACCCCGATGGGAGCCGCTATGGCTTTCAATACTCTGCCGGCGGGTTGATGATTTCCGAGACGGAACCGCGAGGAAATGTGTACCAGCATACCTTCGATGCCATTGGTAGACTTACCGAGGTTTCCGACGAAGAAGGAGGCCATTGGCAGTTCTCGCGTTACCTCGACCATGAGGGTAAGGACTGGATGAGTGAGATTTTGAGCGGCATGAAGAATCGAACAGTCTATCAGGATCACACCGATTTCGCGGGCGTCTTCACTTCCCGGATCACCAGCCCGAGCGGCGCGGAGACCCTTTACACTGAATCGGCGGATGGTCTTACCGTGAATAAGTCGCTGCCCTGCGGGATGGATCTTGTCATTCGTTACGGCCTCGACTCACAGTACAAGTATAAGACCCTTCGGCAGCTGACCGAAAGTCTGCCGTCAGGACTGCAGCGGGGCACCCTATGGGAGAAGACCTATCAGGACACGAATGCCGACAAGATTACCGACCTGATAACGGAAAAGGTAACCGTCAACGGCAAAGCGACGACGCTCCTGACCGATACCCTTCAGGCGAAAACAACACGCACCAGCCCTCTGGGAAGATCGGTCACCAGTTCCTATGACCCCGCAAATCTCCTCACCACGGGCATCACGGCACCGGGTCTCTTTGAAACGATCTTCGGCTACGATGCCAAAGGCCGTTTGACGCAAGTGCAGAGCAACACTCGGCAGACGACCTTTGCATACGACCCTCAGGGCAATCTCTCTTCCGCAACCGATCCCGAGGGTCACACGACCAGCTACAGCTACGATGCGGTGGGGCGCGTCACCGGAGTCCTGAGGCCCGATGGAACCACCCTCGGGTTCGGTTATGATGCGAACGGAAACATGGTTGTGCTCACCAATCCTTCAGACATCGATCATGTTTTTGGCTACAACCGGGTTAACCTGAGCGATTCCTATCAGACGCCCATGAGCGGCCAATACCGTTATTTCTACGATGCCGATCGGCGTCTCATTCGAACACTTCTCCCCTCAGGCAAGGAGATCCGGAATCTTTACAGCACAACGCGTATCAGCCGCATCGAGACGCCCGAGAGCAACATTGACCTGAACTACCTGTGCGACACCAAGCTGGGCTCCGTGACCAACGGCACGGAAACCGTCAACTACGGCTATGACGGCTCCCTGGTGACCTCCGAGGTTCTATCCGGAACCGTCAATCAGACTCTGGGATACACTTACAACAGCGATTTCAGACTGAGTCAATTCACTTACGCAGGTGGTTCAGTGTCTTACGCCTATGACAACGACGGAATGCTGACGGGAAGCGGCGCTTTCACGGTCGCGCGGAACGCTCAAAATGGGCTCCCGGAAGCCGTCTCCGGCGGTGCACTAACCCTCGCGAGGACCTTCAACGGCTACGGTGAACTGGAGAGCGAAAGAGCCACAGTGAACGGCATTGCGCTTCCGTCATGGACGTTGACCCAGAACAATTCCGGAAGAATCACCTCCAGGATCGAGGCGCTGAATGGCGTTCCGACTGCAACCTACGCTTACGCTTACGATGCCCTGGGAAGACTCATCAGCGTCAGCAAAGACGGAACGGAAGTCGAAAGATATGATTACGGTCCCAACGGGACCCGCATCTCGGAAATGAACCTGCTTCGGGGGATCGCATCGAGGAGCATGACGTATTCTGCGGAGGATCATCTTTTGACGGCCGGCGGGGTCACGTATGAGTACGACCTCGACGGCTTCCTCACCCGCAAAACCGAGGGAGCACAGGTCACCGAATATGACTATTCCTCCCGGGGCGAGCTCCTCAAAGTCAACCTCCCGGATGGACGAACCATCGAGCACGTTCATGATCCCATGGGAAGACGCGTCGCCAAGAAGGTCAATGGCACCATCACGGAAAAGTACCTCTGGCAGGGGCTCACCCGCCTGCTTGCCGTGTATGACGGCAGCGACAACCTGCTCGTACGCTTTCAGTACACAGACACTCGCATGCCTCTTGCCATGACCATGGGAGCCGAAACCTACTACCTGACCTATGACCAGGTGGGCTCTCCCAGAGTGGTTGCCAATACCTCAGGAGTTATCATGAAGCAATTGGATTACGACTCCTTCGGCAACATCATCACTGATACCAACCCAACCTTCACCATCCCCTTCGGCTTCGCCGGGGGCCTCCACGACCACGATACCGGCCTCATCCGCTTCGGTTACAGGGATTATGACCCCGACATCGGCAGGTGGACGGCGAAGGATCCGATTGGGTTTAAGGCGGGAGACAGTAACTTGTATGGGTATGTTCTAGGTGATCCAATAAACAAAGTTGATACAAACGGCCTCTGGATAAACACCCCTGAATACATGTATGATAAAGACTTTTGGAAGCTTCTTGCTGAGGTCCCTCTAACTTATTTTCAGGCGACGGGAGGACTTTCACCTGCTGGTAACAGAGTAATAAAAGAGCTCTTCAACCTGCTAATTAACTCAGCATGCGAAGAAGATTGGCAAATGGTTGTGGATCAAGTGT
>CAZDKX010000119.1:0-13197 GCA_964505935.1 uncultured Syntrophobacteraceae bacterium
GGCTGGAGGTCCTTTGGCCTTGATTTCGTGCCTGCAGCCCAGCAAAAAAGCGAATATCCAATATCCAACAAGAAACCAGTGAAAAGCGAATATCCAATATCCAACAAGAAATAGCCAATGATGAAGGGAAAGCCACTTGGCGGGTCCGTCAGTGCCTGTCCTAAAAATCCATGCAACTGTCAAGCTTTTGAGAATCACTCCTTGATCATTCTGCGGCTGAGTATTGGATATTCTGCGGTTCGCTTTGCTGCGGTTCGCTTTTCAGTCCACTCGTGACCATTCCTGCCTCACCATGCTGCGATCTGGCCGTCGGTGCGTGGTTCGGTACCTCCGGCCAGGACTCCCTCGCGGGTGCGCCAGATGATCTGGCCGCGGCCGAAATCGCGATCCCCGACCTGGCCGTGCCGGATATCGTGTCCCATCCGAAGCAACTTTTCTGCCACCGGCTCGGGAAAGGATGCCTCAACTTCGACTATGGTGCCTTCCTGCCAGCGGAATCGGGGAGCATCGAGGGCTGCCTGGGGATTGAGGTGGAAATCGACGGTGTTCATCACCACCATCACATGACCTTGGGGCTGGATGAAGGCGCCCATGACCCCGAATGGCCCGCATGCCTCACCGTCTCTGGTCAGAAAGCCGGGAATGATGGTGTGATAGGGTTTCTTGCCGGGTTCGAGGCAATTGTCGTGCAGGGGGTCTGAAGAAAAGCAGAGGCCGCGGTTTTGCAGGGCGATCCCGGTACCCGGCACGACCATGCCGGAGCCAAAGCCCAGGTAGTTGCTCTGGATGTAGGAGACCATGTTCCCTTCGCTATCGGCCGTGGCGAGATAGACCGTGCCGCCGTCGGGAGGCTTGCCGGGCAGGGGGCTGCTCGCTCGGTTGTTGATGAGGCGGCGCCGTTCCGTGGCGTAAGCTTCCGAGAGGAGATCAGCAACGCTGAGCTTCATGCGACGGGCGTCCGTGATGTATTTCAGGCCGTCGGCAAAGGCCAGTTTGATCGCCTCGATCTGCCGATGGGTGGTCTCAGGGGAGTCTTTCGCCTTGAATTCAAAACCCTTGAGGATATTCAAGGCCATGAGCGCCACCAGGCCGTGGCCGTTGGGCGGGATTTCCCAGACATCATAGCCGCGGTAGTGGATGTGGATGGGTTCCACCCATTCGGGAGAGTAGGCGGCGAGGTCGGCGGCGGTAAGGCAGCCGGCGTGGCGGCTGAGGAAAGCCTCGACCTTTTCTGCCAGGTTGCCGCGATAGAAGACTTCTCCGTTGGATTCGGCAATTGCCGCGAGCGTTGCGGCCTGATCCGGCTGGTACCAATATTCGCCGGGCGCGGGAGGGTGGCCGTGGGGAGCGAAGGTTTCAAACCAGGGTCGAAACTCATCCCCGACTTGGGCCCGGTAAGTCTGGAAAGCCACTGCCCAGCGGTCGGCAATCACCGGAGAAACGGGGAAGCCTTGCTCGGCATAGGCGATGGCCGGACGCATGCTTGCGGTCAACGGAAGGCGGCCGAAGCGGCGGACCAGTGCCACCCAGGCGGCGGGGGCCCCGGGAACGGTGATCGGCATCACGCCATAGGGCGGGATCTGAGTCAGACCTCTCCGGGCCAGCTCGTTGAGTGACAAGCGTTGGGGGGCGGGCCCGCTTGCGTTGAGGCCGTAGAGCCGGCCTCTGGTCCACACCAGAGCGAAGGCATCGCCGCCGATGCCGTTGGCAGTCGGTTCCACGACCGTCAGACAGGATGCCGTGGCGACGGCGGCATCAACGGCGTTACCGCCAAGCTTCATCACTTCGAGGCCGGCTTGCGCGGCGAGAGGCTGAGAAGCGGCAACCATCCCCCGGCCGGCAAAGACCATGCTGCGGCGTGATGCGTATGGATAATTGAGGGGATCATAATTCATGGCAGGCGACTCCCGTGACGAGTTGGTGTTTTGGGGTCAACAATGGCGGTCATGCCGACCCAGTGCCTCGAGCTCAGCCCCGAGCTTTCTCGGCCGACCCACCGTCCAGTCTAGCACAGTATGCTCATCATGGCAGTTACTCATGTCCCGGTGGGACACCCGAAGACCCACGAAAAGGTCCGCGGTTGACAGGCAACTGCCACTGGTAACTCGCAACTCGCAACTTTTCAGGGCAGATTAAGCTTGTGGGGATTGAATTGCATCGTTTCCGAAAACCTGTTTGACTCGCAAGACCGTGTGGGGGCGGCGATGCTCCTGCGGAACAGCACCCTTCTATCTCAGACCGGCATAGCAGGACAAGGCGTGCTCTCTGTAGGATGAGAGAGTGTCTTCGCGCGACTCTCAGTCAGGCTACCGGAAGGTTGCGGAATCTTCTTTTCATGATAAAGTAAAAGAGGCTGGCGTCAGGTCGCGGTGTCCTGGTAGTATTGACCAGGCCGCACGACCATTGCTGAGTGGAGTCACGCTCTCTACTGCTGAGGTCAAGCCCCAATGTTCTGGAAAGAGCATGTTCATAACCGCTGCAGTGCCTCCAGGATGTCTTGCAGCCCGGCAAGGAGCATACCCCAAAGCCTTTCACCATTTCGGAGCGGAATGTCAACCTTAGCGATGAGCTGGACTGAGAAGACATCAACCATGCGTTGCGGAAGGGTTCTGACAAATGGGCGAGAATGATGACAATCGTATCAGAGAAGAGATGACCCGACATCTGGAAGAGCTGCTTTCGGTTTTTGATGACTTTGAGGGCGTTGTCTACATCACTGACGTGTCAACTCATGAAATCTTGTACGCCAATCGTTATGCGACTGCAAGATATGGCGAACTGGTTGGGAAGATCTGCTGGCAGCGCCTTCGGGAGGGCCAGGATGGGCCTTGTCCGGTATGCCCGGACGTGGGACCAGCGGAAGGCGAGAGCGGGCTTCGGGGAAGTATTCCGCGGGAGTCATACGACACCAGGACCGGCACCTGGTATCAACGCAGTGATCGAATCATTCGCTGGGCTGACGGTCGCGCGGTGCGCATGAGCATAGCCGTAGACATCACCCGGCTCAAACAAACCGAGGAGGCGCTCAGCAAGAGCGAAGCAAAGTATCGGAGTATCTTTGAACACGCGGTTGAGGGGATGTTTCAGGCGACCCCCGATGGGAAATACCTCAGCGTCAATCCTGCCTATGCGAAAATGTGCGGTTTTCAGAGTCCGGAGGAGATGATCGCCGCGATCGACGACATCCAGACGGATCTCTACGTTGATCCCGACGATCGCAACACGATCAAGCTTCTCTACGAGCAGATCGGAGTGGTCAGGAACTTTGAGACGCAACTGCGGCGCAGAGATGGTCAGAAGATCTGGATTTCAGCCAATGCCCGCGCCGTACGCGACGACGCCGGCAACATCCTCTTTTACGAAGGCACCGTTAAAGACGTCACCGAACGCAAACTGGCCGTGGATGCCCTCAGACAGTCGGAACGGCGTTTTTCCATTGCCTTCCACGAAAGCCCTACCCCTACCATCATCAGTTCCGTTACCGATGGCCGATACGTGGACGTCAATCGCAGCTTCCTCGCCATGCTTGGTTATGAGCGGGAAGAGGTTATTGGCAGGGCTGCCTTCGATCTGGGCATATGGGCAGAGCCCCAAGGTCGGGTCGGAGTTGTCGAGAAGCTTCAACGGGAAGGGCGTCTTCGCGATGAACCACTGCGCCTCAGGACCAAGTCCGGAGAGACGCGGGATGTCCTGGCTTCGGCCAGCATCATCAAGCTGCATGGACACAACCTGATCCTGTCTCTGTTCCAGGACATAACGGAGCGCAGGCGAACCGAAGAGCGACTGCGTGAAAGCGAACAGCGATACCGGGATTTCTTTCAAACCTCGAGAGACTGCGTGTTCATATCGTCGCCGAAAGGCGATTGGCTTGACTTCAACGATGCTGCCGTCGAGCTGTTCGGGTTCGCCGACCGAGCCGAACTGATGCGGATCAAGATTCAGGATCTCTACGAGCGCCCTGAGCAAAGAGAGGAACTGCTGCGGCGCATTGAGGAGGTCGGCTTCATCAAAGACTTTCCTGTGAATTTGCGCCGCAAGGATGGGAGCGTCATCCAAACGCTGATGACCTCGGTGGGGCGCAAAGATGAGGACCATCGGCTGATCCATCATCAGGGAACCATCAAGGATGTAACCCGACAAAAAGCACTCGAAGCGCGACTGCAGCTGGCTCACAAGATGGAAGCCCTTGGGACCCTGGCCGGCGGGATTGCGCATGATTTCAACAATATTCTGGGAATCATCGTGGGGTTCACGGAGATGGCCTTGCTGGAACTCCCGGGAGGCTCCCGGCCGAGTGCGCACCTGCAAAAAGCGCTCGAGGGGATCCACCGGGCGGAAAGGCTGGTCCAGCAGATTGTCGCCATCGGTCAGCCCCCGCAGCAGCAACGGCAACCCCTCGAAATGCTGAGCCTGATCAAGGATTCGCTGCGACTCCTGCGGACATCGCTGCCGGAGACCATCGAGATCAGAGGAAGATACGACTGTAAAGGGTCAATTCTGGGTGAGTCTTCCGAGGTTCAGCAATTGATCCTGAACCTGTGCGCCAATGCCGGCCATGCCATGAGAGAGCAGGGCGGGATTCTGGAAATCAGCCTCCAGGAGGTAACCGTTGAAAGCCCGGAGGTTATGGATTATGGTGACCTTTCCTGTGGCCGTTACGTGAAATTCATGGTGAGGGACACCGGGCACGGGATCGATCCTGCCATTCGGGACCGGATTTTTGACCCCTACTTCACCACGAAGCCGGCCGGGGAGGGCAGCGGCCTGGGGCTGTCGATCGTTCACGGTACGGTCAAGAAATACGGTGGCGCGCTCAAAATCGACAGTGAGGCAGGTGATGGAACGTGTATCCAAATCTTCCTGCCGACAGTTGAAGCGGAGCCGGAGGTGAGCGAGCAGCAGGCGTTTCGAGACGTTCCTCCCGGCAGGGGCAGCATTCTCTTTGTGGACGATGAGTTCGCCTTGATAGACGTTGGCAAACAAATGCTCACCCGCCTGGGCTATGAGGTGCTCGCTCTCTCAAACCCGAGGGATGCCCTGATGGCCTTTGTGGAGCGACCGGCTCAGTTTGATGTTGTGATTACCGACATGACCATGCCGCAAATGAGCGGAGTTGATCTGGCCCGGAGGGTGATGGAGGTGCGGCCGGATATTCCCGTCATCTTGTGTACCGGTTACAGCGAGCAGGTGGACAAGGAAAAAGCCAAAGAACTGGGGATTCGAGGGTTCTTGATGAAACCCTGCAGCCTTCGGGATTTCGGTAAAACGCTATTTCTCGTCCTCGGGGGCCAGCGCCGACAGTCGCTGGAAACAGCCGGCCGGGTTTGAAGCCCGAGACTGTGGCAAGACCGGCTGTGCCTATCGGAGAACGATCGTGCTTGCGAGACGATGACGAGGAACGAGATGATCGCCAGCGGGCCGTTTTCAAGTGATGTCAGTCTTGGCTTCGGCGGGAGGGGGGGCTTGAGGTTTGGTCTCCGAGGGGGCTTCAAAAAGCTGGGGGAGATTTTGAACCTCCTTGAGCGGCTCTTTTACCATCTTCTCGCCGGTTTCCTTAAGGCGGTTGAAGTCATGGATGCCCTTTCCGAGCGCTTTGCCAAAGTCGGCAGCCTTTCCGGCTCCGAAAATCACCAGAACCACGGCCAGAATCATAAGCAATTCGGGTACCCCAAGCATGTCTTATCCCCACTGGAAAGCATCGCCGCGACCCAAGACTTGCCCCTGGGGCGCACGGTCATGCGGTTTTTGAGTTCACCCTTCACGGAGCCGCTATCTATCCGTCAACTCCTTACTATCATTCCTCAAGAGTGGCGGTCAACCCCCGCGGACCTGCCGGCGGCCACCGCGACCAATCCGGCAGAGGCGATTTTGGAGTGACTGATGAACGGCATTCTCGTTACCGGCGCAAGCGGTCTGGTGGGATTCCGACTGATGCAGCATCTCTGCGCAACGGGATCAGCCTGGGGGGTATACCGGCATCGGGACCCCGCCGTGACCTTCGGGAACTGGGTATCAGTGGACCTGTGCGATCGTCTTGCCACCCAGGAGCTCCTTGATCGCCTGCGGCCTTCAGTCATCATCCATGCTGCCGCGTGCAGCGATCCCGTCTATTGCGAGCAGCATCCCGAAGCAGCTGCCGCCCTGAACTTCGGCGGCTCCCTGTGGGTCTCCCAGTGGGCCTCCCGAAGCGGCGCTTTCCTTCTCCACCTCTCGACCGACCTGGTATTCAACGGGCAACGGGGGAATTATCGGGAAGAGGATGAGCCGCACCCTATCAGTGTCTACGGCTGGACCAAGCTGGCCGCTGAGCTGGCGGTCCGCAGCAGTGAGGCCCCCTGGGCCATTATCCGGACGTCGCTCGTGTACGGCAGAAGTCCGGGGGCCGCCCGCGGGATTGACGAGAAGCTCGTTTTGAACTGGCAGGAGGGTCGCCAGACACCCCTTTTTACCGACGAATACCGAAATCCGACGGCTGTGGGAGAACTGGTGCTGGTGATCCTGGAGCTCATGCGCCGGAGCATGACCGGGGTCTGGCATGTTGCCGGCATCGAGCGGGTCAGCCGCTGGGAGCTTGGAACCAGGGTGGCGGCGGCCCTCGGGTATCGGCAAGAGCTGCTGGTTCCTCGAACGATTGCACAAATGCCCTGCAGCCCCCCGCGCGCTCCCGACACCACTCTGAACCTCGCCAAGTTGAGAAGCCTGCTCGACCTCCCTTTCGGCACTATTGAAACCAATCTCTACCAGGAATGGGGGCAATAGCCGTGAGCTCGGTAAGGCTCACTCCTGGAGAATTGTCGCTCGTTGCCGGACCTTGCTGGTGGGGTCGCCCGGGTATGAGCGTTCTTGCTCCGGCGAGAGGTATGAGTGGCCCATGATGGCAGGATTTCGCCCGAGAATCGTCAGGGTGGTGGGATTGCTCATGCTGGCCCTGGTGGTGAGCGCATGCGCGGGGGGCAGAGGCCGTCCGTCGCCGGTGGCCCTCGACCCTGAGCTCACGCCGCTCATTCGGACCGCCCGGAGTCAACTGGGCGTAACCTATCATCCAGGTGGGGCTTCCCCCGCTACGGGCTTTGACTGTTCCGGTTTCACCCAGTGGGTTTTTCGGCAGCACGGCATTCCCCTTCCCAGGCAGACTGTCGACCAATACCGCGCGGGGGAACAGGTGAGAGGGGAACGCCTGCAGCAGGGGGACCTGGTTTTCTTTGATATTGAGAAAAAGGGCGCATCCCACGTCGGCATTTATGAGGCGAGCGGGTGGTTCATCCACTGTTCGAGCCCAGGCGGGCAGGTTCGCGAAGACTACCTTGCTGCGAAATACTGGCAGCAGCACTACCTCGGTGCATGTCGCCCCCGCCTGGAGAGGGATCAGTTTCTGAGATATGACGGCAAATGACTTGCCGTCAAGGATGGCTTGGCGAGCAAGATTGAATGAACCCTGAAAAGAAAGGTTGGCTGCCATGAAGAAGACGGTGAGCATCACGCTGTTGGCTGTTCTGCTGGGGGCTGGCATTTGCCTGGCCGAGCCCGGCATCCCCAACTTGATGGGGACCTGGATCGTAAAAGCTGACGGCGGGGTTGTCAGCAAGGGGAGTAGTCCCGGGGCAAAAACCCACCACAGCGGCGAATTCAGCACTTTGACCGCGGAAGCAACCGTGACCAAACAGCAGGGCAGAGTCCTGCACGGGACCTTCAAATCGCCGAAGGCCACCGAGGGTTTTGTTGCGGTCATTGGAAACGACAACAAGAGCTTTTACTATGCCGATGAAGATGGCCTTATCGATGGGAAGATTGTCAATAAAGACAAGCTGGAGGTAGTCTATCGACACGTAAGCTCGGCCGATACCGTAGTGGCCGTCGGGATCTGGACACGTAAAAAGTAGCCGGCCGGCCGGCTGCATCAAAAGGCCCCGGGAATTGTCGAATGCTTTTACCGGCAGCATGGAAGGAGACGGTTGATGGCTTGTGCAGATTGTGGCTTCAGGGTGAAGTATGACAAAAACCCTCGATCGCTCCTGGGGCGATTGTGGAGATGGCATGCCAGGTGGTGCCCTGGTTGGAACCGATACATGCGCTCGTTGCCCGGTGACGAAAGGATGAAACTTGCTGAGCAATACAATCTGAAGAAGTTCCAGGGAGGGTAGCCGTCCAGCGATCGCATGGGGCTCTGCGTGGGCAAGGTTGGGAGCAGGTATTTCTCGAAGGAGTACCATACCGCTGCCGCCTATTCGTCGGCAAACACGAGGCAGGTGTTCCGAAGCCTTTCCTTGCCCCGGGCGATGATTTCCTCTTCGGTCATGGTCTTTGCCAGTTCAGAGCGGTAGCCTACCGATTCGCCGATAAGGAGCATGGAGGTTAGGCGAACGGCGTCGTTGAGGAGCTCCATGAGATGCGCACAGCCCTTAGGCCCACCAAGTCGCGACCGCATCTCTTTGATGATGCCGCGGTCGACGGTTAACCCCTCCAACTGGGAGAAACTTCCCAGAGCGGCGAAACAGTGGCTCAGAGGCGCTCTGCTCATCGAGGCTTTGGCGGCCTCGATGATATGCGTCGAGATCCGGACCGTGAGCTCAAGGTTGAACGAGTGTTCAAGATCCAGCAGGGAGCTGACAACGTGCAGATGATCGTCGTCGATCTTCTTGACGTTTGAATGGATGCATCGCTGAAAAATATCCATATTCCCCAACCTGTCAGGACTTCATGGGACGTTTCCTGTTGCTTTGAGCCTTGCAGAAAGAGTTGGTGGCTTGCGCCTGTGACTGGCCTTCCTTGCTGCCCAGGCCGATCCCCCGGTAACGGGCGACACACTTGCGGAAGTCCTCGTCGAAAATCCGCCTGCCGTCGATGACCACGGAGCGCTTCATGAGGTGGTTGAAGACCTCGGCGGGGAGCGCCTTGAATTCGTCCCACTCGACCATGACCATGCAGCAGTCCGCACCCTTGAGACACTGCTCGACGCTCTCCGCGTACTCGATTTTGATCGAGTCGCGAATGAAGCGCTGTCTGGCGTTGGGGATGGCTTGGGGATCATAGGCCACGATCGTGGCCTCGTGGGCATACAGGTGGTTGGCGATCTTGATGCTGGGAGCCTCGCGCATGTCGTCCGTGCCCGGCTTGAAGGAAAGCCCGAGGACCGCTACCCGCTTGCCCTTCAGACTGCCCCCCAGTTCCTGCAGGGCGATGGCCGCCATGTGAGCAGCCTGTTGCTCGTTGACTTCTTCGACGGCCTGGAGGAGTTGCGGTTCAACGCTGCGGGTCCGAGCAAAGGAGATGAGCGCCTTGACGTCCTTGGGGAAACAGGAGCCGCCGTAACCGCAACCGGCGTTGAGGAAGGCCGCGTTGATGCGCCAGTCCGCCCCAATCCCTTTGACGACCTCGTAAATATCCACGCCGGGTATGGTCTCGGCAATCCGGGCCATCTCATTGATGTAGGAGACGTTCATCGCCAGGAAGGTGTTACGGCCATATTTCACCATCTCGGCGCTCTCCAGATTCATCCTGAATACAGGGACCTTTTGTCCCCGGTAGACCTCCTTGGAGAATGCCTCGAGTACGTCTCCGGAACGTTTATCGAGCTCGCCGATGACCACGCTGTCGGGTGCCTGGGTGTCCTGGAGCGCCGCCCCCTGGCGCAGAAACTCCGGGCTCATGCACAGCCCGAACGCTTCTCCGGTTTTCTTCCCGGAATGTTCCTCCACCAGGGGCAGCACCAGGTTCCGGGTCGTGCCGGGTACGACGGTGCTCCTGACGACAATGAGCGTATAGCCCTTCTTCTTGCGAAGGGCTGCGCCGATGGCCTCGGCCGTTTCCCTGATCAGTTTGAGATCCGCCTCACCGCTCATCAGGCTTGGGGTACCCACGGCGATGAAAAGAATATCGGATTGCAGTACGGCCTCTTCCCTCCCATGGACGGCTCGGAGTTTGCCGTTTTGTACGGTCTTTTGCACCAGGGCGTCCAAATCCATTTCAAAAAAGGGTGCCTGTCCCCGGTTGATCTGCTCGACCTTCTCAAGGTCCTGGCTCGAAGTGACAACCGTGAAGCCTCTATCCGCAAAAACCGCTGCCGCAACCAGTCCCACATAGCCCGTTCCCAGGATCCCAACCGATGTCTTCTTCATGGCGTCGTTTCCTCCGTGTCAACGTCGCAGCCTTGTCATAACAGGTCCCTGCATCGCAATGGCTTTTGATGTTCTCAGCGTTTCGTGCGAACAAGTCGCAACTTCGTATAGCAGAACCAGGGGACGATGTAAAACACCCACTGACATGGGTTCGCGTCGTGAGAACGAGGGCGGCCTGCCAAAAACAGGTGTCGACTCCTCCCGCCTCATCGTGGCATTCGATAAAGAGGGACTGGGTAGTCGGTTTTGCTGATGGTTAGGCGGTGTAACCTGGAGATGAAGGTGAGTCCTATGTGGCAGCTTCTTGGCAATAGGGCCTGCGTCACCGCATATTGGTCGTTTGACACACCCGCACGGTCAAGCATTAACTCATGTCAACCCACGCCTTCACGAAGGCGATGAAACGATCGAAGTCGTCAAGACGCCTCTTGAAGATACCAAAGACCAACTCGTCCTCCACGCTTTCGTACCGATGCACCAACACGTTCCGGAAGGAGGCCATGTTTTGAAACGAGAGCAGCTGGTCTGCCGGGATGACGCCGTGTTCTTCCAGGATCGAGAAAAGATCGCGATAGCTCCTCGGCTCACGCCATTGATGGAAGGAAACGAGATGGTTGGCAATATCGATCACCTCTTCCACGGCAAGATGAAGGTATCGTTCCACGAACGCTTTGGCTCTGAGGTCCGATCGGTATTTTGCCCACGTGATGTCCTCCGCCCGCCTCAGCTCGTCCACGTACCCTTGAAGTTGAGAGATTTTTCTTGAAACGAGCTCTTTATCCACCATGGGCTTTGTCCTTGCTGATCTTCCGATAGAGAAACAGGGTATCAAGGTACTGCCTCCGGGCCGCTGTCTCCTGCCGGACGCGTTCCTTTGCATCGGCTTCATACACAAGCCGACCATATTTGAGGACCTGGTGTTGAAGGAGGGGTGTGGCCCGACCGAAGATCACAAGGTCGACGTCTTGTAACAGCACGTTCGACAGGGTTGTTTCCAGTCGTACTCGTTCAAACCCATCCATTGACCCACGACGGGTCATGATGGCAACGTCGAGGTCGCTCCTGCCCCTGTTTTTGCCTGTAGCACTGGAACCGAACACATAGGCAGCCACAATCAAGGGGTTGGATCGGCAAAATTCCTCTATGGTCTCCAAAACACCGGAAGCGATCATGTCCGACGCGCACCTCTCATAACCTGTAACCAGCCCATAGGACTCCCAGCTTCTAATCCCCCCCTTTACCTCCGATGCTGTTGAGTTAGGGAACTGGCACAGCAGAAATTCCCCCCTTGAGGGGTAAGGGGGATGTTTTTGATGTGCCTATAGCCGGTTACACCCCCCTAGCCTCCTCAAGGGGGGATTCAGCTCGCTCAATTCAACAACATTGCCCTTTTCCTCCCCCACCAACAGGGGGATTTCCGGATGGCCAGTAACTGGCAGTTTAGAAAATGACCGAGCCCCTGTCAAGCAACCGGCCGGGAGGCACCATGCGATTGTCCGGTGATCGGGGGTTAAGATGGTCTGCGCTCAATGCTGTTGCATGAGCTTCACCCCGGTGAAAGTCAGGGCCCAGACGACCGCAGGAAAATAGTGAACGCATGAATATCTCCAGGCATTTTCATGCAGGGGAACGGAATTCCGCCCAAGCTGCCATCCTCCCCTCACACCGCCTTGTCCTGTACGAACGAGAGCTTGTGGATGTACTTCAGCACGGTGCGGGGTGTTGACGACGGGATTTCCTTTTGACCCAGCCCAGCAGAACAAAACCAGGTGTCGAATGGTTGCCCTTATCATAGCCCAGTTCTGTGTTTGCGTTTAGTCGGCTAAGCACCCTTGACGATATATTGACATCCGAAAATATGTCGGAGAGGGGGGTTCATAGTTCGACTGCCTTTGGATGTCCTGCGGGTGGCCGTCCCGCTGGGCGTCTATTTCGTGATCATGTTCTTCGTCTCATTTTTTCTTTCCCTGAAGGCAGGGGCGACCTACGAACAATCGACCACTTTGAGTCTCACCGCCGCGTCCAACAATTTCGAACTGGCCATCGCCGTCGCGGTGGCGGTCTTCGGGATCAACTCGGGGCAGGCTCTCGCCCGGGGTTCTCGGCCCCTTAGTGGAAGTGCCGGTCCTGATCAGCCTGGTCAGCGTGGCGCTCTGGTTCAAGCAGAAATACTTCCCTTACGCCGTCGAAACGCCAACGAACATCTGTCATGTGTCCTGTGAGCCGTAGAGAACCTCAGCAGGAAAAAGGCTCTTGCAGATGACGATGAATGGAATGAGTTCATCGATCAAAAGAGTGTAAAGACTGCCAGACACGTCCAGATCGCCATGGAAGGGGCCTTGCTTGCAAGCACATTTTGAGTAGTTGCGTTGGTTTTTCGTAATCGTGCTATGATGACGGTAAATTCTTGATGGAGGCTGGACAGGCTGTGCCCACAATCAAAGACATCGCGGGTCCGTAACGGTTTTTCTTTTTCAGCTTCGACTGCAACGAGCCCAGGCACGTTCATGTTCAGCGTGAAAAGCTCGTCTGCAAGTTCTGGCTCAAACCGCTGGCGTTAAGCAGGAACTGCGGATTCTCTTTGAAGGAGCTCAGGGAAATCCGCCAGATTATCGACAATCGCTTGGGAAAAATCTTGGAGGCATGGGATGAGCACCGCGGTTGATATCATCGACCCCCGTGTGGTGAATGTTCTGGTCACGGAAGACGAAATCACGGCGCGACTGGCTGATGGGCGAACCATCAGCGTACCGCTTGCCTGGTCGTGGAGGCTCTCTGAAGCAACCATCGAGCAGCGCCAGGATTTCGAAATCATCGGTGACGGGATTGGCATCCACTGGCCGGAAATAGATGAAGACATCGGTGTTGAAGGGATGCTTGGCGGCAGTCCTGCCCGTCGTCCAAAGCGCCAGGCCGCATGGCAGTAAACGCGCAAAGGGGCGGAGCGCCAGAGCGCAAAACAGAAAAGGCCGGTGATTTGCCACGCCGGTTCAGCAGGCCGAAACCTCGATTGAATCAACACGGATGGGTGAGGAACTCACCTGGGTCTCGGGGGGCCGCTCCCCAAATGTCAAGCGAAACC
>CAZDKX010000120.1:0-13091 GCA_964505935.1 uncultured Syntrophobacteraceae bacterium
GCGGGAGCTTGGGAACAAGCAAAAGCGGGAGCTTGGGAACAAGCAAAAGCGGGAGTTTTGGAAGGAGCAAGCGGGAACGGTAACCTGACCGGGCAACCTCTACCCAGGAGCGACCCATGGCCATCCAGGTGGACCCCGAATGGTGGAAGACCCTGTTCGATGAGATTTACCTCGTGACGGATGCCCGGTCGGTCTGCGACGAGGAGCTCACCCGCCGGGAAGTGGACCTCATCTGTGAGCTGCTCCCCATCAGCCCTGAAGACCGCATTCTGGATTTATGCGGCGGTCATGGGCGCCACAGCCTCGAGCTGTGTGGCCGCGGCATGGGTTGCTGCACCCTGCTCGATTATTCCCCTCCCCTCATTGACCAGGCGCGAGCCGCCGCCGCCCGGCTGGGACATAAGCTTGACTGTGTGCAGGCCGATGCGAGGGACACCGGACTGCCCGACGCCCTCTTTCATCACGTGCTGGTGATGGGCAATTCTCTCGGCTACCTGGGGGAGGACGCCGCCGACCGACAGATCCTTGCAGAAGTCCGTCGCCTCTTGTGTCCGGGGGGATGGCTGCTGGTGGATGTGGTGGATGGCGGCGCTGCGAGAGCCTCATTCACCCCCAATGCCTGGCATGAAATCGGACCGGAAACCGTGGTCTGCCGCCAGCGGGAGCTTCGGGGCGACCGGATCAGCGCCCGCGAAATGGTCCTCAGCAAGCGTGCCGGACTCATCCGTGACCGCACCTATGCCATCAAGCTTTACACTGCGGAAAGCATTGCCGCGCTCATGGAGAACACCGGCTTCAAGGTAGTCAGGGTCTGCAGCGATTTCTCCGCCCATCAGCGGCCCGGCGATTACGGCTTCATGAATCACCGGATCGTGGCCAGCGGGCGGAAGCGGTAAAGGGAAAGCTGGTTCAGAGTCTTTTATGAAAATCGATTTCGACATTGCCGTTGAACCGGGGCAGAAGTTTGCCGTCGACCGGTTTCGGCCGGAAGATGCCAGGGGGATTGCCCATCTTTTCTTTTCCGAGTACGGAGCGGCTTATCCCATCGAGACCTACTACCACCCGGAGAGGATCATCGAGGAAAACGCCAACGGCAATATCCATTCTGTGGTGGCCCGCACCCCAAAAGGCGACATTATCGGTCACATGGCCCTGTATCGCAGTTCTCCCCCTCATCCGAACCTCTACGAGATCGGCCAGGGTATCGTGCTGCCAGCCTACCGTACCACCTTCGCCGCCTACAAAATCAACCAGTATATTGGAGAGAACCTGGCGCCGGCCATCCGCCCGGATGGCATCTTCGGCGAAGCGGTCACCCACATTACCGCCACCCAGAAGTCATCCGCCCTGATCGCCATGAAGGATGTGGCCCTGGAAATCGACCTGATGCCGGCCGAGGCGTATGACAAGGCGCAGTGCGCCTCCGGCAGGGTCTCCTGTGTGATCCTGTTCCGATCGTTTGCCGACAGGCCTCACGAGGCTTTCATTCCTTCAGTATATCGCCAGGAAATCGAATACCTGTTGAGTGATGTCGATATTTGCCGGACGCTGACGCCGTCATGCGGTGCGTTCCCCGAAGGCAGCAGCAGTCAGGTAGCCGTTCGCTTCTTCAGCCATGCGGGCGTGGGTCGCTTCAACGCCGTTTCCGCCGGCTCGGATTTCGCAACGCTGGTCGAGAAACTGGAAGCGGAAGGGACGGAGAAGGGGGCGAAAGTGCTCCAATACTTCCTCAACCTGGCTGAGCCGTGGGTGGGAGCGGCGGTGGAGTGCCTCCGAAAAAGGGGGTACTTCTTCGGAGGCTACGTTCCGCGATGGTTTAACACGGACGGTCTGCTGATGCAGAAAATATCAACGTCCCCCGACTTCAGCGCCATCAGGCTCCATTCGGCAAAGGCAAAAACGCTGCTGGAGCTCGTCCGGTCGGACTGGCAGCGTGCCTGCTCCTGAAGTTCGGTTATTTCTGCTTCGCATTCAGAAAGGCCACGAGGCCATTGACGGTCTTGAGCACGCTGATGTCGGCGTCCGAAAGATCAACGCCATACTTCTTCTCGGCGGCCGCGGCCACCGTGGGCAGATCGATGGAGTCGATCCCCTGCGTTAAAAGAGGCACGTCGTACTTCAATGCTTTTATAAGTTCTTCCTCGATACCGACCTCTTTCATTAATCCGATGATGTCTGCTGCCGTGATAGCCATGATGTCCTCCTTAATTTGTCTGGTGACGTCAATCTGATGCTCCTCAGGCCCTCCGCCGGTCCGCCTCGTCCTCTGCCCCATGAGGTGCTTTCCCGGAGCAGCCGGAAGAGCGAGGATGAACCGACCCTCCTAGAATACCTTCTTTTTCACCGGCATTCACGCTGATATTGCTTGGGATTATCTGGTTGGGGAGGTCCTCGCGGAAATTGAACTGAACCGGGCACATGGTTTTGGGCAGCCTCCCAAGGACATGGGAGCGCAGTTCCCGGACCATTGCCATGTCTCCTTTTGTGCCCGGCTTGAGGACCACATGGGCGATGGGCTTGAGGAGACCCTCCAGCTTGTGCGGGGTGACCAGGCATGCCTTGACCGACGGGTGCTCCTGGAGAACGGCCTCCACTCTGGCGGGCGAAACCCATTGCCCGCCGGCCTTGAACATGGTGTCCGCCCGTCCCTGATGAGTGTAGCGGCCGTCTTCTTCGAGGCAGATGTCGCCGGTCTTCAGCCAGCCGTCAGCCAGCATGGCCTTGGCCGTTGCCTCCGGTCGGTTCCAATAACGGGAGGCGATGCTTCGGCCTCGAACCAGCAGCAGGCCGGGCTCACCGGGCGCTGCCGGTTGCCCATCTTCATCGGTTAGACGAACCTCATAGGAAGGGACCACCGCTCCGGACGAGCCCGGATGGGACGCGCCGGGCCGGTTGGCAATGAAGATGTGCAGGGTTTCCGTGGCACCGAGACCCTCGATGATTTCCAGCCCCGTTGCCTTCTTCCACTCATGGTAGAGCGCAGCCGGGAGGGCCTCACCGGCGGAAACGCAGAGGCGCAGGGACGCAAGCTGAACCTCTTCGTCCAGCGTTTTCAGCATCATGCCGTAAAGCGTCGGCACCGCAAAAATGATGGTCGGCCTGGACTCGGCGACAACGCGGAAAGCTTCGGCCGGGGTGGACCTGGCCGGCGACAGGACCACCGAAGCACCGAAGTACAGGGGAAAGATCAGGCTGTTGCCCAAGCCGTAGCTGAGGGAGAGCTTGCTGGCGGAAAAGACCACATCGTGTTCCGACATGTTCAAAACCCGCCCGGCATAATTTTCGGCACAGCACAGCATGGCGCTCTGGCTGTGCGGCACTCCGCGGAGTTCGCCGGAACCGCCGGTTGTATACATCAGAAATGCTGCGTCATCGGTCGCCGCGGAAGCGGGCTCAAGGACGGCGGAGGCTGCGGCAAAGAGCGCCTGATAGTGGTCGGCTTCAATAATCAGACGGTGTTTGACCGAAGGGGCTGAGACCGTGGCCGCTGCGGAACGCTCGACCGTTACGAGGGCCGTTGCTTGAGTGTCCTTCACGATGAATTCATAATCGCCCGCGGCCAGTTCGGGACTCAGCAGGACCGGCCAGGCGCCGCCCTTCATGCTTCCGAGAAAGGCATAAAAGCAATCGGGACCATCCGGCAGGGCGACGATCACCCGTTCCTTCGGCCGCACCCCGAGCCCCTTCAGGACATTGCCGAAGCGGTTGATCTGGTCATCCAGGAGAGCGAAAGATACTTCCCGACCCTCGCAGATGAGCGCGGTTTTGCCGCCTCTGGTGAGGCGGTGACGCTGGAGAATCGGGAAAAAACCTTGAGAGTGCTCACTCATCGCGGTGGATTTTCCTTTGTTCTTCGTCCCGGATTTCGCGTCGCAGGAGCTTGCCGACCCTGGATCGGGGGAGCATGTCCCGGAATTCGAGGTATTGAGGGACCTTGTGCGGGTCCAGTCTCTCCCGGCACCATCGCCGCAGTTCGGTGGCACTGACGCCCCGGATGTCCTCCTTGAGAACGACGATGGCCTTGATGCGCTCGCCTGACTTCGGGTCCGGGACTCCCACCACGCAGGCACCGATCACCGCCGGATGCCCCAGGAGCACGGCTTCGACCTCGGAGCAGGAGACCCGGTAACCCTGGTACTGGATGACATCGATCGAGCGATCCACATAGGACAGTTCTCCATTCTCGTCAACCGTGACGAAATCGTGCGTTCGGTACCAGACCTGGCCCCCTAGCGTGATGAAGGCCCTGGCGGTTTCTTCGGGCTTGTTCCAGTATTCCTTGCAGATGAATTCAGAGGTTACCAGCAGTTCGCCCGGCTCACCCGGGGTTGCCGGCTGGAGCGTCTCCGGATCCACCACCATGGTTGTTCTGGAGGCAAAGGGTCTTCCGACCCGGGCAGGGGAAGGTTCTCGGTCAAGGGGACTCATTGCGATGAAACCCACTTCGGCGGATCCGTAGACCTGGTGGATGGGTCGCTTGCAGACGGTTTTCCACCGGTTGAAGACCTCCGGCGGCAACACTTCGCCGCCGCTCCAGCAGAAGCGCAGGGAGCTCAGGTCAAACAGATCCAGGCGGTCGTTTTCCAGGATGGCGCGATACAGGGATGGCGTTCCCAGGAAGAGCGTGACCCGGTGTCTCCGCATGGCATCCAGGATCGCGTCCGTTTCAGGAATGGGCATCAGGACGGCGGTGCCGCCCTGGTTCAGGATCAGAGCGAAGAGCATGCCCTGCGTCAGCTGATGAAACATCGGAGTCACGATGATCAGGGTCTCTTTCCCTTTGCGAAGGTGACCGTCACCAACCTGTCGGATCTCGTCAATGAAGGAAATCATACCCGCGTAGGTGCTCCTGCAGCCTTTGGGGAAGCCCGTCGTGCCGCCGGTATAGAGGATGCCGCAGAGCTGGTGCGCGGGATCGAAAGCCACCTTCGGCGGTACGGGCGGGTATTGCTTCAGCAACCTATTGAACCGGTAGATGGGGCCGCCTTTCTCGACCCTGCCGCTGGGCACCTTGTCGAAGAAAAGACCGAAGACCTTCTTGTACCGGGGCAAGAGGTCGACGTAAGTCGTAACAATGATGCGCTCGAGAGGGGTCTTGTCGAAGACCTCCCTGACGTACCTGAAATTGGTGTCCAGGCAGAGGATGGTCTTTGCTCCCGAGTCGTTGAGCAAGTATTGAAGTTCGGAGGCGATGTGGATCGGGGAGACGGTCACGGGGACGCCGCCGATCAGTTGGGCGCCGAGATAGGCAATGAGGAATTGGGGGGTGTTCGGCAGATAGAGCATCACCCGGTCATCCTTGCGAACACCCAGATCGTGCAGGGCCGTGGCGAACCTTTCGATAAACCGCAGGAGCTGCCGATAGGTGAACGACTCGCCCAGGTAGATGAGTGCGGCATGGTGAGGGAATCGGTCACAGGAGCGATAAAGCCCGTCGATCAGCCGGTTGATCGGCTTGGTCATGCGCCTTTCTCCCAGAGAACGGTCCAAAGACAACTCACCCGCATTCCGGCCCTTTTTTGAGGTTTGCTAATCACCCGCCGAGCCAAAATAGGCGGACTTGACATCTTCATTCGCCATCAGTTCTTCCGCCGTGCCCGCCACGACCATTGCTCCGTTCTCGAGGACGTACCCGTAGGTTATGATCGGGAAGAGCGGCCGGGCATATTGCTCGGCAATCAGGGTGCTCAGGCCCGTTTCCCGGTTGATGGAGGCGATTGCCGCAACAAGGGTCTCCTCCATGGCCGGGCTGAGACCCAGCAAGGGCTCGTCCAGCAGCAGCAGCCGGGGTTGTGCCATGAGCGCCCGGCCGATGGCCAGCATCTGTTGCTCGCCGCCGCTGAGAAACCCCGCTTGCCGCTTCCTGAGGCTTGCCAGCGCGGGAAACAGATTGAACACATATTCCAGGGTCCTTTTGGCCTGCGCTTTCGTGGCGATAATGCCGCCCATGCGGAGATTCTCGATCACGTTACTCTCTTTGAAGATCCGCCTCCTTTCCGGGCAGAGGACGAGACCCTGGCGGGCCCTCTCGCTCGCTTCCATCTTCACGATGTTTGCCCCCTCGAAGAGGACCTCGCCCATGACCGTGATCCGAAGACCGCCCCGCACCTTCTCCTTCCTGGCAGTGTCCAGGATGATTCCCGAAACCGCATACATCAGGCTGGTCTTGCCCGCGGCATTCGACCCGAAGACCCCGGTTATTCGACCCTCCCGGCACTCGATGCTGACGTTGTTCACCCCGACCGCATTCTCGTAGAAAACCAATAGTTCGTTCACTTCCAGGAGGTTCACAGGTCTTCCTCCCTGCCCAGGTCATCGCTTGCGCGACGCAGCCAGCGCAGCACCCGAAATGATAGCTTCGTGCCTCTTCGTGTGACTTTGTGGATGGCAAAGAGGTCGCATGGCATGCAACTCATTGCCGGCCGCCCCCCAGGGACCGCCCTCTGCCCATGAAGGCCGCCTCGACCTCCTCCTGGTTCATGACCTCCCGGGGCGCGCCTTCCGCAATCTTGACCCCGAAATTCATGACCAGGACCCTGCCGGCCAGCCGGAACAGTTCCCGCAACCGGTGCTCGACCAGGATCAGGGTGATCCCCTGGCTGACGAGTCTTTCCAGCAGCGGCATCATGCTGCTGATTTCAGCCATGCTGAGCCCCGAAAAAAGCTCATCGCAGAGGATCACGTGAGGCCTCAGGGCAAGGCAACGGGCCAGTTCGAGCCTCTTCTGATAACCCAGAGGCAATGAGCCGGCGGTCTTGTAGGGGACGCGGGAGTCCCGTTCAAAACCGACCTCCTCGAGCAGGTCGAGGGCCACACTGTCCAGGTCTCCCCATTTGCCGACGGCTTTCCTGATGCGGGGCGAATTGAGCGGAACAATCAGATTCTTGTAGGTTGGGAGACTGTGATACGGCCGCACAATCTGAAAAGTCCGAGCCAGGCCGAGATTGGCGATCTTGTGGGGCGGCAGGCCGGCAATATTCCTTCCCTGGTAGATGATCCGGCCGGAGTCGGGTTTAATGAAGCCGGTCAGCAGGTTCACCAGGGTGGTCTTGCCGGCGCCGTTGGGCCCGATCACTCCCAGGATTTCTCCCTGATTGAGCGCAAGACTAACGTCCTGGACCGCCTGAACGCCACCGAACGACTTGCTCAGCCTCTGGACCTCGAGCAGCACTCCGTCTCTCATGATCAGACCTTTTCCAGACGTTCAACCTGGTGGTATTTGCGTTCGAGGACCTTCATCAGGCCTTCGGGCTTGTAAAGGATGAAGATCAGCAAGAGGAGGCAGTAGAGCACCACGCGCAGTTGCCCGAAACCGCGCAGGAGTTCGGAGAGAGGGGTCAGGACGAGGGCGGCGATTACCGGGCCGGCCAGCGTGCCCATGCCTCCCGTAACGGCGGCGGCGATGGGCAGAATGGAAAAGTCCATGGCAAAAAGGGACAGGCCGAGCCAGCCGTAGAGGTGGGCGAGGTAGGCGCCCGCAAAACAGCCGATGGCGGCGGCGATGAAGGCCGCCAGGGCGCGGTATCGGAAAACACTGATCCCGGCGGCGAGCACCGCCTGGTCGCTGTCTTTGATGCTCATCATGATGAGCCCCGCATCCGTGGCCGCCAATCGTCTCAAGCCGAAGAGACTCACGAGAACGGCGACGAGGATCACGTAGCGTTCCACCCATGGGTCGGGAAGGTTGTCCAGGCCGGTGATCCCTTCGGTGCTTCCGAAAAGACCCAGGGCGACGATGAGGTGCCGGGCAAACAGGGGGATCATGAAGGTGACGATGGCGAAGTGAATACCGCGAAGCCTCAGGCACGGCATGATCACCAGCGTGCTTACGCACGCCCCGGCCAAGGTCGCCAGCGGAATGGTCGCCAGCGGGGGCAGGCCGAAACGGGCGTTGAGAAAGCCTGCCGTATACCCGCCAACACCGATGAACAGGGCTCCGCCAAGACAAACCAGGCCCACGTATTCGGCCAGAAAGTCGAAGCTCAGCGCCAGCATCGCAAAAACCGCCGCACTGCAGAGCACCCGCTGCCAATAGAGGTCCAGGGCCAGGGGCAGCGCCAGCAATCCTGCAATGAGGAGCAGTCGGGGGACCAGGAGGTAGGTCATCTCCCGGTAGGAAGAAAGCGCGTAGAGCCCCCTGCTGCGCACATGAATGCTTCGATCCAGCCTTTTTCTTCGGAATTCCCGGGACGGCATCACACCCTTTCCTCGAGCTCTTTCTGCCTCCCGAACAACCCCGAAGGCCGCACCAGCAGGACCAGGATGATCGTGCCCACCAGGACCACGGATTCCCAGACGGCCCCGAAGAGATGCGTGCTGACCTTCATCGCGAAACCCACCAGGAAGGCGGCCATCACCGTACCCGCCCAGCTGCCAAGGCCGCCGATGATGCAGACGGCGAGGGCGTAAATGAGGACTTGGTAACCGACTTCGCAGGTGACGTTGCCCAGAGGCAGAATGACCACCGCGGCCAGGCCGGCCAGCGCGGAACCGATCGCCGTGGCAATCATTGCGGCGTTGTCGGAGTTGATCCCGAGCATCATGGCGGCCTGTTCGTCCTGAGCGATGGCCCGCAGGGACAATCCCATCCTCGTATGATGGGTGAACGCCCAGAGAGCGAGGGCCAGCAGCAGTCCCACCCCCACGACCAGCAACCGCTGGTAATCCACGAACACCCCGAAGAGCGCGATTTTGCCGTCCCAAAATGGTTTCAGCACGTAGTTGGGGCCGATGAAGCCGCTGAAGCCGCCGATCCCCTGCAGGCGCAGCCCCTCGAGAATGATGAGGCTGACGGCAAACGAGGCAATGATCTCAGAGGTGGGCAAACCCCGCAGCCGGCTTAGTACCAGGCGGTAGATCCCCAAACCGACGAGGGCGGCGAAGGCGAGAGCCACCACAATGGACAGGGCGTAGTTGAGACCCAGGTCGTTGACCAGCGACCAGACTACAAATCCGACCAGCACGTAGATGGAGCCGTGCGCGAAGTTGGGCACCCGGCTGACGCCGTAAACGAGGCTGAAGCCGATGGCGTTCAGAGCGAAAGCGATGCTGTTGATGGTGCCGTATACCAGAACCGACTCCATGGGAGGTCCCCTGGCTTGCGTGGCATTCCAAACAAAAGATCATCTTCTACCACGAAGGACACCAAGTGATCGCTTCGTGTGCCTCGTGTGCCTCGTGGTTTGGAAAAGGTTGCAGTGACTGCCGACTCACTGCTTGCTTCTTGGCGGTTCCTGACTCGCGCAATTCTTGATCCACGAAGTCACACGAAGTCACGCGAAATGGCTATTGCGCCTTTGGGACCGTCCCCTGGGTCTTCATCCACGGGGGTAGCCTGATCTCGCCCATGGCGGCCGCTTCCGGGAAAATCTGGACCCGTTCGCCGTCCTGCCACTGCACCCAGCTCCCCAGGACGCTCGCCTTCGGATCGTATCCATAGATGATCTGATGGTTCTCGTCGAAGCGAATGGTCCCCCGCACAGCCTCCAGGCTGGTCTCCTGGAGCGCGGCGATCAGGGCGTCCTCCTGCAGACTGCCCGCCCGTTCGATGGCATCCTTGAGTACGTACATGGCTTCGTAGGCGCTGACGCACCCAGTGCTCCGGGGGGGGACGTTCCAGCGTTTCCGGAAAGCCTCATGGAACACCATCGCCCTTGGGGTGCCCGTGGTGGGTACGTTTCCCGTTTCGGAAAGGGTGACGATGCTGCAGGCGCACTTCCCGTCGGTGGCCTGCCAGAAGCCGGGGTCTTCAGCCGCGCCAATGAAGCCGATGGGTAGGGCGGGTACTTCCATGGCGGCCCACTGCTTCATGAGGATCGCCGTTTCCGGCGCATAGGCCCAGATGAACAGGAGCTGCGCGCCGGACTGTTTGCACTCCGTCAAGGCCGCCGAATAGTCCGTCGACGCGATGGGATGAACGTCCTTGCCCACGATCTTCCAGCCGTCTTTGACCGCAAGGTCCTCGATGATCTCCGAGGCCCGCCGACACATCAGGCTGTCATCAATGGACACGAACATCGTCTCGAAACCAAATTTCTCCTTCATCGTTCGGAGAAGGTCGAGAGCTTCCTTGACGTACCATTTCACACTACCGCTCGCCCGGAAGGAGTACCGATACTTCATCCTGTCCCTGGCGACCTTTTCCTCCCAACTGGGCGTGTAGCACCCGATGCTGACCAGATCCAGCTTTCGGTAGCGGGCGAAAAGATCCAGGGCCGCCATGCCGCATTCCGACATGCACGGGCCCCCGGCCACCAGGTCAACGCGGGTGTGGAGAATCAACTTCTCGATGGCGAGCAGCACCTCGCTGGTGGGTACCCCCGGCTCCTCATCGCGGGTGTCGATGATTTCCAGCTTGAAAGGCCTCAGCCTGGCGCCCACCTTCACGCCGCCGGCGGCATTGATCTCCTCGGTGGCCAGAATCATGCCCCGTTCGCCGTTCTGCCCGTAATTGCTGGCCCGGGGAATGGGGGCTCCTACCACAATCGGGTCGCCTTTTTCGACGGCGTTTGCCGCGGCGAAGCCAAGGCCCATTGCTGCCACGAAGAGCACGGCGAAGGCGCTCACCAGCCGCCGCCAAACGTCTTTCATCAGAGACCTCCCTTTTCGGCTCGGCGCCTCAGGCGGGAGTCCCTGCCCGCCAGTTCAGCAAGCGAAGCAGGAGATTTCCCGCAACTACCCTGCGGTATGCGGCGTCGGCCCGCACATCGGTTATCGGGCAAACCCCAGTACGAGCGATGGCCGCCGCTTCCTGCAATTTCTTCAGGCATAGCCGCTCTCCCGTCAGGACCTTCTCCGCATCGGGGCAGGTGAAGACGGTGGGGGCCACGCTTCCCCAGGCCAGGGTGGCTTTTTCGATAACGCCATCGGCCGAGACGCGCAGGAGTGCGGCCAGGCTGGCCACGGAGCAGGCCAAAGCGTTGCGCAGTCCCACCTTTTCGAAGTGGTGGACCTGGTATTCCTCGGGCTGCTTGATCCATACGGCGGAAAGAATTTCCCCCTTTTGGAGCAGGGTTATGCCGGGGCCGAGGATAAAACCCCGCACCGGCATGCGCCGCCTCCCGAGTTCGCTGCGCAATTCCACTTCGGCCTCCAGGACATAAAGGGGGGGGAGGGTGTCTCCCGCCGGCGAGGCGGTGCAGATGTTGCCCCCGATCGTGCCCATGTTGCGGATGGGCGGGGAGCCGAGTCCTATGACGGCCCGTGCCAGCACGGGGAGGTCTTTGCGCACCAGGGGATCGGCCAGGATGCGAGTGTGGGTGGTGCAGGAACCGATGCGGATGGCGCCATTCTCGTGCCGGCTGATGCCTTTCAGTTCGTCGAGGCGATCGAGGCAGATCAGGGATTCCGGATTCCTGAGTCCGCTCCGGACCTGCACCAGAAGATCGGTCCCGCCGGCGTAGACGGAAGCTTCAGGGTGGCTTCTCAAAGTGTGCCACAGTTCAGCAAGCGAGCCGGGCAGCAAAACTTGATTCATAGCGATTTTCCTATTCCCTGGGAGCCTCCGGTTTCATCCCGCGGGCGGCGGCCGCCACTGCGTCCACGATCTTCACGTATCCCGTGCACCGGCAGAGGTTGCCGCTCAGGCCCCGGCGGATTGCGTCCCGGTCGGGAGCGGGGTTGCGCTCCAGCAAATCCACCGAGGCGAGGATCATGCCGGGAGTGCAGAAGCCGCACTGGACCGCCCCGTGTTCAATGAAGGCCTCCTGGACGGGGTGGAGTGCGCCGTCGCCCGGTTGCGCCAGTCCTTCAATGGTGGTGATGGAATGCCCCTGCAGCTGGGCTGCCAGCATGAGGCACGACAGGCGGCTTTCGCCGTCAACAAGAATCGTGCAGGCCCCGCACTCGCCAGCCCCACACCCTTCCTTGGTGCCGGTCAGCCCCAGATCTTCCCGGAGCAGGTCCACCGCCCTGCGATCGGCGGGGACTTCAACCTGAGTCATGGCGCCGTTCAAAGTGAAGGAAATTTTCAAATTCAGGCTCCTCGGTCTGGTCCAATTGTTCGCGTGGCCTTCAGCCCTGGAACTCTCCAGAGATGCACTGCACTCATTCCAGCCATTTCTTGTACCACGAAGGACACGAAGAGCACGAAGAAATGACTTTGTGTCGTTTGTGGTAAAGGAAGGCCGGTTATTCTTGTAGCCACTTGGTCTCCTTCCCGGGTCCTTCTCCCACCAGTGCCAGGATGTGCTCCCCTGTCAAGGGAGACCGGCACGGGTCGTGCCCGAGGGCGTCCCGGATGGCGTTGGCCACGGCCGGGAGCGGGGCGTTGGTCCCCACTTCGCCGATGCCTTTCATGCCGAAGGGACCGGTCGCCTCGACTGTTTCCACGGCAAGGGCGGCCATATCGGGCAGGTCCAGCGACGTGGGCAACAGGTAGGTGGCGAAGTTGGGATTCAAGATCTCCCCGTCTCTCAGCAGCAGTTGTTCCGAAAGGGCGTAGCCCAGCCCCTGGGCTACCGCGCCATGGACCTGCTGCGCGAAGCACTGGGGATTGATCACCCGCCCCCCTTCCGTCACCGCGAGATAGTGCTTGACGTCGCTTTTTCCCGTCAGTTCATCCACTTCCACACAGGCCAGATGCGCCGCATACGAAAAGAAGACGTGAGGAAAGCCGATGAAGAACTCCTTGCCGGTGTCGAGCCCATCCTGGGCAACGGGCATGACAAACTGGCTGATGCATACCCGGTCGGATTCGGGAAACATGCCGCCCAGCAGCTCCAGGGTGACTTCCCTGCCCGTGGGCAGGTGCCTCACGCGGCCGGGCAGCAGCACCAGCCCTCGTTCCTCGTCGAGCATCAGGAGCAGGGCGCTTCGGTGGAGAAGCTTTTGCTTGAGTTCATGGCAGGCCTGGATGAGAGCATTGCCGTAAGTGTAGGTGGTGCGGCCGGCCGACGATGATCCCGAGGGATGCGTCCGGTCGGTATCGGGCTGAATCAGTTCCAGGCGGGACGCTTCCTGGCAGAGGATTTCCCCGGCCATCTGGATGAAAGCGGCGGCGTTGCCCTGGCCCATATCGCTCACCCCGTTGTAGACGCGGATTTTGCCTTCCTGGGTCAGCTCAACCTTGGCAATGGCGGAATCGGGAAGTC
>CAZDKX010000121.1:0-13065 GCA_964505935.1 uncultured Syntrophobacteraceae bacterium
TCCACGCCGGCGGTATGCAAGGTTCTGGGCTGTCCTTTGATTTCGGTTTCCCACCCATCCAGTTTCTTGATCAGGGCGGGAAGATCTTCGGCAATCAAGTCGATCACGTTTTGCGCATAGGCTTCCTCCGCGGTGATGGAAACGGATTTGCGAATGGAATCCTCCAGCCAGTCTTCATTTCTCCCTCGCTGAGCGGCAATGCTGCGCACAAAGGCCACGGTATCGTTGGTGATCTTTTCATCCATGGTGGAGGGGACGTCGCCGCCTCCGATGGAAACGGGATGGGCTGCCCCGATATTGGTGCCCGGCGCCATGGCCGCAATGTCCGCGGCGACCGTCACAAACACCCCCGCCGAGGCCGCCTGCGCCCCGCTGGGCGACACATAAACGATAATGGGAACGGCAGCATTCAAAAGCGCCTGAGCAATTCCCCGCGTGGAAGCCATCAGGCCTCCGGGGGTGTCAAGTTGGATGATCAAGCACTCGGCACCTTCCTCCTCGGAGCGTTCGATGGCATACTTCAGGAAATCCTCCACGCCGGGATTGATGCTGTCCTGAACCTGGACCACATTCAGGTGCTTGGCTTCAGCGCCGACCATGCTGCAAAGCAGGAACATTGTCGCCAGCAGGACGCCGTATGAGAAGATCATGTTCCTTCTGGGGTACTTACCGCTCATCTTGGCACTTCTCCTTCCGTTCCTCGAGGGTTCCCTGAAGGACGAGCAAATCCTGCCAGCTGGAAGCCTTTTGGGATGGATTGCGCAACAGATATGCCGGATGGAAGGTGCAGACCAGGGCGGTGCCGCGCCACGTGAGCCGCTTGCCGCGCAGTCCGGAGATGGCTTTGGTGGTTCCAAGGAGCGTCTGCGCGGCGCAGGCGCCCAGGGCGCAGACGGCCTGGGGGGCGATAGCCTCCAGTTGCCGAAACAGGAAGGGCGAACAGATTCTGATCTCATCCGCCTCCGGCGTCCGGTTGCCGGGAGGGCGGCATTTGACGACATTGCAGATGTAGACTTCTTCCCGCCGCAAACCCAGGGCCCGGAGCATATTATCCAGGAGCTTTCCCGCTCTGCCGACAAAGGGGCGCCCCTGGCGGTCCTCATCAAACCCCGGACCTTCCCCGACGAACACCAGCCTGGCTCGCGGCGCACCTTCACCAAAAACCAGATGCGACCGGCTGCGATGCAGGGCGCAGCGGGTGCATTCACCAAGGTCTTCCCGGACCTTCTCCAGGAGCGGCAAGGCATCGCCGTGCTCATGGCAGGCCTCGCTCTCGACGGCGACCCCTGCTGTTTCCTGCGCCGGTTTCAGGGGATAATCTCTGATTCCCGCCAATTGCAGGCCGGTCAGGTGCCATCGCAGATGTTTCAAGACGAGCGCCATGTCCGCCCTTGCGTGACCGTCGGATTCCATCATGGCCCCCCGGCGTCCAATAGAACTTGAATACGATCCAGTATCCTTTCCGCCACTTCCTCTTTGGCAAGTGACGGCAGTTCGGTGACAGCTCCCTGACGATCGATGATCTTTACTTGATTGGTGTCCCACCCGAATCCTGAACCCCTCTGAGTGAGGTCATTGGCGACAATGAAGTCCAGGTTCTTCTGGACGAGCTTCTCCCTAGCGTTGGCAATGAGGTTTTCGGTTTCAGCGGCGAAACCAACGAGAATGGGACGCTCGGAAGTCCCGCGAGAAGTGCCGAGATGCCCCAGAATGTCCGGATTCTTGATCAGGGAGACTTTTTCTTCACTTTGAAGCTTCTTTACCTTTTGCGGGGCATTCTTGAGAGGGCGGTAGTCACCCACCGCCGCCGCCATGATCACCGCATCCATCCGCGGTGCGAGCGGGAGGATGGCATCCCGCATTTCCTGGGCCGTGCGGACCCTTGCCAGGTGAATCCCGGCGGGAGCGGGCAGGGAGCTGGGGCCGGATATCAGATGGACCTCGGCGGACCGTCGATAGGCCACGGTTGCCAGTGCGTAACCCATCTTGCCGCTTGAAGGATTGCTGATGAAGCGCACCGGATCGAAGGGCTCCCAGGTGGGCCCGGCACTGACCAGAATCCGTCGATTGGCAAGACTGGGCGAGGTGAGCATGCGGCGCGCGGTTTCCAGAATCGCCGGAGGACTGACCAGCCGCCCGGCGCCCTCCTCTCCACAGGCCAGTTCACCCGCTTCCGGGTCGATGATGGCGTAGTGGAGCTGCCGCAACGACTCGAGGTTTCTCCGGGTGAGCGGATGATCGTACATCCTCACATTCATTGCCGGGCAAATCAGGACGGGCGCGGTTGTGGCAAGCAGGATCGTGGTGAGGTAATCGTCGGCGATGCCCGCTGCCATCTTGCCGATCAGATTGGCGGTGGCCGGTGCCAGGATCACCAGATCAGGTGCTCTGGCCAGGCGGATATGCCCAATCCGGGATTCCCCCTCCAGGCTGAACAGATCTGTCCCCACGGGGTTGCCGGAGAGCGTCTGCAAGGTGAGCGGCGTGATGAAACGCTGAGCGTTGGCGGTCATCACAACATGCACCCGAATCCCGTCTTTGACGAGTAACCGGACCAACTCGGCGGCCTTATAGGCAGCAATACCACCGCTGATGCCCAGCAGTACGGTCTTTCCCTCCAACATGCCATCACCTCAACTATTTGCCGGCGTCACAAAAATTTCTACATAGGTGTAAATGATATCTTCATATAAGCGAATGACACAGGTCTTCTCGGGTTTCTCAAAAATGAGCACGGAGCGTTGGTAGCGGAAGGAACCTTTGGGTTTCCAATTCTCCCGAGGCATCGCCATCTGAAAGAAGCTGATGAGGGAGTTCAGGTCCACCCGCCCCCTCAAGGTAAGGATCCCGGCCTTGATCGTGCCGGCTTGAACGGCGTAGGATTCCTTGGGCTGTAATTCCAGTTCCTGGGGTGTGGGGATGTCCGGAAAATCGTAGAAAAGCGGCCGTGGTGTCGTGGAGGTCGAGGCTGGTGCCGGAGAGGAGGCAGGGGAGGAGGTGGCGACAGGGGTAGCGCCGGATGCCGTTTGTTGCCCAACCGGATTGGGGGGAGGGGTGCTCTGATTCCCCATCGTGCTGCAAGCTGCGGCGGTCAGCAGCCAGACAATCGCGGTGGTCAGCAAGATCATGCTCTTGGGCTCAACAATTCTCATTTTCTGGTCCCTCCGTCGCGGAATGAAAACTCGTAACCGGTAACTGAATCGTGAGAAGTCATATGCATCCTCGGTGGCAAGGGTCTATTATTTTTCAAGTACCACCAGTTCTTCTATCGGCTTGCGATGGGAAGTCTGGTTGCGGTGCAGAGGGTGGCCGACAGCCACAACCGCCATGAGATCGAGACGCTCCGGTAACTCGAGCAGTCTCAGGAAGCGGTCCTTGTTTTTCAGAATTTCCCCGATCCAGACGGCACCGAGTCCCTGCGCATGGGCCGCGAGCAGGAGGTTCTGGATGCAAGCGCCGATGGCCTGACAGTCCTTCATATAGTCGTAGGAACTCTCGCGATCAAGGAAGATGGGCACCAGAACCGGCGCATTTTTCAAGACCGTCCCATAGCGCGTCAGTTTGGCCAATTCTTCTTTCAGGTGCTGGTCCCAAAGCATGGCGAAGCGCCAGGGCTGGTTGTTCAGACCGGAAGGGGCCCATGAAGCCGCCTGTAGGATTTCGAGTAGCAACTTGCGGTCCACGGGTGCTTCCGTAAAGCTCCTCACACTGCGACGCTCGTAGATGGCCCTCATCACCTCCGAATCAGCTTTTTGAAGAATCATCGGTCCTCCTTCTCCCACAAAAGCCAAAGGCCGGGTCTCTCCTTAACCACTTTCCCTATCATAAGGCGGGCATGGCGACATCCATGCGGGTCTGCCCAAAGACGGGGGCAACCATTGCCTCGTCCTGCCATTTATAGCAGAGTTTGGGCTTGAAGAGAAAATCATCTTTGGACTTGGAATTTTGGAGTGAATGTGGTTAACCGTTTATCCTGACAGCGGCTATCGACCGTTGGACCCTTGCCGAGGACGGTCCGCCCTTCAAGGGCGAAGCGGCAGCCGTCAATGATCGGGCTCGCCGGCTGCCAATAAGAATAGCGTGCCTCCTTACCGCTGGCGGCAGCGGGAAGTGAAGGGTAAGGTTTTCATCAGGATGGGCGACGCAAAGAAGGCCCCCAATGGTTGCACAAAACCTGTCTGATGCTCCGCAGACCGGGAAACACATAACCTCCATAACCCTCGCAGGGCCGGTGGACCGCACAACGGTCCCGGGGATTCGCAATCGCCTCCTGGGTTGCGCGAAAAAGAGAGAAACGAAAGCCTTGTCCATAGAGATGTCCCAGGTGACTCAGCTGGATACGGCGGGTGTCGCCATGCTGGTGGAACTCTGGAAGTGCATGGCGCGGCGGGGCGGTGAGCTCAGTCTGTCTGGTTTGAGCGAAAATGCGAAGCGGTTGCTGCACCTGGCTGGGGTTGATCAGGTCTTGAGCATCAAGGATGATAATGAATGAGCGACCGGTTGATGCCCTCCAGTGACCTCATCAGCGTGCAGGGGTTGAATAGCACCTATCACCGTCGGCAGGTACTCTTCGACATTCGCTTCGCCATTCCCCACCACCATATCACGGTCATCATGGGGGTCAGCGGGTGTGGCAAAACTACGCTGCTCCGGCATCTTATCGGCTTGAAGCCGACGGGGCCGGAACAAATCCTGGTCGAGGGCCGGGATTTGGGTAAGTTCAATGAAGAAGAGATGCAGGCGTATCGGCGCCGTATTGGAGTCTTGTTCCAAAGTGGGGCGCTGTTCAATTCCATGAGTGTTTCGGACAACATCGCCGTTCCTTTGAAAGTCCATACGCGCCTGGCCGACGAAACCATTCGGATCATGGCCCTCATCAAGCTTAAAATGCTTGGGTTGGCTGAATTCAGTGACTACATGCCCTCCCAGTTGAGCGGTGGTATGCGAAAGCGGGCGGGTCTGGCGCGGGCCCTTGCCATGGATCCCGAGATGCTGTTTGTGGATGAACCATCTTCCGGCCTGGACCCGATCACCGCCGCCGGCCTGGATCGCCTGATCCTCGAACTGCGCGACACCCTCGGCATGACCATTATCGTCGTCACCCATGAACTTGAGAGCGCCTTTCGCATTGCCGATCGCCTGGTGGTAATGGACCGGGGACGCCTGCTGGCATCGGGAAGTGCCAAAGAGATTCGCGATCACGAGGACCTGCGGGTGCGACAGTTTCTGGGTAGAGTCGCCGATCCGGTGGAAGTCAATCCTGCCGGCTACCTTTCGCGTCTTGCAGGAAGCCCGACCGACGGGCACTCATGATTTCGGATTTCGGATTTCGGATTTCGGATTTCGGATGTGGGGTGCGGGATTGGGGAAGGCGGATTACTCGGATTTGAAGGACCTGCAGAACTGAGCTACTGAGGCTGGCTTATGACCCGTTTAGTCCAATCTCTCGGTGCCTTCGCTCTGGATAGGCTTGCCTTTCTTGGCCGCATGGGACTTTTCCTGGTCTACATGATCCGAGGGATCTTCAGACCACCGGGGAAGTACTGGTCCGTGGTGAAGCAGATTCACTTTATCGGCACCAAGTCCTTCTTCGTCATCGGGTTTACGGCTGCCTTCACCGGGATGGTACTCGGCCTCCAGGGCTATTACACTCTCGCCAAGTTCGGCTCAGAGGGATTGTTGGGATCTGGCGTGGCGCTGAGTTTGATCCGTGAGCTGGGGCCGGTACTTTCGGCGCTGATGGTTACCGGCCGGGCTGGCTCGGCGATGTGTGCGGAGATCGGGATCATGCGTATCGACGAACAGCTCGATGCCCTCGAATGCATGGCCATCGATCCTCATGCCTACCTCATCACCCCCAAATTGCTGGCCTGTCTGATCTGTCTTCCCCTGCTCACGGCCTTCTGTGACGTGGTCGGGATCATGGGTGGTTATGTGGTTGGTGTGGAGTTGCTGGGGGTAAGCCCCGGGGCCTATATGGACGGGGTTTATAAGAGTGTGGAGTGGGAAGACGTATATATGGGAATCGTCAAATCCCTCTGTTTTGCCGTGGTGATGATCTGGGTCTGCACTTACAAGGGGTACTATGCAGGGATTGATGAAGGCAACTTTGGCCCTGAAGAGGTGAGCCGAGCAACCACGAATGCGGTGGTGCTTTCTTCCGTGGCGATTCTAGCGGGGGACTACGTGGTGACCTCGGTTCTGCTTTGAGAAGTGAAGGAATGATTAGATGGAGAGGAAGGGACTGGAGTTAGGGGTGGGGTTGTTCTTGTTGGTAGGATTCCTGAGTCTGGGCTATCTTTCCTTCAGACTCGGTGATGTCCAGCTCTGGGGAACGTCTGACTACGAGGTCCATGCGAAATTTGCCAATGTTGCGGGATTGAAGGAGAAAGCAGCGGTTACCATGGCAGGGGTGACCATCGGGCAGGTTAAGGACATTCAATTGAAGGATGGCCAGGCTTTTCTGACGCTCAATATCAACAAGGGGGTGCTGCTGGAAGAAGATGTCATTGCCAGCATCAAGACCATGGGTATCATCGGGGACAAATATGTCTCTGTCAGCCCGGGCGCTTCAGAGGAGTATATCAAGGCGGGCGGTGTGATCAGGGACACTCAGCCGCCCCTTGATCTGGAGAACCTGGTGAGCAGATTTGTCTTTGGGAATGTCGAAAAGCCCCAGCAGCCATGAATCGTCATTATGTGGTCCCCCATTACCGCATACCGATGCAGCAATCAGAGACGGCCCGTCACCAAAGAGAAAAGCCGCTGGGTTAGACCTCAGCGGCTTTTCTGCCTAAAATATTATTGCAAAGGAAAGTTACTTCTTCATCTTTTTCATGAAAATATTTTCGCACTTGTCGGCGGCAGCTTCAGCCCGGCGGGCGGCAGCTTCGGCTTTCATGGCAGCCGCTTCAGCCTGCTTGGCATAGTTGGCACAGGACTGCTCTACCTGCTGAGCCTTATCCAGAGCTGCCTGGCAGAGCTCAGTACACTTCTTGGCATCCTGCGTACAAGCACAACCCACCATCGTGAAAGCAAAAGCAACCAGCATCAATACCGTCAATGTTCTCTTCATCACTCTTTCCTCCTTCGTAACTTGATCTTACCCTTGTGTTGACAAAACCAGCCATTAACCAAAAAGCCGATGGACCTGCCTCCTACCACCCCCTCCCTTTTTCTTTGAATCCACCGCAAAAGCTCTTGGGAATTGCCTTCGCTTCCCGCACCATTGGAAAAATCGAATTCAGGCTACTCTACAAGTTTTAGAAAATCAAGAAGTTTTTTTCCTTATCCAAGCGCATTCTCACGCCTTCCAGCCCCCTTGTCATGGGATTAAGGCATGTTTTCAACGAGTTTCAAGGAAGTCTCGTCGGTGGCGAAGCGCGAAACATTAGTGGGCACCCCGTTCTGCAGTTTCACCGCCATGAGGAACTTGTTCCGGTCAATGTGCTTGGCCAACGGGTGCTGCTCCAATTTGTTGAGCGCATACTGGTTGTAGTCAGGAAGCCTTCGATATACATCCGGATGGGCTTCGACAAACACCTGCCCATTTTTCTGGCCGAATTTTATTGGTTCATAGATGATTTCCAATTTGGTTGACATCGGCACCTGGGGATACAGGATCTTGATATGCTCGGGATAACAGCGGATACACCCGTGGCTGACCAGACGACCAACCCCCCACGGCATGGCTGTCCCATGAACCCCGTAGGCTCCGGCAGAAAACTTCATCACATAATCCCCCAGCGGATTCTCAGGACCGGGAGGCATGGAAGCCATGCCGTATTTTTCCTGCAACGAGGCCGGGATATACCATGTTGGATGAACTCTTTTGTCATTGATGAAGAAAGTACCAAGAGGCGTCTCCCATCCTTCATCGCCGATGCCAATAGGATAGGTCTGAACCGTGCCGGAGCCCTTCTCGAAGAAATAGAGCCTCAATTCGGGCAAGTTGATCACCAGTTGCTGATGCTGCGTGGGCGGCAGCACCCAGAAGGTGGGGATGGATATCTTCTTGCCGGTGGGAGGAATCCAGGCATCCATCTGGGGGAACAAAAGATCGACTTCGTTATACCCCAGGCCATGCTTTCTCGCGATATCAAGCAGCGTTTCCTTCGCGCCGATCTTATACCAGACTGGAGTGCCTGCGACGGTGTTATCAGGAAAGCGATATTCAAACCGGCGAACAGGGGTATCGAATTCCTCATCATCCGCGACAACCTGGGAGTCAAAGCATAAAAAGCATCCCAGAAGCAACAGCGTAGTACCCAGAACCTTCATTTTCATCTATCTTCTTCCCAAGCGCTCGGCAATGTTTACAACATCATGTGAGCGGGCCGCTCGATGCCGGGTAACATTAAAGGTTCTGCCGTGCTGGATCAAGTTATTTTTCCGTGAGCCCGGGAGCTGGGCCCTCCCGTCGAACCACGGAAGCCCCATGAGGCCCATCGAAAGATGATAATAACCGAACCGGCCGCTTCCATCATGGTATCATTGGTCATGGAGACTATTGCTTTCTGGGCAACTGATCGAGGTTCCATTGCATGGGATTGAGCAGGGTGAAGCCGAGGCTTTCCAGTTTAGCCTTGACGCGGGCCACATTGCTGGTGAGCAGGTAAGGGAAAACCGCTCGCTTGCCCTGCTCCCAATGCCGGGCAACCAGGATCGACCCAAAGGAGATGCGTTCCTCGGTAATGGCGTCAACAATCTTCTTCATCTGCCCGATCCGGTCTTCGACGACAATGCAGAGCAGGGTCCCCGGTTCTTCGATGCCGAGCACGTTGATGAAGGCCCGCATGAGGTCTCGAATAGAGATGATCCCAATCAGTTTTCCCTTGGCATCAATGACCGGAAAGCCCCCCACTTTCGTTTGCTGCATCAGCAGCAGGGCATCCTCAAGGGTGTTCATGGGCGATACGGTGACGACCTTCCGGGTCATGATATCCTTCACGGTGCGTTGCTTGACCCGCTCCCGCTCTCTGACCGCCTCTTCTCCGGTTGCCACGCTCGAAGGCATGGCGCTGCGAACATCCCGGTCCGTGACAATGCCGACCAGGATCCCGTCCTTGTCGGCCACGGGTAGATGGCGGATGCGGTGCCTGGCAAGCAATTCAGCGGCTTCCGCAATGGTGGTTTCGGGATCGATGGCGATGACCTCCCTGGTCATGGATTTGTCGATGAACATCTTGCCCTCCTTTGGTCCAATAAGGTGACGCTTTCATTTCCCAAGAAGAATTTCCAGGTGGTTCTTGATCAACTCGGGCAGGCGCTGAATGGCATAGCCGCCTTCGAGTATAGAGATCACGCGGCCCTTCGCATGCTCATCGGCGAGCTCCATCATTCGGTGCATGATCCAGGAATAGCCTTCGGTGGAGAGGTTAATATTCGACATATCGTCGTCCCGGTGGGCATCAAAGCCGGCCGAAAGCAAGATCAGTTCAGGCTGAAAGGACGCGAACGCCGGGAACAGGTCCCGCGTCAGCAGTTCCTGATAGGCTTCATCGTCCGCGCCCGGCAGCACCGGCGAATTGAGCGTGAAACCATGACCCTCGCCGAGACCTCGCTCAAACTCGCGCCCGGTGCCTGGAAACGAGAAGGACGGATGCTCATGGATGGAATAGTAAAAAACGGTGGCATCGGCGAGGAAGATCTGCTGGGTGCCGTTGCCGTGGTGAGCGTCAAAGTCGACGATGCCAACGCGCTGGACTCCCCACTCCTCCTGCAGGTATTTGGCAGCGATGGCCACATTGTTGAAGTAGCAGAACCCGAGGGCCCGATTGATTTCGGCGTGGTGACCGGGAGGTCTCACCGCACAAAAAGCATTGTCGAGTTTGCCCTCCATGAGCAGATCGACAGTCTTGAGGATGCCGCCGACGGCCAGCAGGGCAATGTCATAACTATCCTTGCAGATCTCGTTGTCAGGGTGGTCCAGCTCCCCCAGTTCAAGCATGCAGGCCTCTTCGAAACGATAGATGTGCCTGGGAGAATGAACCCGTTCAATCCATTTCAGCTTCGCCGGAGTTGCCTGAATCAGAGTGACTTGTGACAGTAGACCATCTTCCTTCAGGGCACGGAAAGCAACCTCAAGCCGATCGGAGCGTTCGGGATGGGCTGGATTCGTGCTATGAAGCAAGAACCGTTCATCATATAAAAGACCTGTTCTTCGCATTAGCTCTTTCCTCATTTCGAACACATCTGCTGGTGCTGCCCGAGCCTGATGGAATTCGCGTAACCGGTCAGCTTGCTGCTTTCCCTAAAGTCGGCGCTGGTGTCCCTTGGAGACAGCCGAAGACCCATGAAAAGGACCGTCGCTGACAGGCGACCCGCAACTGTTCGCAGCAAAATCCCAACTCGTTCCGTACCAGATGGGGAAGCCAAGGTTAAGATGTTGGATGAGGGTTGAAAACAATATGCCGTGAACCCTGTGGGTATGCCTTGCTGGGTGGAAGTATGGAGGGGTGCTGCAAGACCGGTGCGAAGCTGGACCTCCTGCATTGAAAAGACTTCCCGAAAGCCAGCAAGGCTGAAACCGAGGAGGGTGGCCCCTCCTCGGCATGTTGGTAGTTTTAGCCCTGGACCGCCGCCTGGCGATTCTTGATGAGGTCCTCGACCACCGCGGGTTCGGCGAGAGTGCTCGTATCGCCCAGATCCGAGATGTCATTCGCGGCGATTTTGCGCAAAATCCGCCGCATGATCTTGCCCGAACGCGTCTTGGGCAGACCGGGCGCCCACTGAATGAAGTCGGGTGCCGCAATGGCCCCAATCTCCTTCCTCACCCACAAAATGAGCTCTTTGCGCAACTCATCGGAGGATTGGCGATCGGCGTTCAGGGTCACGTATGCGTAGATGCCCTGACCCTTGATTTCATGGGGGAAGCCGACCACCGCCGCTTCCGCCACCGCGGGATGAGCCACCAGGGCACTCTCCACCTCGGCCGTCCCGAGACGATGCCCGGATACGTTGATGACGTCGTCCACCCGCCCCGTGATCCAGTAGTAGCCGTCCTCATCCCGGCGCGCGCCGTCTCCGGTGAAGTAGAGGCCCTTGTAGGCGGTGAAGTACGTCTGTTTGAACCGTTCGTGATCGCCGTACACAGTGCGGAGCATGGCCGGCCAGGAATCGGTGATGACGAGGTTCCCCTTGCCAGCTCCCTCGATGAAGTTGCCCTCGGCGTCGATCAGGGCCGGTTTGAGGCCGAAGTAAGGCCGGGTGGCAGACCCCGGTTTGAGGGCCGTGGCACCGGGCAGCGGGGTGATCAGAATCCCGCCGGTTTCCGTCTGCCACCAGGTGTCCACAATGGGACAGCGCTTTTCACCGACCACATTGTAGTACCAGAGCCAGGCTTCCGGGTTGATGGGTTCCCCGACGGTGCCGAGAAGGCGCAGGCTCTTGCGCGAGGTCTTCTTGACCGGTTCCTCGCCCTGCCGCATGAGAGCGCGGATGGCCGTCGGTGCGGTATAGATGATGTTGATCTTATGCTTGTCCACTACGTTCCAGAAGCGGGACCAGTCGGGATAGTTGGGCACCCCCTCAAACATGACCGAAGTGGCGCCGTTGGCCAGGGGACCGTAGACGATATAGCTGTGGCCGGTGACCCAGCCGATGTCGGCAGTGCACCAGTAGATGTCGCCTTCGTGATAGTCGAAAACGTGCTGGTGGGTCAAAGAGGTGTAGACCAGATAGCCGCCGGTGGTGTGCAGCACGCCCTTGGGCTTGCCGGTGGAACCGGAGGTGTAAAGGATGTAGAGCGGGTCCTCGGCGTCCATCTCCTCCGGCGGGCAGTCCGCGGAGGCTTCCGCCATGAGCTTGCCCCACTCGAGATCGCGACCGGGTGTCCAGGGGACCTGACCGCCCGTATGCTTCACCACCACCACCTTTTCCACCACCGGGCACTTCTGCACCGCTTCGTCGGTGTTGGCCTTCAAGGGAATGGGTTTGCCGCCGCGCAGCCCTTCGTCGGCGGTGATCACCACTTTGCCCTGGCAGTCCTGGATGCGTCCCGCCAGGGAATCCGGGGAAAAGCCGCCGAAGACGATGGAGTGAACGACACCGATGCGGGTGCAGGCCAGCATCGCTACCGCCAGTTCGGGGATCATGGGCAGGTAAATGGTGGCCCGATCACCACGGCGCAGCCCCAATGATTTCAAAACATTGGCAAACTTGCAGACTTCCTGGTGCAGTTCACGATACGTGATGAACCGGCTCACTGCTGGATCGTCCGCTTCCCAAATGAGAGCCACCTGATCGCCGCGCTTGGCCAGATGGCGGTCCAGGCAGTTATAGCTGACATTCAATTTGCCGTCGATAAACCACTTGATGCGTACATCGCCCTCGAAGGAGCTCTCTTTCACCTTCGTCCAGGGTTTGAACCAATCGAGACGTTTGGCCTGTTCGCCCCAGAAGCCTTCGGGATCCTTGACCGACTGCTCATACAGCTGCAGGTACTTGTCGTTGTCCACCCAGGCCGATTTAGTCCAGGATTCCGGTACGGGAAACAACTGATCTGACATGGCTTCCTCCTTCATTGGGTTTTTATTATGGAGTAATTAAACTTCTACCGCCCGCTCGGGCGGTCCATCGAGATCAGCGCGGGATAAGAATAGAGTTGAGGGAAAAAACAGCCGGTCTGGCAGCTGCCAGCTTGGATACCGCTACGGTGCAAAAACGATTGGAATTCGAATTGGCGCAGGCGATTGAGAGGTTAGAACCAACACTTCAGTTTCGTATGTATCAACCGTAAAAGGGTTTGTCAACAGAAAGCTCCGAGAAAAACCGCTGATGACTCCAGGCGAAACGGAAATTCCCCTTGGCTTTTCCTTGCCGGAGTTGGATACCGGTTGCCAGGAAGGCCCATTTTCCATTATGCTTGAGGGCCAGTGTTGGCCGTGGCAGAGGCCCTTGAACGACAGGCATCGGCAGCTCCAGAAGGCTGGTGCCTGGGATATTTTCAAATCTTTCGGGAATTCCCATTGCGAGCGGTTCGAGTGAGGCCCTCGATATGAGGAATTCGCAATCAGGTTAGCCTCTTGCATAAGTCTCGAATTCCGTCCCCCCGGCATGCTTCCA
>CAZDKX010000122.1:0-12975 GCA_964505935.1 uncultured Syntrophobacteraceae bacterium
TCCCGTGGCGAGCGGCGAGCGGCATGACGATTTCCCCGGCAATCACCAGGGTTTCCTTATTGGCGAGAGCCAGGTCCTTGCCCGCCCGGATCGCGGCCAGGGTGGGCAGGAGCCCCGCGGCTCCGACCATGGCGGAAACAAGCATCTGCGCTCCTGGAAAGGTCGCGACCCGCTCGTAACCCTCTGGACCGAAGCACACCTCAGGCTGATGTTTCCGTCCCTTAAGCCCCTGAAGGAGTTGCTCAGCCAGCAACTGGTTGAGAACGGCAACCAGCGAGGGCTGAAAGACTCTGATCTGTTCGAGAAGCAGAGCAATATTGCGTCCGGCCGCCAGAGCGCTCACTTCAAACCGCTCGGGAAATTGCCGGACCACCTCAAGGGTACTGACCCCTATGGAACCGGTACTTCCAAGAATACTGAGGGTCTTTTTGGACATGATCACCTAAAGGAGTTCCGGGGCTTTCCCCACCACATAGAAGAAGGTCACGGGAATCGCAAACAGTAGACTATCGAGTCGATCCAGAATACCGCCATGACCCGGCAGCAGACTGCTCGAATCCTTTCTGCCGCTGCTCCGCTTGATCATGGATTCAACCAGGTCGCCCAACTGTCCAGCCACCCCCAAAGTGCCGCTGACCAACATCATCTCCCAAATCCTCGTACCACTCAAGAGCACGCTGCTGGTGAGCATGCCGACGGCAAGACTCGCTCCCAACCCTCCCAGCGATCCCTCGATGGTCTTTTTCGGGCTCACCTCCGGATATAGCTTGTGCCTGCCGAACTTCCTCCCGCAATAGAAGGCCGCAATGTCGTCCGCCGCAATAACCAGCAGGATGAAGAAGAGCCATTGCGTTCCCTCTGCCAGGCGGTTGATGAGCAGCACATAAGACAGCAGGTAAGGAATGTAAAGCCAGCAGAAGGTAAAGCGGGCAAGGCGGGAGAGACCGCCTGGATCCGCGGGAGAAAAGAGCAGGAGCGACACCAGTCCGGCAAAGAGGGCGGCAATCAAGGCAAAGTGCAGACCAGCAAAACCTGCCACGGACGCGCCGAGAGGCATGAGCAGGCCGGCTGCCAGAAAAAGACCCTGCCATGGCCGCGAAAGAGGCTCGACAAAAAGCATCCGCTGCAATTCCCAAAGACCTGCTCCAGATGCAAGTCCCACCACGATGGCAACCATCCAGAACGGGCCAACGGCCAGGAGCGCAATGAGCGGCAAGCCCACAGCGAGTCCGGTTACCCATCGCTGTTGGTGCGAGTCCAGATGATGCCAGGCTACCATGATCTAGACGAGCTCATCAGGGGCCGGTCCCGTTCTCATTGTCTCGATCTGCTCACTGGTCTTCCCGAACCGGCGCTCTCTTTTCTGAAAGTCGCAAAGAGCTTCAAGAAACTGAGCTTCTCGAAAATCCGGCCACAGCACCCGGGTGAGGTAAATCTCCGCATAAGCAAGCTGCCAGAGGAGGAAATTGCTGACTCGATGTTCACCCCCCGTGCGGATGACCAGGTCAGGATAGGGAAAATCCGGCGCCAACAGGTAGCGGGAAAAGCCCTCCGGAGTAAGGGCCTCAGGGTTGTGCTTCCCCGCCTGCACGTCGGCGGCAAACAATCGCGCCGCCCGGGTAATTTCCTGCCTGCCGCCATAATTGATAGCCAGGCTTAGCGTGAGTTTATCAAAGCGGGCGGTTCTGGCGACGGCAGCCTGGAGTTCTCGAAAAACGTCCCTGGGAATGCCTTCCGCGTCCCCAAGATGGTGCAGACGGATTTCCTTTTCGATCATTTCCGCCAGTTGTGATTTTAGAAAGCTCTTCAGGAGCCGCCATAGCGCCTTCACTTCAGCTTCCGGGCGCTGCCAGTTTTCCTTGGAGAAGGCATAAAGCGTCAGATGAGGAATGCCCAAACGGCGACAACAGGTCACGATATCCCGTACCGAGTTGCTCCCCTCCCGGTGGCCGAAGACCCTTTTTCGGTTTCGCTCTTTGGCCCATCGCCCATTGCCGTCCATGATCACGGCAATATGGCGGGGAAGTCTCTCAGGATCGAGCTGCGGATTCATCAAATTTCCAGGATCTCTTTTTCCTTGGCCGCGTAGACGGTGTCAATCCGCTTGATCAAATCATCGGTGATTTTCTGAGTCTCTTCTTGCGCTCGAAATTGGTCATCCTCGGAAATCTCTTTTTCCTTTTTGAGATCTTTGATCATTTCATTGGCGTCACGGCGGATGTTGCGCACCGCCACCTTGGTTTCCTCGGACATTTTCTTGACGAGCTTCACCAATTCCCGCCGTCGCTCCGTGGTAAGAGGGGGGATGTTAATCCGAATGATTTTCCCGTCATTCATTGGGGTGAGACCCAGCTCGGATTTGAGAATGGCTTTTTCCACCTCTCCGATCACGGAAGTGTCCCACGGCTGGATCATGATGGTCCTCGGATCGGGAATCGTCAGGGTCGCCAGTTGGTTGAGCGGCGTTGCGGTGCCGTAGTAATCGACCCTGATCCCATCCACCAGAGAGACGGAGGCCCTTCCCGTGCGCAGTCTTCTGAAATCGCGCTCGAGGCTTTCCAGAGCCTTGTCCATGCGCTCCTGAGCATCCGCATAGATATCATTCAGCATGACCGATTCCCTCCACCACGGTTCCTATCGCTTCGCCATAGATGACCTTCTTGATGTTCCCCTTCTTCCTCAGACTGAAAACCACAATCCGCATATCCTCTTCCCTGGCCAGGGAAATGGCTGTTGCGTCCATGACGCGCAGATTCTTGTGCAGGACTTCGGTGTAAGTGATTCGGTCGTATTTGATGGCCGACGGGTCCTGTTCGGGATCGATGGGGTAAACGCCGTCTACTTTTGTGGCTTTCATCAGGATCTCAGCACCAATCTCGATGGCTCGAAGCGCGGCGGTGGTGTCCGTGGTAAAGAAAGGCAGACCGGTACCGGCAGCAAAAATGACAATGCGGCCCTTTTCGAGATGCCGGATGGCGCGGCGCCGGATATATGGCTCTGCCACCTCTTTGATATCGATCGCGGTCTGCACGCGGGTGGGGATGCCGATCTTCTCGAGGGCTTCCTGCAGGGCCAGGGCATTCATCACCGTGGCGAGCATTCCCATGTAGTCGGCGGTAGACCGATCCATCCCCCGCGATGCTCCGGAAACCCCGCGAAAGATGTTCCCACCTCCAATTACCAAAGCAATCTCAATCCCCAGTTGATGGATCTCGCGAATTTCCTCCGCTACCTCTCTGAGCACGGCGGAGTCGATGCCATAGGGTTCACTCCCCATCAGCGCTTCCCCACTCAGTTTCAAAAGAATGCGCCGATACCGGGGCTGTGGGTGCTGGTTCATCGAAAAAACCCATTCATCGCGTCACACACCGACGGTCGTTTGATCAATCAATATCCGGCTCCACCATCCACCATCCACCATCCGACATCCGAAATCCGAAATCCGAAATCCGAAATCCGAAATCCGAAATCCGAAATCCGAAATCAAAGGACCCTACTCGCCGAGCTGGTATCGCGCAAAGCGGCGAACGATGATCTTTTCTCCGATCTTGGCGACCAGCTCGTTGAGGTAATCCTGGATGGTCTTATCGGGATCCTTGACGTAAGCTTGTTCGAGGAGCACGGATTCCTGATAGAACTTGCGCAACTTGCCTTCCACCATTTGGGCGAGAATCTTCTCCGGCTTCCCGCTCTCCCTGGCCTGAGCCATGTAGATCGCCCGTTCCCGTTCGACAACCTCTTCGGGGATGTCACCCTTTTCCACCCCCAGAGGATTGGACGCGGCAATGTGCATGGCTACATTCCTGGTGAACTCGACGAAATCCTCGCTTTTTGCAGCAAAATCCGTTTCGCAATTGACTTCCACCAGTACGCCGATCTTCCCGCCACCGTGGATGTAGGCGTGGACCATACCCTCGGAAGCCTCCCGACCCGACCGCTTCATGGCCTTGGCGAGGCCCTTTTGCCGCAGGAAATCAACGGCTTTTTCGATATCGCCACCGGTTTCCTGGAGTGCCTTCTTGCAGTCCATCATGCCGGCGTTCGTCTTGTCTCTCAAATCCTTGACCATTGCTGCTGAGATGTCCAAAATAATTCTCCTTCACTATCAGACGGGCTCACGGCATACCGACGTCTCGGCATGCTGAGACGGGCAGCAGACCGCATCGCCGCGAAGCTGGGGCATGATTTGGTTGCGGGCACCGAAAAGACTCTTGCAGTCTCTTCCTGTCCTCAGGGTTTAGTCCTCATTCCGGTTCTGCCGCAGGCTGAGGAAGGGGATTGACGATCTCGACCTCCGGCCCGCTCTCTTCCTCACTCAGGAGTTGCCCTGCCGGGACCTCTTCCAAGGATGGGAATTCCTTATCAAGGGAAGCCTGCTCGCTCTCTGAATAGCGTTGCCGCCCTTCTACACAGGCATCGGCAATCTTTGAGGTAACCAGGCGAATAGCACGAATGGCGTCATCGTTTCCAGGAATCGGGTAATCGATCACATAGGGATCACAATTGGTGTCGACGACGGCGACGACCGGAATGCCCAGTCGATTGGCTTCCTGAACGGCGATGTTCTCCCGGTTGGTGTCGATGACAAAAAGCGCGCCCGGCAGCCGTGTCATCTCCTTGATGCCGCCCAAGTTCCGTTCCAGCTTCTCCCGCTCGTTCTGCAGCTGGAGGATTTCCTTCTTGGGGAAACGGCTGATGCTGCCATCCTCAATCATGGTATCCAATTCTTTAAGCCGGTCGATTCTCAGCTTGATGGTCTTGAAGTTCGTGAGCATCCCGCCCAGCCAGCGGTGATTGACATAGTACATGCCACACCTTTGAGTTTCTTCGAGAATGGTGTCACGAGCCTGCTGTTTGGTACCGACGAAGAGCACGCTTTCACCAGCGGCAGCCGTTTCCACCACGAACTGATAGGCGGTATGGAAGAGCCGGACCGTCCGCTGGAGATCGATGATGTAGATGCCGTTGCGAGCACCAAAAATGAAGGGCTTCATTTTGGGGTTCCAGCGGCGGGTTTGGTGCCCAAAGTGAACCCCGGCTTCGAGAAGTTGTTTCATACCAATAACAGCCATTGCAGTTCTCCTTCTGGTTGTCACCTCCACCCCTCCGCACAAGCAGCGACCCCGGTGTTTGCCGGAGACCAAAAGGTTCGAGGGGTGTGCGATTTGTTTAAGCTTAAACCGAGCTTGTCTAACATGTTTGGTCGACAATCGGCAACTGAAAAATAATGGGCTGATAAGCCCGGTTCGAGGGTCAGCTCTTCCCGCAATGTGGGTGACTCCCGGCGGTGTGATGCCGCAACGGACGTCACCGTCAGCCAAAATCGCATTAAAAGTCAGAAAGTTATCTCATGGGCGCACTCCAATGAAATATTTCAGCCGGACGACACTCGTGAAGACCTTGGAATTGGATGCGTTTTGTGCCATAAAGCGTAATCTTGATTTGCTTATCATTTTAGAAAGGATGAGGAAGCTCCCATGGTTAAGAAACAAAAGAAGTTCGTTGTGGTGCTTGCCGGAATGTTGCTGCTGTTGATGGGATGGACAAGCATCAGGGCCAAGACCGGCGAGGAGAATCCTGATGTTTATCAATACTTGAAAATGTTCAGTGACGTTTTGAATATCGTGCAGGACAACTATGTCGAGAAGGCTGATGTGAAGAAGCTCATGTATGGGGCGGTGAGCGGGATGCTGCGCGAATTGGATCCCCATTCCTCCTTCCTCAAGCCCGAGGAATACAAAGAGCTGCAGGTGGAGACCAAAGGCAAATTCGGAGGCCTGGGAATTGAAATCACCATGCGTGACGGGGTCCTGACGGTGGTCTCCCCGCTCGAGGGAACACCTGCCGACAAGGCGGGAATTCAGGCCGGCGATCAAATTATCAGGATCGACGACCAGCCGACTCAGGACCTCTCCCTGACCGAAGCGGTCCAGAAGATGCGCGGCCCTAAAGGGACCAAAGTGAAGCTCACCATCATTCGCAAAGGCGAGCGCAAACCTCTGGAGTTCGACCTGGTTCGAGACACCATATCCATTCAGAGTGTGAAATGGCGTACCCTGGAATCGGGTTACGGCTACGTGCGCGTCTCCAGCTTCCAGAGCGGAACGGCCAGTGACCTGCGCAAGGCGCTCGATCAACTGGAACAAGAGAACCAACCGCTCCAGGGGTTGGTCCTGGATATGCGCAATGATCCGGGCGGCCTGCTGGACCAGGCAGTGGAAGTGGCTGATGAGTTCATCAATGAAGGGTTGATTGTTTACACCGGTGGCCGGTTGGAAAATCAGAAGATGCGCTTTGAGGCCCACAAAAACAGCAAACCTCGCAACTATCCGGTCGTAGTGCTGGTCAATTCGGGAAGTGCCAGCGCCTCGGAAATCGTGGCGGGGGCGCTGCAGGATCACAAGCGGGCCATTGTCCTGGGAGAGCCCACTTTTGGCAAGGGGTCGGTGCAAACGGTCATTCCTTTGAGCGATGGAGCGGCCCTGCGCCTTACGACCTCCCTCTACTATACCCCCTCCGGCCGCTCCATTCAGGCCAAGGGGATTGAGCCCGACATCCTGGTAAAGAGAGAGCTACCCCCGAAGACCGACGAGGAAGGAGCGGATGAACTGAAGCGTATTCGAGAAAAGGACCTGCCTCGACATATGGAGAATTTGAAACCCGACTCGGGCGAGTCCAAAGCAGCGGCGACGCAACTCGAGACCAAGAAGATGCTGGATCAGGACAACCAGCTCAGGAGAGCCCTGGATCTCCTTAAAGGATACAAGATCATGGGCCAGATGAGTGTCAGTTGATCGTGAAAGACTCTGATTCAAATGGCATCGGGGCCCTCGCCAAAGAAAAGGAAGAAACCTGAGAGCGCGTCCTTCCCCCGTGGGGTGGTGCTGTGGGTCTGGTTGATCGCGCTCACAACCCTCGGCGGCCTCATTTACTGGGGGATAAGCGCCAAACCGGAACGCCCGTATCCGCAAACGACCGCTCAAAAACGGCAAGCGGCCGCCGCCAAGCCTTTCGATCACCGAGAAACGGCCAAGCCTCGCGCGGCGGCCCAGCAAGGTCCGGCACAAACCCGGGGGGCCGTTGAGAAGCCCGCTTCCGAACCCAGGAAACCCGTCACATCCGCTCACCCTGAAGCTGACCATCGTCACGACCTCGATACCGGCAATCTGCTCGCGGCCCACCGACCCGATGCCAGCGTCAGGGAGCCTTCGGAGCCGATTTCCCCACCTCAGCCTCCCGCTCCCACTCCGCCCGTGGCCAGGGTGGCCATTGTAATCGATGATTTCGGGCAAAATCTGGAGATTGCCAGGAGCTTTCTGCAGGTCCCCCTGGACCTCACCTTTTCCGTGCTTCCTTACCAGCGGCACAGTGAGGAGATTGCGGCCCTGGCCCATGAGCACCACCGCCAGGTGATCCTGCATCTGCCCATGGAGCCGCATGGCTACCCTAAAATCAACCCGGGCAAAGGGGCGCTGTTGCTGTCCATGTCAGACGCCGCCATTCAAGAGTCCTTTCGCACCGCCATGGATGTCTCTCCCTATTTTTCGGGCATCAACAATCACATGGGGTCACACTTTACGGAAAATACCCGAGTAATGAGAACCGTCATCGAGGAAACCAAGAAGCGACAATTGTACTTCATCGACAGCTATACCAGCCCCCGGAGCGTTGCCTCCAGCTTGGCAAGGGAAGTGCAGCTTCCCTTCCTGCGTCGGGATATCTTCCTGGACAACCAGCAGTCGGAAAGCGCCATTCGCTCTCAACTCAGACAACTCAGGCGCCGTGCTAAAATTCAGGGAGCAGCCCTGGCTATCGGTCATCCCCATGAAGCTACCTTGCGCGCCCTTCGGCACGAAGCAGACGAATTCGGGCGGGAGAAGATCGCCGTGGTGCCGGCCGGGGAATTGCTTCCCGGCTCTTGAGAGCATCATTTTTGACCTTGACCTTTGCCATGGGAAAAGCTATGGAAGGCAGGCTGATGCAGCTCGATAACTACATAACATGTTTGGACTTTTAAATGATAACCGGAAAATTCCCCATGGAGGAAAAGCAGACAATGAAGCGTGCCTTAGGACTCTTCCTGAGTATTCTTGCAGGGTGTTATTGTTTGTGTTGGGCACCAGCGATTGACGCTGCCGGTGAAGCTCCCAAGTCAAATCCTGTGGCACCCGCGGCTGCTCCAAGCGCACCGGTGATTCAGTTTCCGGAGCAGACCTACGATTTTGGAGAAGCTTTCGAGGGGACCGAATTGACGCGGGAGTTCAAGGTTAAGAACGTCGGTAAGGCCGATTTACAGATCGATCAGGTCCGCCCCAGCTGTGGTTGCACCATTGCCAGCTTTGACCGCACGGTCCCGCCTGGAGGAGAGGGTAAGATAACCCTTAAAGTGAACCTCAAGGGCTTCCATGGCAACTTCAAAAAGACCGCCACCGTGTTTTCCAATGATCCTCAGAACCCACGATCCATGCTGATTATTCAGGGGAAAATCCAGGCAGTGGTCGAAATTCGGCCTGCCACCAATATTGCTTTTCGCGGCATGGCAGACCAACAGCCGGAGAAGACCGTCGACCTGGTGGGGACGACCAAACCATTCAAGATCGTAAAGGTCGAAAGCAATCTGGGCGAAAAGATACGCTACCAGCTGGAGACCGTGGAAGAAGGGAAGCACTATCGTCTGAAAATCGCCAATCTTTTCAAGCAAGGCAACTACAGTGGTTTTGTCAAGTGCACCACGAATGTTCCCGAAAAACCGGAGATTCAGGTCCGGGTCAGCGGCTATCTGGAAGGCGAGATCTCGGTCAAGCCCTTGACCGTATTAGTAGGGAAATTTGCCGCCCAGCAAGCGGTCAGGGCCGGAAAGGTTTCCGTTACCAGCAACCGCAAAAAGCCTTTTCAAATCAAGAAGCTCACCTACGATGAAAAGCTGATCCAGGTCAAGCAGGAACCTCTTGCCCAGGGAAACGGTTTCAGCCTGGAGATCACTCCTAGAGTCGATCAGCTACCGGCAGGGGGAGAAGGGCGGCACCAAACCACGCTGACCATTCTCACCGATGTTGCGGCTGATGAGCCCCAAACGGTCCAGGTCCATATCATCAAGGCCCCTCCTGTCTCCTCATCAGCAGAGCAGGAATCACCCGATGAGGAGGATGAAGAGCAGGCAACACCACAGTAGTCCTGCTTCAGAAAAGTGGGGCTTTCACGGTTCCACGGGAAGGCTGGCTTCCTGCCATTGCCTCCAGCCATCAATCAGCACTCGTACGTGGCTGTAGCCTTTGGCTGCCAGAGCAAAAGCCAGCTCCTTACTCAGGCTGCAGGTCTCGCCATCACAATAGGCAACAATAACCGTACCCTGTGGGATGTCCGGCATGATTTGGGGAAAGAACTGTTCAAATTCTTCCCAGGGGAAATTCTTCGCCCCTTCGATATGTCCCGCCGCGAATTCTTCCTGGGAACGGGCATCCAAAAAAACCGCCCCTCGGCCAAAATAGAGGATTTCAGCCTCCTCCAGAGTGATCAGCAGCTCTCCTCCCCCCGGCCCCAAACTCACTTGCGCTTTCATTGACCAGTCGGCAACCAGCGGCAGGCTGTCAGGGCGCAGCGCATTCACGCCGAGACCGACCAAGGCGGCAAGGAGGAGGAGGAACATACTCTGCCAGACCACCTGCGACCATCGCGGACCCAGGCTGACACTTCCGGTTGCCTCCCCGCGCATACCCCCCCGAATCCTCTCCCTCATCCCTCATTCCTCATCACTCAACACTCGTCGCTTGTCACCTTTCACTTTTCACCCTTCACTTTTCACTTTTCACCCTTCACTCCCCCCAGGCTGGTACTGGCAGAGCGGTTCGGGCGCAAGGTAGCTGCCGGTGCTTTCATAGGCCCTGGCGCGGCAGCCACCGCACACTCTGAGGTATTTACAACGCCCGCACTTGCCTTCATACTTGCGGAAGTCCCGCAAGTCCCGGAAGATCGTCGAAGTCTCCCAAATTTCCTGGAAAGGTTTCGCCCGCACATTCCCGCAGTTCAGTTCAAGATAACCGCAGGGCTGCACCTGTCCGACGTGAGAAACAAAGGCGAAACCCACCCCCCCCAGGCAGCCGCGGGTCATGGCGTCCAGGCCGAAGGTCTTGACGTCGACGGTGCGTTGCTCCGCGTGGGCGCGCTGACGAAGGATGCGGTAATAGTGCGGGGCGCAGGTTGCCTTCAACTGCATCGGCGACCGGTCTCGCTGCTCATAGAACCAGTGGAGGGTCTTTTCATACTCCTCGGCGCTGATGCCCTGTTCCACCAAGTCTTTGCCGCGGCCCATGGGAACGAGCAGGAAAATGTGGTGGGCCACTGCGCCAAGGGAGACGGTCAGGGCGTGAATGGCCGGAAGTTCATCCAGGTTTCGGCGGGTGACGGTGGTGTTGATCTGAAAGTCAAGACCGGCCTCTCGGGCATATTGCACCCCGCGAAGGGCCCCCTCGAAGGCCCCCGAAACTTGCCGGAAGGCGTCATGGGAGGCTGCGGAAGCCCCATCCAGGCTGATGCTGATGCGCTGAATGCCCGCTTCCTGCAGCTTTCCGGTCTTCTCAGGGGAGAGCAGCGTGCCATTCACGGCCATGGTCATGCGGAAGCCCTTCCCGTTTCCGTAGGCGGCAATCTCAAAGATGTCCGGGCGCAGCAGCGGTTCGCCGCCGGTCAGGATGATGATGGGGCTGGCGAAGGTGGCAATCTCATCCAGGAGTTTGAAACACTCCTCCGTGCTGAGCTCATTCTCGTAGGGGCGGTCCTGGGCGGCAGCGCGGCAGTGGACGCAGGCCAGATTGCAGGAGCGGGTGACTTCCCAGGCGACCAGGCGCAGATTCGCCTCATGCTTGCTCGGGTGATCTGGTTTCACGGGACCCTTTCCTCAATCTTGGCGAAGCACCTTCGCCGCTTCCTTGGCAAAATACGTGAGGACCAGGTTCGCTCCTGCGCGCCGAATGGCGGTCAAGACCTCCATCATGACCCGTTTCTCATCCACCCAGCCTTGCGCTGCCGCAGCCTTGATCATGGAATACTCACCGCTCACGTTATAGGCGGCGAGGGGCCAGTCGAACCGCTCCCTGGCGCGGCGAATGATATCCAGATAGGGGAGCGCCGGCTTGACCATGACCATGTCGGCACCCTCTTCGAGGTCCATGGCGATCTCGCGCAATGCTTCATCGGCGTTGGCGATATCCATTTGATAAGCCCGGCGGTCGCCGAATTGGGGAGCCGAATCGGCCGCCTCCCGGAAAGGACCGTAAAAGGCGGAACAGTATTTGGCCGAGTAGGCCAGGATGCTCACCTGATCAAAGCCGTCGGCATCGAGGGCCTGGCGAATGGCGCGGACACGCCCGTCCATCATATCGGACGGCGCAACCATATCGGCCCCGGCACGAGCATGGGAGAGCGCCACCCGGGCCAGGATCTCCAGCGTGGCGTCGTTATCCACTTCCCGCCCCCGCAGGAGGCCGCAGTGGCCGTGACTGGTGTACTCGCAGAGGCACACGTCGGTGATGACCACCAGGTCGGGATACTTTTCCTTGATGGCCCGAGTCGCGTGCTGCACCGCGCCGTCGTCGGCATAGGCCTCACTGCCGCCGGCATCTTTTTCCCGCGGCAGCCCAAAGAGGAGGACGCCGGGCAGGTTCAGCTCCACTACGGTCGCCACTTCCGCCAAGAGCTGGTCAACCGAGAACTGGTAGACATCCGGCATGGACGGCACCGGGATTCTTCGGTCTTTGCCGGGAATGACGAAGAGGGGGTACACCATTTGGTCCACGGTGAGGACGGTTTCGCGAACCATGCGCCGCAGGTTCTCGGTACGGCGCAGTCTTCGAGGACGGTAGGCGGGAAACTTCATCGCTTGCTTTCTCCTGGATGGTCACAATCAGGCGATTTCGTCATCGGTAAGGTAACAGGCGGGGTCGGGATTCCACAGATCATCAGTGACCGCTTCTGCTCGCACCCGGAAATTGCCGCCGCAGACTCCGAGCCAGCGACAGCGGCTGCAGCGCCCTTTCACATGGAGCTTCTTGTCTTTGAGCTGCTTCATGAGAGGATGGGAAAGATCGGTCCAGATGTCGCTGAAGGGCCGTTCCCTGACGTTGCCGAAGCTGTAATGCCGCCAGAACTGGTCGGCGTGGACCCTTCCATCCCAGCTGATGCAGCCGATGCCGCGGCCGGAATTGTTGCCTTCGTTCATCTCCAGGAGTTCGAGGACTTCGTGAGCCCGCGGTGATTGCTCCCTCACCATGCGCAGATACAGGTAAGGGCCGTCGGCGTGGTTGTCCACCGTGAGGACCTCTTTCGGCTTGCCTCGCTGGTGCAGGTCCTGGGTACGATCGATGATCAGATCAACCACTCGGCGGGTCTCCTCGTGGGAGAGGTCGTCATGGATGAGGCTGCTGCCCCGCCCGGCGTAAACCAGATGGTAAAAGCAAACCCGGGGAATCTCCCGTTCTTCGAGCAGGTCGAAGATCGCGGGGATTTCGCCGGCATTGAGGCGATTCATGGTGAAGCGCAAGCCGACCTTGATCCCCGCTTCCTGGCAGGCGGCAATCCCGTCCAGGGCTTTGGCGAAAGTCCCCCTCACACCCCGGAACCGGTCGTTCACCTGCTCCATGCCGTCAAGACTGATCCCGACATAGGACAGGCCGATCATCTTCAGTTGGCGGGCTGCGGCCGGGGTGATCAGGGTGCCGTTGGTGGAGATCACCGCGCGCATGCCTTTTTCCACGGCATACGAGGCAAGTTCCGCAAGGTCCGTTCGCACCAGAGGTTCTCCCCCGGAAAAGAGCACCACGGGGCAGCCGAATCCCGCAAGGTCGTCGAGGACCTGCTTGCCCTCGGCAGTCGACAGTTCATCGGGAAAAGCCTCGTCCCGGGCATGGGCGTAGCAATGGACACATTTCAGGTTGCAGCGGCGGGTGACATTCCAGACCACCACCGGCTTCTTGTCCTGAG
>CAZDKX010000123.1:0-12892 GCA_964505935.1 uncultured Syntrophobacteraceae bacterium
CCATCAGGGTTACGGTGGGAATAAAAAATCCAAATACTTGATCGCCTACTGCCATAGTGAAGCTCCTTCTCTGGTTCGTGGTTTGCTGGCTGGGATCATCGGCCGGTTCGCGATAGCGTCCGCCGGCGATGATCGACCCTCAATTCTGAGTAGCTATGATCCGCCCCTCAGAATCTTCTGGCAAGGCTTGTGCCAATTTGGTTTATATAAGCTATTACCAGCAGTTATGAATGAAACTAAGGCTCTTTCCGGTGGTGGCGTGCATCCTCACGAGCGGGAGGGTTTGAAGTTTATCCAGAGAGGAAGAACGATCGATGGAATTCTATCTTCTAAATCAACAAATTAGCCAAGATGTGTCGCAATGACCCCAGCCCTGCCCCTGAATGTGTCAAAATAGAACATTATGTCAGCCATCACATAATGGGCCTCGCTGCTACTCGAGCTCGTATTCCTTGAGCTTCCGATACAGCGTCTTGCGACCGATGCCGAGGATCCCCGCAGCCTGCGACCGATTGCCATCGACTGAGTCCAAGACCTGGCGAATGTGATGTTTCTCGATTTCGCTCAAAGGAACCAGCGGGGTATTCAGGGCTCGCGCATCAGTCCGCTGGGTCAAGTCGCGAGGCAGAGCGTTCTCGGTGATAATGCCGTTTTCAGCCAGGATGATCCCTCGCTCAATCACATTGCGAAGCTCCCGTACGTTGCCCGGCCAGCTGTAATGGATCAAACACTGCATGACACTCTTGGAAACCCGGCACGGGGAGGAACTGCCGCCGAGAAGCCCCAGGAAGTATTCCACGAGCAGGGGGATATCCTCCTTGCGCTCCCGTAAGGCGGGAATATGGATTTGGAAAACATTGAGACGATGGTAAAGCGCCTCGTGGAAATTTCCGCTACGCGCTTCTTCCACCAGATCGCGGTTGGTTGCAAAGAGGAAGCGCACGTCCACCTGCCGTTCGTATTTGTCGCCAACCCTCCGGTAGGTTTGGGTTTCCAGCACCCGCAGGAGTGCTGCCTGCACTTCCAGGGGAAGCTCCCCAATCTCATCCAGGAACAGGGTGCCCTCATGAGCCAGGGAGATGAGCCCGTCATGGGCTTCGTTGGCACCGGTAAAAGCCCCCTTGCAGTATCCGAAGAGCTCGCTGCGCATCAACTCCTTCTGCAACGCGCCGCAGTTCTTGATAACCAGAGGCTGGGCGGACCGCTGGCTTCGGCAGTGGATGGCGCTGGCCACGACGTCCTTTCCCGCTCCGCTTTCGCCGGTAATCAAAACCGGGACATTCGTCGGCGCCACCTTTTCGATAAGGTAATGGATTTGTTCCACACAAGGCGAGCGGCCAACGAATTGAGGGACCGGTTGCAGGGTCTGGGTATGACGCAGCAAACGATTCTGCCGCTGCAGACAGGCCCGCTGGTAGGCTTTTTCAACCACCAACTCCACCCGATCAAGGGTGAAGGGTTTGGTAATGTAGTCGTAGGCACCCAGTTTCATCGCCTCGACGGCATTATCGACATTGCCGAACCCCGTGATCAAGATGACTTCCACATCGGGAATGGTCTGTTTGAATTTATCCAGTAACTCGACCCCATCCCCATCTGGCAGACGAATATCCAGCACGATCACGTCAAACTGCTGCTGTTCAATGATTTCAAAGGCTTGCCGGGCGCTGTCAGCAGTGCGCACACTACGACGCATACTGCTGAGCTCTTTCTCGAGCAAACGGCGGATCGATTCCTCGTCATCAACCACTAGTATGCGAATTGGATTGAATACCACCATCATGCTTCTCCCGCGGCAGTCTCACGGCGAACGTGGAACCTCTGCCCACCTCGCTTTCGACCAGAATCTCGCCCCCATGTTGATTGACGATATTATAGCAAGTCGACAACCCGATTCCGACCCCCTTCCCCACCGGCTTGGTCGTGAAGAACGGTTCGAAGAGCTTGTCGATATGCTCATTGGGAATCCCGCATCCGCTGTCTTCGACGGACAAGACAACCCGGTCCTGGTCCTCCTCGTAGGTCCGAAGAATGATCACCCCCTTCTCCGCCGTCGCGTCAAAAGCATTGAAAAGCAGGTTGAGAATGACCTGCTTCAGTTGCGATTCGTCCCCTCGTATCAAGGGTAGCGACTCCTCCATGGCGAGTCGGATCAGGTCTTTGCGCTGATGCTTCAGTTGATTATGGAGCAGCTTGAGCGAGTCCTTCACCAGGGCATTGAGGTCCACCGGCGTGGCCTCGAAGCTCGTCTGGCGCCCAAAGGTCAGGAGATTCCGCACGATTTCCTGACAACGCTGGCACTCCTTGAGAATAATCCCAAGGTACTCGCTGAAGTCATCCTGCAACTCCTCATCGATCTTTCTTTGAAGCCTGGGCAACCGTCGCTTCAACCCCTCGGCAAAGCCGGAAATCGCGGTCAGCGGATTGTTGATTTCGTGGGCCACCCCTGCTGCCAGTACCCCGATGGTGGCCATCTGCTGCGCCTGATAGTATTTCGCCTGCAATTCTTTTTCGAGAGTGACATCTCGCATCAGGATGAGCACGAGGCTGGGTTTCCCGTCGCGATTCCGCAGCGGTGAGGCCGTAATTTCGAAATGCCGGTTTTTGCCGCCTACCGAATAGATCGCCAGGTGGCGACAGATTTTGTTGTCATCACGCGCTGCCGCGACGGGGCAGGGATAACAAGGATGCTGAGCATTACGAAGAACCTGATAACACGCCATCCCCTCGGGCTCAGCAACGCCAAACACCTTATTGAATTCATGGTTTACCGAGACAATCTGGAAATCGAGGGAAAGCACCACCATGACATCGGAAATACCATCCAGAATTGCCTGAATCTGCCTTTGCCGGCGCGCCAGTTCAAAATTAGTGACCTCCAGTTCGGCAATCTTTTGTTGCAGTTCCTTAAAAAAACCCAGTCGGGTATATTCGACACCGATCAAATCATCGAGAGTGGTTTTCGAGCTCATCACCACGCCTCTTCACAGATTTTCAGCAGGTCTTCGGCGCTGGCCGTGCGCGGATTGGTCAAAAGGCACGCATCGTTGAGCGCCATTTTGCAGCATTCCGCGAGCTGGTTCGAATCGCCGACAATTTCTTGCAGATGGAGATTGACATCCAACGATTCGCAATACTCTTCCAGCTTTTCGATACCGGCACGGGCCATCGATTCATGAGAGTGAAACCGCTTTTTCAAAATGACTTCCCCGATGTTCGCCATTTTTTCAACACACTCCGGAAGATTGAAGCGCATCACCGGGGGGAGGAGTACCGGATGAACCAGCCCATGGAGGGTGTCGAACATGCCGCCCAGGGAGTGCGCCAGCGCGTGGTCGGCCCCAAGGCCGGCGTTGCTGAAAGCCATGGCAGCCGCGGTGCTGGCCGTGCTCAACTGCTGAAGGCTGTCCAGGCTGCGGGTCTCCAGCGCGGTCTGCAAGTGTTCGAAAATCAGGCGAATCGCCTGCAGCGATTGCAGTTCCGTGAAGGGGGTGGCAATTCTTGACACATAGGATTCCACGGCGTGCGCCAGGGCATCGATGCCGGAGGCAATGATAAGATTATGGGTTTTGGTTTGCAGCAGAAGCGGATCGATAATGGAGATGTTGGGAACCAGTGAGCGGCTGATGATTGACATTTTCACTTTTCGGCGCACATCGGTAATGATGCAGAATTGGGTCAGATCAGAACCGCTACCGGCCGTGGAGGGGATAAAAACCATCGGCGGCAGGGGGCGCTGGATGCGGTTGGCTCCCTCATAATCCCGGATCTGCCCGCCATTACTGGCGACAAGGGCAATACCCTTGGCGGCATCCATGGGACTGCCGCCACCAAGGGCGATGACAATGTCAGCTTCTTCCTCTTTGTAGATCGCCGCTCCCCTCTCAACCTGAAAATCGCGTGGATTGGAAACGATGTCATTGAAGTAAACCCAACGCAGTTTCTCCTGTTCGAGCGTTTCGGTGAGATGATCGACCCAGCCCACTTTCTCCAGGCCAGGATCACTAACTAGAAAGACCTTTTCTGCCCCCAACCGCCTGGCGCAGCGCCCGGCGTACCGCAGACTCCCTTGACCGAAAATGATTTCAGGGATGGAGAATTTTCTCAATTCCACCGTTCAATTGCCTTTCTTCAGATTGTTGGGATCCTCTCAGTACCGTTGGCCAGTCTCTATCCTATCTGATCTTCGGCTTCTCAGCAGTTTTCCAGGGTTACGCCCAGTCCCGCAGGATCAAATGCCGGACAGGGTGACAGATGAAATTACCTCCTCCTTCGTCGGCCCAATAACCCATGCGAAATTGCCCTGCTGCTGCCGCGCACGGTGTCTTCCCTCTCCTCCAGGAGTCGGCATCGGCAGGCTCGCTTGCATATACTAGCCAAAACCGACTCCCGAGTGAACTGCTCTGAGCGGAGCATTCAAAAAGTTTAACAATTTCTCCACACTCTTCAAGGTTTGCCGTGGAAGACTGGCAATGCTTATCTCGAAACCCCTTGCCAAACGGGGCATTGAATTGTTTAAATGGGGTCATCAGTGACAGCTTGACTCCTGGCAGCGGCTGCCTTATTAACGGATGCCGCTGCCTGAAGTTTATAAGTGAGTAGGGGTGGCGAAGAGACGATCTCAGGCCATGTGGGCAGTGAACGGGAGAAAATCCCGACCAACCCTTTCTATACCAGGAGGATCGATCATGAAAGGAAGACTGAAATGGTTTTTTCCAGCGCTCGTCTCGGTATGGCTGATAAGTTGCAGCCATATGCCCGGGCTTGGCTCCAAGAGCGCGCAGCAACCGACTGCGCCAACCTCTCCGCAAGCATCTTCGACCCAGGGAATCCCCAAGGCAGAAATCCCGGAAAAGGAATTCAATTTCGGGATGATGGCCGAAGACGGCAACTACGTCCATGAATTCAGAATTCTGAACAGGGGCACCGGAACGCTGGAAATCAAGGAAGTGATGGCTGCCTGAGGGACCAGCATCGTCCGGTTTGACCGGACAATCCCTCCCGGTGGCGAGGGAAAGGTGAAGATCAGTCTGAACCCTAGAAGTTGTCAGAAAAGTACCAAGAAGACTTCGTATGCAAAAACCAATGACCGCAGCAATTCCATGATTCCTTTAACGGTCATCGGGCAGCTGGCGTCTTCGTCCCAGTAGCCTCGTTGTGGAGACGAGAACACGCTTCCCAACGATTGGATCATCCACCGTGAGCCCGATGGGCATAACGGGCGTCCCACAGGGAGACCACAATGAAGAGTGTGCTCGCGAAGGTGTGGTTCGTTGCCGCTCTTTTGGGGCTGGCAGGCTGCGCGGCGGCGATCAACGTGGCGGGTGGTGAAGAAAGACCCGATGTCTTCTGCCATGTTTTGAAAGAGCCCGAGCCCATCCTCATGGGCAACTGGAAGTGCATATTTGATAGGAAATTGGAGGAAGGGGGATGGGAAACCAACCCTGCTGAGTATCGTCTGATAAAGTATCAGGACAAGTATGCCCTCTATTTTAGCCGCATTTCACGGGGTGGGAAGAAGAGATTCATGGGCTGGCGGGACTGGACCATCGACGGCGCCCAAATCAACTCTGATTCGGGGATAAGGATTTATGCGGAAGACGGGCAGGTTTTCTTCGTATGGCAGGATGGTCCACCCACCAGGATGACCCGCACGGGCGCTCGGTGATCAGAGCAAAGAAGCCGGGGTGCTGCCAACCCGGCTTCTTGCCTGGATGGTTAGGGATATGAGAGCGATGAAGACACCGATTGATCAGGGCCAGGCGATCTTCCGCAAGGATACGGTGAGCGAGAGCGAACCTGAGGCATCAGCCGGTGGGACATCAGATCGGTGCCTGACGCTTCACCTGTTCCTGTGCTTTGCGGCTCGGCTGATCCTTGGTGGGGTTTTCATCTTTGCCAGCCTGGACAAGATCGTGCATCCGCTGGACTTTGCCAAAAGCATCAGCAACTATCAGATCCTTCCCGACCACCTCATCAACCTTGCCGCTCTCATTCTGCCCTGGCTTGAGCTGATCCTCGGGGCACTTCTGGTCTTTGGCGTCTGGCTTCCTGGAGCGATTGTCCTGACGGACCTGCTGCTTGTGGTGTTCTTCGCTGCCTTGCTGTTCAACCTGGCGCGTGGCCTGAATGTTGATTGCGGTTGCTTCAGCGCCAGCCCCACCGACAACCCTGCTACCTCGTGGTATGTCATACGCGATACACTCCTGCTTCTCCTGGGGGGATACCTTTGGTACCGATCGTTGATCAAGCCGTCTGCTCCCCCCGGGAAGGAAAACGGTAGCGGAAATCGGCCACCTTTGGAAGAAGTCCGCTGGCATGCCGAGTCCTGTTGACGATGCTCGTTCTGGAGCAACTTTTTGGGTTATCCGGATCGCTCAGATGAGACCTCCCAGGTTTGCTTATGCCACGGTCGCCCTGTTTTGCCACGGATGTTCTCTGTGTAGGCCACGCCTCATTTGACCTGACCATGACGGTAGCCCGGCATCCAGGGCCCGATGAGAAATGTTCGGCCACCGGCTTGGTTAAGAGCGGCGGCGGCCCGGCAGCAAATGCTGCGGTTGCTGTCGCCAGGCTCGGCGGCAGGTCCGCGTTCGCCGGCTTTCTGGGCGAGGATCCCCACGGCACCGAGCATCTGAGCGAACTGCACCATGAGGGCGTCCGTACCGACCTGGTGGTGCGGGGCAAGTTCCCCACATCCATTTCAATGATCCTGGTTAAACCAACCGGCGATCGTACGGTGGTCAACGCAAGGATCGGAACGCCCTGCCTGACTGTCGGCCAAGTTGACTTTTCCCGCTGTTCCCCGCAGGTAATTCTCTTCGACGGCCACGAACCGGTGATTTCCCGGCCGCTCGCTGAGTCCGCCCGTGAGCGAGGGATCATCACCGTCCTGGATGCCGGCTCCGTTCATCAGGGCACTTTGGCGCTCTTGCCCCTGGTCGACTACCTGGTGGCTTCCGAACGGTTCGCCAGGGATTTTTCCGGGCAGGATGACCTGGAGAAGGCTTTCCATGCTTTGAAACGGCAGGCCCCCTCGGTCGTGGTCACTCTGGGCGAGCAAGGGCTAGAGGGGAGGAACGGCAGCAATGAAGGCAGACTGCCCGCTTTCCCCATCGAAGCAGTCGACACCACCGGGGCGGGAGATACCTTTCATGGCGCTTTTGCGCTCGAGCTCGCCCGGGGTGCCAGCTTCGTATCAGCCCTCGTCTTTGCCAGCGCCGCGGCGGCCCTGTCTTGCAGAAGCCTGGGGGCTCGCCCCGGCATCCCGACAAGGCGGGAAGTCCAGGAGTTCTTGAGTCAACAGCGTGCCCTGCCGATTCTATCCTTGTGAAGATTGAACTGCATCGTCTCTGAGACGACTCGTTGTCTCATGTGAGCATGTGGGAGCGGTTTTCAGCCGCGAATGAAGCTTTGCTCGCGGCTGGAAAGCCGCTCCCACAAAATTTGCAGCTGTCTATCCAAAAGGGGTATGGCGAATCCCGCCGCCCCACCTTCCTGACCCTCCCTTGAACAGTCGCCACCTTGCCGGCAGATTGCGGAGGGCAGGAGAAGCCCTTCAGGCAACAGCTCCAAGGGCCTGCGTGAGCGAAGCCGCATGCTCTTCCAAACGCGCTTGCATGAATTGCAGCTCTTCAGCCTCCGCAAAACCGTCGTGAAGGACCAGAGGGGCAAAAGCGAGCCATTCATCCGCCGTGAAGCTCCGTAGGACCTCGGCCACCTCGGATGCTCGAGGCAGGGCGGCACCCGTTGCTGCCTTCCTTCCCCAGCCCTCCAGGAACCCCGAAACCACCCCCTGCAGGCAGTCAGCAGCGGCCCAGACCAGCCCCCCCGTTCCATCCAGGCGATCCAGTCGCATGCGAAGGCTGAGGTTCAGAAAAAAATGGGCAAGCGGTATCCACCGATCGAACGGACCATCCTCGATCGTGATCAGCGGAAGATAGCCTCTGACCGTAATCAAGCGCAGTTGCAGCCCGGCCTCCTGCCGTTTGACGATGAAATCGCCTGCGGCATGATGCCAGGGATAGATCTGGCTGAAGGACTCGGGATCATAATAGACGGTCAGGATGAGCGCAGCCCGGTGGTACAGCATCCTCGACTCGACAGCATTCAGGAACGGCCTGTCGGCATGAGCATCCCAGATCTTGAGGGAAGGAACGGCGGCCGGTCCCGTTGCAGTAAGATGGAATTCATGGTAGCCCTCGAACCATTCACCAATCGAGGATTTGAGAGCAATATGGGTATCCGCGGCAAGGCGGCACGAGGAGGTGCCCAGGGAAAAAACGCGGGGAATGAAACCGAGCGGGAAACGTTGGTTCAGCTCTTGAAGGGTGGCAAATTCGGATTCGAGAAGAGCCTGGCGAGCCGGACCAACCGCACTGTTAACTGCCAGGGAATGAAAGTGCTCCGCTACTTTGGCTTGGAGCTCCGCGACATGGTAGAAGGCGCCATGCTTCCGACTGACAACCTTGACCTCCTGGATTTCACGTAAGGGGACAGGCCGCCCCAGCAGCTGGCTCAGCGCCGCACGAAGAGGTTGGTGCTCCTCCTGGCCAAGGAAGGTCGTCAGGGCACCCAAGTAAGGTCCGTAACTGAGAGCCGGGCCCTCGACATCCAACCCCCATGGCAGGGGGACGTGGTGGTGTTCGGGCCCAAAAACGAGCAAACCCTCGGGACTGTCGATGTAGCTTCGAACAGGAAAGGTCATCGGTTGGTTGCCTTTTCAGATACTCCCCCGGTTGTAATCCGGGAATCCGGAGTATATATTACAACTCCCGGAAAATGATACCTGTTTGGTTTTGGATGTGCCAGAATCGAAACCATGATCGCTGGAGGAGGTTCAGGACTTTTGGACGCCACGACGCGGCTATTGCTGGATCGGATTCAACGGTCCTTTCCTATCGTTGCCAGCCCTTACCTGGCATTGTCTCAGGGACTGGGAATCGGTGAAGAGGAAGTTCGCGAGCGTCTCCTCCAGCTCAAGCGGCAGAACCTGCTGCGTCAGATCAGTGCCATCTTCAATACGGGCGCCCTGGGTTATCGCAGCAGCCTGGTAGCCATGGCGGTTCCCGAAGACGGGCTCGAACCGGCTGTTGCTGCGATCAACCGCTATCCCGGGGTGAGTCACAATTACCTGCGCCCCGGCTCCTATAACATCTGGTTCACCATCGCGGTACCTCCGGGACTCTCCCTGGGTAAGACCGTTGACACGCTTGCCACGGCAGCAGGAGGCTGGCCGACCTTGATCCTGCCGGCACTCCGGAAATACAAGCTGGCGGTGGTCCTGGACATGCTGGAGGAGGGGGAAGAGGGAGCCGCCGATATGCGCCCTGATTTGCCGCATCTGGAGCCTTCTGTTGCTTTCCAGGCAACAACTCAGCACATCCACGTGGTACGTTGCATCCAGGATGATCTGCCACTCATTGAGAGGCCCTTTGCCGCCTGGGCGGAAACCCTGGGGATGAGCGAAGCGAGCCTTCTGGATCTGATTGCCGGCTGGCTCAGCCAGGGATTCATGCGCCGTTTTGCGGCAATTCTCAATCATCGGGAAGTCGGATTCAACGCCAACGGCATGGTGGTATGGAGCTGCCCCCCGGAGGAGATTGACGCCTATGGCACCATTCTCGCTTCACGCCCCGAAGTCAGCCATTGCTATCACCGCCCCGGCTTCCCTGAATGGCCTTACAACCTTTACGCCATGGTCCACGGCCGGAGTGTTGACGATTGCGAAAACACCGCAAGGAGACTGGCTGAAGCGATCCATCTGGATGATTATCGGATCCTTTTCAGTACCAAGGAATTCAAGAAAATCCGTCTCAAGCTATTTTGGGAATGAACCACGGAAAATGGTCACCAAAGATTGACTCTGGCGAGGGAGCAGGCTCCGCATGAGTGATGACGAAAAAGAAATTGCCATGAGGAAGAAGGCCATCTTCGATACGATGTCAAAGCGCGGGCAGGAGCGTATTTTGAGGATTGGCTATGAAAACTGGGACCCCTTCCAGGAGCCCAAAGACCCTCGCGAAAGGATTTTCAGCTCAGCCTCCCTCAAGGCCAGCGCTCTGGTAAAGGAATTCCTCGAGGCCCATCAAGGCGCCCAGGAATCGCCAGCCCTTGTCAAAGACCTCTTCGAGCTCTGCCGAGGCCTCCTCCAGGGCGAGGCACGGTCCCAATTGACCCTCGAGTTCTGCAACTGGTATCAGCAAAGGATTGGCAGACATTCCTGAAGGTCATACCCCCAACGGCCGGGCTGGCGGGGAGCAGGCTTCCCCATGGGCCCTTCGTCGCGAGATGCCAAGGACGCCGCGCGCTATCCAGCGGGGTAATCAGGCTACGGGGCCGGCCTCGTCCTTGTGCTCGCAGGGGCGCAGGTATTCCAGTTCCTCTGTGAGCGCAGCCCGCACACTCACGATTTTAACCTGATAGTGAAGGTCCTTGCCGGCAAGGGGATGGTTTAAATCCAGTGTTACCGTTTCCTCCGATTTGGCTTTCACGAAATAGCTGTACTGTGCCTGAGTCTCTTCATTACTGGCAATGATCCATTTCCCCGCTTCCAGGGATCGCCCTGCGGGGAATTCCTCGAAGGACCTCACATGGACCTGTGAGGCATCGTAGTCCCCAAACGCCTCGGCAGCCGGAATGATGAACGCGCTTTCGACTCCTTCGGCAAGCCCCACCAGTCTTTGCTCAAGCGCCGGCAGCACCTGCTCATAACCGGCCACAAAATTGAGCGAAACGGGACCGTTCTCTCCTTTCACGTACGAACCGTCGGCGAGGCGAACCCGGTATTCGAGGATAACAAACATGTCCTTGCCAACTTCCATCAGACATCCTCCCCGGCCCCGGTTTCCTCAACCGGATAGCCCAACGCCCGGGCTTTATCGAAGTGCCCGTCGGCTTCCTCGGTCCTCCCCTGGAGGCGCAAGGCTACCGCCAAGTGGTAATGGGCCGCCGGGAAATTCTCATTGAGGCTGAGGGCCTTCTTTGAGGCGTTCATGCTATCCTCGGTGCGACCCGCCTGGAGGTAGGCCAGAGCCAGATTGCTGAGCACCTGAAGGTTGTCGGGGGTGAAGCTTAAGGCCTTTTCGCCATAGGTGATGGCTTCCTGGAATTCTCCTTTAGTGAGGTAAGCAAACCCGAGGTTGCTGTAAGCCATGGGCAAATCCGGATTGAGAGCGATCGCCTTGAGATTGGCTTCGATGCACTGATCCAGTTCCCCTTTTTTAAAGTAGAGCCCCCCCATGTTGATGTAGGCCTGGGCCAGGTTGGGTTCATTCTGGAGGGCCTGCTTGAATTCGGAAAGCGCTTCGTCAACCTGCCCCTTGTGAGAATAGGCAAGGCCAAGATTGTAGTGAAGCGCAACCGAGTCGGGCTCGAAGAAAAGCCTCTCCTTCAGGAACTTGATGTACAGGTTCAGTTTCTGTATGTCGACGTTAGTGTCTGCTTGGTTGATCACTGGGTGACCTCCTGAATCAAGGGTTGTCCGTCCCCTGACGGACCATCCGTTGCTGTGCCGTGTTTCTTAACAGCGCCCGGGGGCCCTGTCAAGGCCGGCATTGCTTGCCTCCTCTCTTCTGTATGTGATCGTTTTCGCAAGGATTTCTACAGGGACTTTTTTGTTGACAAAGGCTTGAGAACGTTCTAATGAGACGGGGCTGACGCCTACACGGGTTATTCCTTTCGAGGCTTTACGAGGTTTAGCAACCTTTTGTTGTCAAATTATTGCGATTTCCTTAACAGGAGGTGGTCATGAGCGAGGAGGCCAAAGGGCGTATTATCGAATGGGTCAAGCAGCAGAAGAAAACCAAGCATTATTTCAACGACCTGTGCAAGGCAGTCCCCGAAATCAAGATGATGCAGGCCAAGAAGATCATCAACGAACTCGTCAATGAGGGCAAGCTGAAGTACTGGTCGAGCGGCAGCACCACCATGTACATGCTCCCTTCCGCGGGTGATGTGGACAAAGAAGAAAAGGGTATGAACGAGTAACCGATCCTGCCGGTATCCCTGTTCCCTGCTCCCTACAATACACCTCAATCTGGTTTTCAAGCGTTCGCTACTGCGACTATTGCAGCTTCTGCCAAGACTATTCCGGACAACATTATTACGCCATAGAGAAAAGGAGGTGAGATCAAGAGGCTCCATCGAATCCCTGTCTAGAAGATCTGACGACAATCGTCAAAAAAAACAAGGAATTGTCCTACGGAGGTTTATGGAATGACGAAAAAATTCGAGACTCCCTTGCTTGATGAATTAGAAAAGGGGCCCTGGCCCAGCTTTGTGAGCGATGTCAAGAAACGGGCGGACAAGAGCCCCATGTGCAATGACTGGCTCGGCCTGATGGAAATGTCCTACCGTGACAAAGAAGGGCACTGGAAACATGGCGGCATCGTTGGCGTGTTCGGATACGGTGGCGGCGTCATTGGTCGTTATACCGACCGCCCGGATCTCTTCCCCAATGTCGCTCATTTCCACACCATGCGCGTGAATCAGCCGGCAAGCAAGTTCTACAATTCCGACATCTTGCGGAAGCTCTGCGACATGTGGGAAGCAAAAGGAAGTGGTCTCACCAACTTGCACGGGTCCACCGGGGACATCGTCCTGCTGGGCACCACGACCGATCAGCTGGAGCCGATTTTCTATGAACTGACTCATGAATTCGAAATGGACCTGGGCGGTTCCGGTTCCAACCTGCGAACGCCGGAAGGTTGCATCGGCAAGGCCCGCTGTGAGTGGTCCTGTATCGACACCCAGGACATCATTTACGATCTCACTCAGGAATATCAGGACGCCCTCCATCGTCCCATGTTTCCTTATAAGTTCAAATTCAAATCCTCCGGTTGCCCCTGCGACTGCGTAGCGGCCATCGCCCGCTCCGACTGTTCCATCATCG